>JADZDL010000219.1 GCA_020851075.1 Planctomycetota bacterium | reverse complement strand
CTTCTTGCCCTTCTGTGCCTTCAGCAGCGGCGCGATCGTGTCGGCGAGACGTTTGCTGAGGTCCACCGGCGACTCGTCGGCGCCCGCGACAAGAAGTGGCAGGTCCTTCGATTCGGCCTTTTGCAGCACCGCCATGAGGTCTGGGGGCAATTGGGCCTCGGTGAAGAGAACGAGCTGGATCAGGTTTTTGGTGCAGTACTCACGCGCAGCCTCAAGCGCCAGGTTGAGACTAGGCGACGACGAGCGCGGCAGACCATTCACTAGCGCGGCCTCATCCCGCGGCACGCCAAACACGATCACGTTCGGGTTGTATGCCCTGTAGAAGGTCTCGAACATGCTCCACTGCTGGCCAGAGTAACCATCCTCGGTGGGCAAGCACGGCACATCGACCCGTTGCCCCAACTGCGTGCGCAGGTCACCACTGAGCAGCGGTTCGAGATGCTGCTCCGGCGCAGCACGGTTGTAGAGCAATTGACCGCCGAGCAGGAACACCCGGTACTCGACTGGTGAGACGTCGTGGACTTCGTACGGGCCACGCACGCGTTGGGCGAGTGCTTCGCTCGGGGCCGAGCCGGAGGCGGGGCCGAACGTGCTGATGACGCGTCTCTCACTCGAATCAGGGACTCGGTAGGTGCGAGCTATGCTGATCACCTCTAACGGTGCGTAGACCCAAACTGTCAACACAACGAAGTACCACAGCCCTCCCTCCCTTGTCTTCTCAACGGCCAGGAGCCCCACAGCAAGTATCAAACCAGGTAGGAAACACACCCAAAAGGCAATGGTCGGTGGCAATTCGAGCTTTGGCCACTCTGGCACCAGAAACGGAACTTGCGTTAGAACGACTACTGCAAGCAGGTTCACAAATACCATTACCCCACAACTACGCAGGGCGCTCAGCCGAAGGAACCCCACGACCAGCGCCTGAAACAACCCCATCGCCACACCCATCCCAATCCACAACCACTGCGACCACAACCACGCGCGCGGCTGGCCGAGATTCGTGATCAGCAGGCTCTTCAGTACCGCTTTGCCACCGTGCGCCACGAGCGTCAGCGAACCGTATACGTCGTCCGCTTCGAACCACGGGTACCACGTCCCCGCCACGTTCGCGCGCAGCATGCGACCACGCGCCTGCACCCATACCGTCGCCGTGTATCCTGCCGCGAGCTCCGCCCCACCAGTGCGCCGCTCAAACAACGCCTGCTCGCGCGTTCGCCACACTTCGCCGGCCCGCTCCGTCGACAACCGCAGCACCGAGAAGCGCCCGTCGAACGGAATCGTCTTGTTGCCGATGCGCCGTGGTTCGACCTGCCGCACCAGCACATCGAGGTCCATCTTCTCGCTGAGCTCGACGTCCATCGACAGATCGAAGTCCGCGTAGAGCCACGGCACCGAGATCCACTTGGCGTCGGAGATCTCGTAGGCCGTGGTCTCGGTGCGAACGAGCCGATAGTCCTGCTGGTGCAGATCTGGAATGCCGTTCCGGAACTCCTTGGGCACGAGCTGCGAGACCAAGAGGCCGCAGAGGGCTCCACACAGCACGAGAATCCAGGTTACGAGCGAGCTCGAGCGCATTGTGAGGCATCGTAGTCCCGCCGCCGGGCAAGGGAACCATACGTTCCGCCGTTCGGGTGCGCTGGCGCGCGCGGCCTCCAAGCCCTACCGTGGCAGGGTGACCAGATCGGAATGGATCGTCGACCGCGCGGTGCTTCCACACGCCATCCAGGCCAGTTGCCGCATCGCAGCAACGAACGGCCGCATCGACGCCATCGACCAGGGCGAACCAGGTTCCACCGCGGTCCGGCTGCGCGGCACCCTGCTACCGGGATTCGTGGATCTCCAGGTGAACGGCGCGGGCGGCCGCAGCATCGACGAAGCGACCCCGGATGCCCTCGCCACCGTGGCGCAGGCGGTCTGGGATGGCGGCGCGGTCGCGTTCCTGCCGACGCTGATCACTGCGCCGTGGGAACAGCTGCTGGAGCAGGTCGCCGCCGTGGCCAAATGCATCGAGGGCTACCGCGGCTGTGGCGCGGTACCGCTCGGCCTGCACCTTGAAGGCCCGTTCCTCACGGCCCCGGGCGCCCACGACGCGCGCTGTTTCGTCGATCCGACGCCAAAGAATCTCGAGGCGCTGCTGACGGCGGCGAACGGCACGCTGAAGCTGCTTACGATCGGGAACGCGCGCCCCGGTGCCGCCGAAGCCATCGCGCATCTCAGCAAACACGGGGTTACGTGCGCCATCGGCCACTGCGATCGCACCACGGGTTTTGCCGAATGCGTCGACGCGGGCGCGCGCGCCGTCACCCATTTGTTCAATGTGATGGGCCCGCTGCACCACCGCGATGTCGGGGTCGCCGGCATGGCGCTCGACGAAGCGCGCCTGCTGTGCCCGCTGATCCTCGACGGCGTGCACGTGCATCCCGCGATGGTGCGCAACGCGTTCCGCATCCTTGGCCCCGATCGTTTCGCGCTCGTCAGCGATGCGGTGGCCGCCGCAGGCATGCCCGATGGGCAATACCATTTGTCCGGCATCCGCGTGTTTGCCGAGAACGGCGTCGTGCGCGATGCCGAAGGCCGTCTTGCCGGTTCGGCGTTGACGATGGCGCTGTGTGCACGCAACTTCCTGCAATTCGTGCCGCAGGCGGGGCCGTGGACACTCGCCCGCGTAGCGAGCGGCAATGCCGCGCGACTCGTCGCGGGCGCCGAGCGTTTTGGCAGCCTCGCAATCGGCCAGCACGCGGCGTTCACGCTGCTCGGCGACGACGGCTCGATCACGTGCGTTCGCTGAGCGCGCGCACGACGCAATCGACACCGCCCGCGGTGCCAACTTCGACCGGCACCACGTAACGCCACGTACGCTGCCGCGGCTGGGCCGAAGCGCCCGCGCGAACGGTTGCTTCGACGCGCACGCGCAGGGCACCGTGACCACGATCGGAGATCGGCACGAGCATGACCGCACAGCCGTCTTCGATCGAAACACTCGCGTTGCGATCACAGGCGAGCACGGGAACCCCTTCGTCGAGCACCGAGACCTGACACGGCAACGCGGCATCCAACTGCTCGCCATCGGCCAGCGGCAACTCGATGCGCAACGTCACATCCGAGAATTCCAGCGCCTGCAACGGCTCCGCGAACCGCGCGTAGCGTTCGTCGTGCACGGGCTGCGGCAACGCCGGCCAGCCCGACAACTCAACACGGCGCAGTGCACCAGAACCCGGAAGATCGGCCACGAACAGGCAATTGGCGCCCGCATCGGCGATCC
This sequence comes from Planctomycetota bacterium, assembly GCA_020851075.1. Taxonomy (GTDB): domain Bacteria; phylum Planctomycetota; class UBA1135; order UBA1135; family UBA2386; genus JADZDL01. The sequence goes on along the minus strand of JADZDL010000219.1, from coordinate 62,010 downwards.
AGAGTTCGTCGCTGGCGATCGTGAGGGCGACCGGCTCGACGAGGCCTTGCTTGCGATCCGCAAAACCCGCCGCGAGCTCCGCACCTTCACACCAGCGCACCACCGCGGCCTGCCACGCATCGGCCACGAACACGTCCGCGCCATGCACGACCAGCCCCATCGGCCGCGCGAGCCCCTGCGCCACGGTGCGCACGAAGTTGTGGCCGAGGTCGACCCTGCGCAACGCACCATTGCTCGCATCGGCAAGGAACACCGCATCCTCGCGCACCGCGATGCCCCACGGCTCGGCAAACGTCGCCTCTTCGCCGCCATCGCGCAACGAACGCGCCCCGGTGCCGATCCACGCCGTCGCCGCCTGCGTCTCGGGATCAAACTGCCAGACCTGATGGGCGCCCGCCTGGCTCACGTAGATGCCTCCGTCGAGCGCGGCCATCGCCACGGGCGAACACAGTCCCTGTTGGTCGCCAAACGCGCCGCCAAAACGATCCGTGTTGCGGCGACCGTTGCCGCACCAGGTCGCAACTTCGCCAGTCTGGCGATGGATTGCGCGCAGAGTGTGCGCACCGGCATCGGCGACCACGAGGTGATCGCCATGCGTGAGCAAGCCCATCGGCGTGTGAAAACTCGCGGTCGCGGCGGGCCCATCCGCGGTGCCGGGTTGGCCGCTGCCGATCGTCCGGATCACCGTGCCCGACTTGTCGACTTCGTAGACGCGGCGGTGGCCAGGGCAAGCCACCCACAGCGTCTCCCCGTCTCTCGCGATCGCACTCGGCAACAGCGGCCGGGCGTCCGGCGCCGGGAGAAGACCAGGCACGAACGGCACCCGCGCGGCCGTGCCGTTGCGTTCGGCGCGTTCTAGCAGCGACTCGATCGCCTCTTCGACGCGCAGTCGATTGGGTTCGCCGTGGCCGACGAAACGCACCGCGCCGTCGGTATCGACGAGCGCGAGCCCCGGCAAACAACGGTGACCAAGCAGACGCCGCAGTTCGCCCGCGGCATCGATCGCCACCGTGATCGGCACGGTGCGCTCCGCGAGCACGCGCCGCACGCGCGCGAGATCGTGTTCGGCGGGCAGGCACGGGGAATGCACCGCCACCATTGCGAACGCCCGTCCCGCGTAGGTTCGCTGCAACGCCGCAAACTCCGCGAGTGCCTGCCGGCTGTGCACGCAGCCAAGTCGCCACGACACGATCGCGAGCACATGACCGCGCAGGCCCGTTGCGCGCGACAAGGCGGGGCGATCGAGCCACTGCAGCGAGGCAGGGAAGTCGACAAACTGGGTGGGTTGCGAAGTCACGGCATTCCTATCGTAGTGCCAGGAGGCGGCATTGCCGCGGCTTCGCGCCACGCCACGAGATCTCCGGTCAGCACCGCGATCTCGGCGCGCAGCCGGGCGATCGCGGCAGTCGCATCGTGATCGACGGGCCAGCGCCGTTCGTGCACGAAGAGGGCATGGGCGACAGCGAGGCAGCCCGGCTCGAGGCAAGGCCCACACGAATGCACGAGGCGCCGCAGCATGAGATCCGCAAACGTGACCACGCCGTCGTGGCGCAGCGCGGCGATCGCTTCGGCGAGGAGGAACGGGCGATGTGGGCACAACAGGCGCCCCGTAGCCCGTTCTTCGGCAACGATCGCGCGCACCAACGCCACCCGATTGCCGTGCCGCCACCACAGCGGGTCGGTGACTTCGCGCGGCCCATCGCCGCCTGGCAGCGCCAATTCGCGCGTCGGCGACGGATCGTGCAGTGCGAAGATCCTGCCCACCGCGCGCTCGGCAAACGAACGATGCGTTGTGAGCTTGCCCCCCACCACGGTGTGCAGATCGCCGCAAGGCAGCCGTTCGGTAACGAGGAACCCTTCGCGATTCAGCGGTCCCGGCGGTCCTTGCGCATTCGGCAGCGAACGCCACCCAGCGTAGGCAAACTGCACTTCGGACCGCGCGGGCACCGGGTCGAGCAGGAAACCCAGCGTCGCGTGCAGGTAGTCGAGATCGGCCGCGGGCGGCCCCGTCTCGTCGCCGGGCAACGCATCGTCCACGTCCGTCGTGCCGCACAAAGTGCCATCGCGATGCGGGATCACGAACTGGATGCGCCCATCGGGCAAGAACGCCGTGAGCGCCAGTTCCCCCGCCCGCACCGGCAACACGAGGTGGCTGCCGCGACTCGCGCGCACGAGGTCCGCGCCGGAGAGACCCAACTTCGCTCGCAGAGCATCGGCGCGCGGCCCCGTCGCGTTCACGATGTGGCGGGCGCGCAACGTGATCGAATCCCCGCTCACCGCATCGACGAGTTCGACACCATCGGCGCCCACGCCGACCACCGCGCACCACGTCGCCACCTTGGCGCCGGCCTGCGCCGCGCCGAGCACGTTCGCCAGCGTGAGACGCGCATCCTGGGTCGCCGCGTCGAAGAACTCGATCGCGGACCGCAAGCCGCGCGTTCGCAGCCCCGGGAACGCCGCGGCCGCCTCCTCGGCGCGCAGGGAACGCGGCCGCGGCAACGTGCTGCGCCCGGCCAGCCGCGAATAGATCGTCGTGCCAAGCCGCATGAGCCACGGCGAAGGGCCACCATCGCGGAAGAACGGCATCAGCATCGGCACCGGGCGCACGAGGTGCGGCAGGCGGCGCAGCAGGCGCTCGCGTTCGTGCAACGCTTCGCGCACGAGGGCCAGATGCCCGTTCCGCAGGTAGCGGAGCCCTCCATGCACGAGGCGCGAACTGCGCGAACTGGTGCCCGCCGCCACATCGCGCGCATCCACCAGCACCACGGCAAGGCCGCGCAACGCCGCATCGCGAGCGATCGCCGCCCCTTGCACACCGGCGCCGACGACCAACAGGTCGCAGGTCGTGCCATGCAGCTCTCGTGGATCCGTGCGCAAGGCGTTCGATTGTGGCGCGGACCCGGGGCAAGGGCCACATCCGCACCGCGGAAGCAAAGCGCGCACCCAAAGCCGCCCTCCGCTACGCTGCCAGGATGCCGCCCATCGCCGACCAACCGTGGTTTCACGCCGCGGTGCAGCTGTTGGACCTGCGCCACGAAGATCGGGTGCTGGCGATGCACGCCGACCCTGAGCAGGTGCGAGGCCTTGCGGCGCTCGTCGGCAAAGGCGGGGAACTCACGGTGCTGCAGCCCGACCGCTTGCTCGCCGAGAAGATCGCCGCCATGGCACTGCCGCAGGTCGAAGTGCTCGCCCACGCGACCGCGGGCGACGAACGTTTCGGCACGTTCGACGCGATGCTCGTAGCCCCGAGATCGCAACCCAACTGGCACAAGGGCGCCTACGCCGAACTGCCGCGCCGCAACCTGCGCCCCGGGGGCCGGCTCGTGCTCGACCTGCCCGCCCCCGACATGGTGCCCCCCTTGCTCGCCGTCTGCCGCGAAATGGGCCTCGGGGAAGAGGCCGTCGCCCCCCTGTGCGGCCTGCGCGACGACGAGCTCGCCGAGATCCTGCGCAATGCGGGCCTGCGCCGCGTCCAGGCCCTGCTCGGGTCGCACCTGGTCCACCTGGAGTCCCCGTTCGACCTGGTGGATGGCTTTGCGCCTTGCCTGCCGATCACCGAAGCGCAACGGCTTGAGCTCGGCCAGGGGCTGGTGCGCAGGCTGGGCACGACCGGGGCCTGTGATGTCGTCGTGCACCGGACCCGCGTGCAGGCATTGCGATAGAGCGTAATCACTGCGGTTTCCGGCGCTGGCAAACGCGATTTCCCGGATTGTCCGCCATTTGTCACTGCCGCCGACCCCACTCCATTGGCGACGGTCGATCCGGACCCAACGAAGATCGGCCTCCAATTTCGGCCCGGGGCAGCGTGGCAGCCGGGGACGGGGTGGGGTCGGCCGTCGCCTTTTCTTGCACGAGCGCAACCATGGCGACGTAACGGCACACAACAATCCCCGGAGGAACGGATCCCAAAGCACTTGGGCTTCGTCTAGGTGCCGAAGGCCATTGTTTGGCCCACCCAATCTCGTTCCCACTGATCTCTCCCATGCACACCGCGTTCCTGCTCGCGAGCCTGGCCCTGGCCGCCTCGGCCACGGCTCAGATTCCCCTGCCTTCCTACGGCAGCACCTTCACCGCCAACCTCACCCGCGGCTACTGGTTCCAAGCCCCCGTCGGCTTCACGATCCAAGGGCTCAGCGTCCCAAACGAAGCCGCCCAGCCGTTCCAGGTGGTCGAGGTCATCAACCTCGGAGCCGCGCCTCCCGCCTACCCGGGCACCGTGAACGGCACGCAGTTGTTCTATGACAACAGCACGGCCGGCGGCTCGATCATCCCATGCAACATCCCGGTGGCTCCCGGCGACTACATCGGCATCCTCGGTGCCTGCAATGACTCGCTCGGCAGCACGAACTCCTACAACTCCTACGCGACCCCGGCCGGTCCGTTCGTGAGCAACATCCTCGGCAACCCGGTCACGCTGACGCGCTTCGGCACACAGTTTGGCATCGGCGCCGGTGGTAACCAGGCTTGCTGGGAAGAACCGGCGGGTTCGATCGCTCGCGTTGAACTCTACGTCGGCACGGGCGGCGGCAACTTCGCGTTGGCCCAACCCTACGGCACCGGCTGCTACAACAAGACCGCCTCGTTCTACGAGACCTTCGCGGCGAACACGTTCGACCTCTCGAACACGAGCTTGATGCTCACCCCCACCGGCAACGGCTACATCGGCCTGCCCGGCAGCAACTCATGGTGGACGCCGGTAGGCACCAGCCTTGGCCTGACGGACGACTCGGTCTCCGCAGCCCTGCCGCTCGGCTTCACTCTGAACTACCCAGGCGGTAGCACGACCGACGTCTACGTCAGCAGCAACGGCTATGTGTGGGCCCAGGCCAACACGAACAATGGTTGCTGCACGGGCGACCCGATCACCCTGCTCAACTCGGGCGCACGCTGGTGCGGCCTGTGGAACGACCTGAACCCAGGTGCGGCGGGCACGGTGATCTTCGACACCGACCCGGCCAACGGCGCGGCCTACGTGACGTTCACGGGCGTGACAGAGTTCGGCCAGACGAACTCGAACAACTTCCAGTTCGCGTTCTTCTCGACGGGCACCGTTGAACTGCGTTGGCAGTCCTGCGCCATCGTCGGCCACCAGGCCCTCGTCGGCTGGAGCCCGGGCGTCGCGCAGATCAACCCCGGCAGCATCGATATCAGCGCCACGCCGGTCATCTTCACCGAACCGGACCAGATCCCCCTCGTGCTGGGTGCGAGCGCTCGCCCGGTGATCGGCACGTCGATCAACCTCAACACGAGCAACATCCCGGCCAACAGCGGCCTCGGCGCCACGATCTTCGGCTTCGCCGAGATCACCGCCGGCCTCAACCTGGTCGGTCTCGGCATGCCGGATTGCTTCCAGTACCTGTCGCTGGACGCCTCGCAGATCTTCATCCCGGCCGCCGGCACCGGCACGCAGGCGTTCAACATCCCGAACGACGTGGGTCTCTCGGGCGTGATCATCCTCGCGCAGTCCGCGGCGTTCTCCCCGGGCGCGAATGCTCTCGGCGTCGTCACGTCGAACGGCATGCGCCTGTTGATCGACCTCAACTGATCGCGACACAGTCGACCGAGGGTGGCCGCGGGGTCACCCTCCGATCGGCAAACACAACTGCCCGCGGACGAAGCTCAGCTTCTGCCGCGGGCAGTTGTGTTTTGGGGCCGAGGGCCCGCCAACTCAGAGGTTCGTGTAGTTCGGACCGCCGCCGCCCTCTGGCGTCACCCAGTTGATGACCTGGTAGGGGTCCATGATGTCGCACGTCTTGCAGTGCACGCAGTTGCTGGCGTTGATCTTCAGCTCCACTCCGTGCTTGGTACCTGGCTTCTCCTCCATCTCGTAGACCGCCGCGGGACAGAAGTGCTGGCACGGGTTGCCAAACTCCTCGACGCAACGCGTCGAGCACAGATCGGGCTGCGTGACCACCAGATGGCATGGCTGGTCTTCCTCGTGCATGGTGCCCGAGGAATACACCGAAGTCAGCTTGTCGAACGTGAGCACCCCATCCTCGGCGAGCTTCTCGGGCACCGGCTTGCCCTTGCCGCCAAAGTACTCGCTCACCTTCTTCATGTAGGTGTGCCCGGCGTTGCTCTTCAGCTCATCGGACCACAGCGTGCCCTTGCCACCAAACATCGTCGCAAACGCGCCGTTGATGATCCCGGCGAGGCGACCCTTGTGGAAACCCTGGTGGAAGTTGCGGCACTTCCAAAGCTCGTCGTACACCCAGTCCTTCTTGAGCGCGGCGGCGTAGTGCTCAGTCGAAGCGGCGGAGAAGTCACCCTTCTTCATGCACAGAAACGCCGTCTCGGCCGCCAGCATGCCGCTGCGCAGCGCCAGGTGGATGCCCTTCAGGCGCATGCTGTTCATGAGGCCGGCGCTGTCGCCGACGAGCACAAAACCATCGCCGTGGTGCTTGGGCATCGAGTAGAGGCCACCCTCAGGCAACGACTTCGCGCCGTAGTGCAGCATCTTGCCGCCCTTCAGGAAGGCGGCGATCTTCGGGTTCAGCTTCATGCGCTGAAGCTGCCGGTGCACGTCCATCGTCGGGTCGCGGTAGTCGAGGCCGATGACGAGGCCGATCGAGACGAGGTTCTTGCCACCTTCGGTCTCGCCCATGCCGTAGACCCAACCGCCGCCGAACGTGTGGCTATCGAGCGGATAGCCCATCGTGTGCACGACGAGTCCGGGTGGGCATTGGCCCTTCGGAACTTCCCAGACTTCCTTGGCGCCGACCCCGTAGACCTGCGGGTTCTTGCCCTCGAGCTTGAGGTCGGCAACGAGCTGCTTCGTCATCGAACCGCGACTGCCTTCCGCGAGCACGACGAGTTTGCCCGCCAGAATGCCGCCCGCCTGGAAGTTGCCCTTCGGCTGACCGTGTTTGTCGACGCCCGCTTCGGCGAGCTGCACGCCGGTGACCTTGTTGCCTTCGCGCTGCAAGACGGCCCCCGGGAACCCCGGGAACACCTGGATGCCCTTCGCCTCGGCAATGCCGCCGAGCCACTTCACCATCTTGTTGAGCGAAACGACGAAGTTGCCGTGATTCTTGAGCGGCGGAGGCGTGATCGGGAACTTGGTGCCGCCATTCGCGCTAAGCCAGATCGCGTAATCGTCGTGCACCTCGGCCTCGACCGGCGCCTTCGGCTCCATCGTCCGCCAGCCCGGCAGCAGCGCGTCGAGCCCCTTTGGATCCATCACGGCCCCCGAAATCGAATGCGCCCCGATCTCTGCTGCTTTCTCGATCAGGCAGATCTCGGGCTTCATCGGGCTGCCCTGGCCAGACTTTTCGACTTCGGCGTTGTGCCGTTCGATGAGGTTGGCCAGATGAATCGCCGTGGAAAGGCCGGCGGGGCCACCGCCGACGATCACGACGTCGAACTCCATCACATCGCGTTCGGTCATGAGATTTCGTCTGCGGCGCACTTGGTAACCGCCGCGACCCGTCACACTACAGAACGGCGTCGCAAGACTGCAACGTCGAGCGCGGAATGGCCGTTGCCCTCTCGGCTACTACAGGAAGGCAGCCACCCCGCCTTATTACCCCTCCGGACCACCCTCACGGGACCCCAACCATGAAGCGCAACTACACCCTCCCCGAGGCCAACCAGGCGCTGACACTGGTTCGCGCCATCGCCTCCGAATTGCTGGAACGCCGCACTGAGCGGCGCGCCCTGAGCCAGAAGCGGGATCAGCTCGAAGCGGCAGTTACGCCGGAAGGCCTGCGTAGCGAGCTCGCCGATCTCGATGCGCGCATCTGGGAACACGACGAAGCGCTCAAGCGCTGCAGCACCGAGCTCGAGGATCTCGGCATGACGGTCCTGCGCACCAACCCGCTGACCGTGCACATCCCCGGCCAGAGCAAGACGGGGGCAGTCGTTTTCTGCTGGCAGGAAGGGGAGGGCGCCGTCTGCTACGGCCACCCGACGGGCCAGGAGAAGGAGCAGCGCCGCCCCCTGCAGATTCGCGCCAAGGGCGCCTGAAGTATCCGGTGCGGGCGGATCTGGTGCGCGGGTTGCCAGGCGACCTGCGCGCCGCCACGATGACGCGCGCCCACACCCCTCCTCCCGGCCCGCCGGGACCGATTGCGCCCCACCGATGTTCCATTGCGTCATCCTGTTCTCGCTGAAGCCCGGCATCTCGCTCGACCGCGTGCGGGTGGCGCGCCGTGCCCTGCAGGAGCTCGTCGAGACCATGCCAGGCGTCGAACACCTGGTCGTGACGCACAACGTCGCCAAGGACCGCAGCGGCTTCAACCTCGCCCTCTTCTCCGCCTTCGAGAACCGGACCGCCTGCGACATCTTCCTTCGCCACCCCGAGTACCAGCGGGTCTGGAATGAGGATCTGGCACCGATGGTCGAGCGCCACGTGATGGCCCAGGGCTCTGGCGACGACGACTGAATCACCGCCCTCCGCCCACGGTAAGACCCACCCCTGACGGCGAAAGCTTGAAAGCGCGGCCCGCGACGTTGCAATGCTCCGATGAGCATTGTGAAGCGCGTTGCGGTTACCGGCGCGGCCGGTCAGATCGGGTATTCGCTGCTGCCGTTGATCGCCAACGGTGGCATCTTCGGCCCGAACGTCAAGGTCGTCCTGCAGCTCCTCGAAGTCACTCCCGTGCTGCCAGCCCTCCAGGGTGTGCGCATGGAACTCGAAGACTGCGCCTTCCCCCTGCTGCAGGACGTGATCTGCAGCGATGACCCGAAGGTCGCGTTCAAGGACGCCGACCTGTGCCTGTTGGTCGGCAGCAAGCCGCGCGGCCCGGGCATGGAGCGCAAGGACCTGCTGCAGGACAACGGCAAGATCTTCATCGGCCAGGGCCGCGCCATCGCCGAGACCGCCGGGCCCGACGTGCGCGTCGTCGTCGTCGGCAACCCGTGAAACACGAACTGCCTCATCGCGATGAAGAACGCGAAGGGCGTGCCCGCGGATCGCTTCTCGGCGATGACGCGCCTCGACCAGAACCGCGCCAAGGCGCAACTCGCGCTGAAGGCGAAGAAGCACTGGTCCGAGGTCAAGAACGTGATCATCTGGGGCAACCACAGCAACACGCAGTACCCCGACTGGCACCATGCCACGATCAGCGGCCAGGCCGCGGCGAAGGCCGTGAACGACGATGCCTGGCTGCAGGGGCCGTTCCTGAAGACCGTGCAGGAACGCGGCAAGGCCATCATCGAAGCCCGCGGCAAGTCGTCGGCCCTGTCGGCAGCCCAGGCTGCCTGCGACCACGCGCGCTCGCTGTACTCGGTGACCACGGCGGACGACAGCGTGGCACTGTGCGTCTACAGCGACGGCAGCTACGGCACGCCTGAAGGCATCATCAGCGGTTTCCCGTGCACGACGGATGGCAAGGGCAACTGGAAGATCGTGCAGGGCCTCGCGATGAACGACTTCAGCAAGCAGAAGGCCGCGATCACGTGGAAGGAACTCTGCGACGAGCGCGAGATGGTCAAGGACCTGCTCGGCTGATCGCGAGTGGAACTACTCGCCATCGCGGTGACCATCTTCGCCGGCGTGGCGATGGGCGCGATCAACAACCTCGCCGGCGGTGCCGGCGTGTTCGGGCTCCTGGCCTTCGAACACGTCTGGGGCATGCCATTGAGCGCCGCCAACCCGACGGCGCGCGTGGCCGCGATTGCCATCGGCACCTTCGCGTTCCTCGGGTTCCTGCGCGCCGGCAAGCGCCCACCGCCGCACGCCTGGTGGCAAGGGACCCTCGCGGTGCCCGGCGCGCTGCTCGGCAGCCATCTCGCGCGCGATCTGCCGGACCTCGTGTTTCGCGGCTACCTCGCCATCGTGCTCGTGTTGCTGCTGTGGCAACAACTGCGGCCGCGCGCGATCGCCGCGATCGAAGTGCCGCGGGCGGCGTGGGTCGGCTACCTGGGCTGCTTTTTGATTGGCCTGCACATGGGCTACGTGCAGATCGGCACCGGCCTCGTTGCCACCCTGCTGCTCGCTTCGGCCTACAAGCGCGACATGCTGGCCGTGAACATGGCGAAGAGCACCGTCGTGATCACGACCTCGATCGCGAGCGTGGCCACGTTCGCCAGTCACGGCGCCATCCAATGGGTCCCGGGTCTCATCCTGGCCGGCGGCGCCGCAATCGGCAGCTACTTTGCGAGTGGCTGGAGTGTCGCCAAAGGCGCCAACGCCGTGCGGCGCATCGTTGTGGTCGTCGCCGTGCTGACCTTGGTCGAACAGCTACGACAGATCGTGCTGCTGCTCGCCTGAGAGGCGGCGCGTGCCTATCGTGCGCGCATGAGCCGCCACGTCGTCATCACCGGAGCCAGCTCCGGAATCGGAGCCGCCTGCGCCCGCCAGTTCCACGCCCTCGGTGACCGCCTGTCCCTGGGTGCCCGGCGCACCGAACGCCTGAAGGACCTCGCCACCGGCGCGTTCACGCATGCACTCGACGTCACCGACCGAGCAAGCGTCGAGCAGTTCGTCGCCGCTGCCATCGCTGCGAACGGCCCGATCGACGTGCTCGTCAACAACGCCGGCCTCGCGCGCGGCACCGAGAAGATCGCCGAGGGCACCGGCGAAGCGTGGCGCGAGATGATCGAGACCAACGTGCTCGGCCTGCTCGAAGTCACGCGCCGCATACTGCCGCACATGCTCGAGAACAAACGTGGCCACGTGATCGTGATCGGTTCGATCGCGGGCCACAAAGCCTACGTCGGCGGCGGTGTCTACTGCGGCAGCAAACGCGCGCTACAGCCGATCTGCGAAGCAATGCGGATGGAAACGCTCGGCACGGGTATCCGCGTCACCAGCGTCGATCCGGGACTCGTCGAGACCGAGTTTTCGATCGTTCGCTTCCGCGGCGACCAGGATCGCGCGGCGAAGGTCTACCAGGACACGCGCCCCCTCGTCGCCGACGACGTTGCGGAGTGCGTCGTCTTTGCGGCTGGCCGCCCGGCCCACGTCAACCTCGACTCGATCGTCGTGATGCCTACCGACCAGGCCACGCCGCAAATGGTGCACCGCGGCGGGCGCTGAGTCCCTTCACTTCGGCGCGCCCGCTTTGGTGTCGGCCGACGGTGCCGCCGAAGGCCTCCACTCGCACGGCTTCGGCAGGTGCGGCATGTGCAGGGTCATGATCGCAAACGCGGTGCCATAACCACCCGAACGACCAAACTGGCGATCGTTCCAGCTGCCATCGGCTTCTCGCGACCGGGCCAGAACCTGCCGGAGCCGCGCACGCAGTTCGTCGCGTTTCGCCACGTCGGGCAACTGCTCGATCGCCTGCGCGGCGTACAGGTGCCCAAACAGGAAGTAGTAGGGCGCGATGCCATAGGGCTTGATGTGCGTACCTTGCTTGCTCTTGCGCACGGCGAGCGCGTCCCAGTTGGTAAAGAAGCGCTCGATCGCCGTCTGCAGTCGCCCGACATCGCCGCGCCCCGCGAGCAATAGCGTGGTCTCGCACACGGTCGCGCGCGCCGCCGAACTCGGCGTCAGATTCATGAACGGAAGGTCCTCCTCCTCGACCTCGTTCTGGCTCTTCGCAGGCGCCCCATAGGCATACCCACCCGGCTTCGCCCGCGCGCGATCGAGGGCATCGAGCGCCTGCGTGATCACCTCGTCCGGCACCGCGTGCCGCCGCGCTTTGGCATGGAACAGCGCCTGGAGGGCCGGCGCCGTCATGAACGTCGACGCCGTGTTCGCAGCGCTCAGGTACCCGCGCGGCCGCGAGTAGTTCCAACCGCCGGCCTTCGGAATCGCCGACTCGACGAGCGCTTGGATGAGCCACTCGACCTTGCCTTGCACCGCGTCATGAAGGTCCTCGGGAACGGCCTGCGCATCCTGCAGTTGCAGCAGCATCTCGAGCGCGTAGATGTGTCCCCAGCCTCGCACATCGTAGGTGCCTTCGAACGCAATCTGCATGCGCGGCGCCTCGAGTGTCTTCAGCACGAAGGTGAGCCCGCGCCCCACCGCCGCGACCCGCGCTGCGTCGTCACGGAAACCTGGTGCCGCGACCAACCCGAGGCATGCGATCGCGGTGCCCCCCACGCGATACCCAACCGGCAACTGCCCTTCGTCTTCGCGGTAGACCCCTTCGTAGGGCCACTGATCGCTATCCGGCCCCTCCTGCAGGGCGAGCAGCGCGGCGATCGCGGCTTTCGTCGCCACATCCACCTCGAGTGGGGCGGGCTCGGGCACGGGAAACTCCGTAAACCGCAGCGGCGCCGCACGGGCTTTGTCGTCCGCATCGGCCGACTTCTTGGCGAGGCCCCCTTGGGCTGGCAAAGAAAGGCAACAACACAACACGGCAAGCCAAGGAGTGCGCATCGAGAGGCTCCTGAGTGAGTTTTCGCCATGCGACGCCTTCCCGCCTCCCAGCACAAGGCACAGGTTGCCCCAATCCCGCAAACGTAGGGGCGCGGGCCCATCCTTGCCCAACCATGCCATCCTCGCCGCCCCAACCTCGCCGGCCCCACCACCGCACGCTAGTGTTGCAGCATGCATCCTCGCCTCGTGGTCCTGCCGTTCGTCGTCGTCGCCGCCGCGTTCGCGATCTGGAAGTGGAGCAACATCCCCGAAGCAGTGCCCGCCTGCACGTGGCGCACGGGCACCGGCACGGAAGTCCATCAGGGGATCAACTTCGACAAGCTCGCGCCGGACAGCCCCCTGCGTCTGTCGGTGCATTGCCAAACCCCAGCGCACCTCTACGTCTGGAGCCACAGCGCCGAAGATGGCACCGTGCTGATGTTCCCGTCGACCGAGGTGCAGAGCGACCTCACGAATCCGCTGCCGGCTGGGCAGTCGGTGCTGCCAGGCAAGTTCGATGGCAAGGAGCTCGCGTGGACTTCGCGCAGCGGCATCCTCGCAACCACGACCTACGTCGCGTTCGCCAGCAACGAGAAGATCCCCGAACTCGAGGAGCTACTGCCGAAGGTGCGCGTGTGGACCAACCGCGTGCTCGGCGACCGTTCGATGCAGGTCCGCAATCCGACGGCCGAAGGCGAACCGCTCGGCAAACCTCGCACCGAATGGCCGATCCCCCTGCTGCAGCTCGCCGCCGCGCATCTGCGCGAACAGACTGATCCGAATGGGCCAATGTTGCCGCTCCCGGGCCATCCCGGCGTGTGGGTCGCGAGCTGGAAGATCCTCGAGAAACGCTGAGCTGCCTGGCTTCTCGGCCACCGCTACGCGCCGAGCGCCGCTTCGCAGGCCGCACACATGATGTGCACGCAGACGAGGTGGCACTCCTGGATGCGCGCGGTGTTGGTCGACGGCACCTGCACGGCGCAATCGGCGAACTCCAGCGCCGCACCGCGCTTCTCGCCGCAGAGCACCGCCGTCGCAAGCCCCTGGCTCCTCGCCTGGCGAAGGGCGGCAACGACGTTCTTGCTGCCACCCGAGGTCGTAAACCCGATCAACAGATCGCCCGGGCGGCCGATCGCCTCGACTTCGCGCGCGAACACATGCTCATACCCCGCATCGTTCCCGATCGCGGTGAGGGTCGGCACCTGCTGGCCCAACGCGATCGCGGCATACGCACGACGCTGCTTGGTCTCAAACCAACCGACGAGCTCACCGGCCGCGTGCGCGGCATCGCAGGAACTGCCGCCGTTGCCGCACAACAGGATCTTGCCGCCGCGCTGCAACGTGGCGACCGCTAGTTCGCAGAGGCTGCGCAGGCTCGGGGTGCACTGGTCGAGAAAACGCTGCTTGGTCGCGATGCTCTCTTGGATCGTGGCCTGGATCTTGGCGTCGTTCATCATTTGCCTCCTGCATGCTGCCGGCGAACGGCTCGCGCGGCGAGGGTTTTCCGCGAGACGGCGTCAGGCATGGCTGGCTCGCGCGGCCGCCAGCGCGGCCCCGAGGTCGGCGCGGTGCCCCAAGGCGCCGAGCGCATCACCAAACGCCGCGAGGGCGCGCAGCACGTTCGGAAGGCGCGCCCCGTGGCCCATGAGCCCGACGCGAAACACCTTGCCGGCAAGGGATCCGAGCCCACCGCCAACTTCGATCTCGTGGACCTGGCGCAGGTGCGCACGAAAGGCCTTGTCGTCGACGCCATCCGGATAACGAATGGTGGTCAGCATCGGCGTCGCTTCTGGCACTGGCACCAGTGGCACAAGACCCAGCGGCTCGAGGCCCGCGCGCAGGGCCGCAGCGACGCGGCGATGCCGCGTTTCGCGCGCCGCCATGCCCTCGGCGGCGACCTCGTCCAGCGCCGCCGCGATCGCGTAGATCATGCTGATCGGGGCCGTGTAGTGGTACGCACGATCCGGCCCGAAGTAGCCCGTGAGCAGTCGCGTATCGAAGTAGAACGGCGGCGGATTGCGACGCGCCTGCGCCTTGGCCAGGGCCCGCGGCGAGAACGTGATCGGCGACAGCCCGGGCGGTGCGGAGAGGCACTTCTGCGTGCCGCTGAACGCCGCGTCGACGCCCAGCGCATCGAAGTGCAGACCGACGCCCGCCAGACTCGTCACGCAGTCGACGGCGAACAGTGCCCCGTGCGCCCGCGCGGCCGCGGCAATCGGCTTCAGGTCGGTCAACACACCGGTGCTGGTCTCCGCGTGCACGACGCCGACGAGACGGGTTGGCCCGGCTGCAATCGCACGTTCCATCGCCTCGAGAGCGAGCGAGTGCCCAAACTCCGCGCGCACTTCGACGACGTCACCGCCAGCGCGCCGCGCCGCTTCGGCGAAACGTTGGCCAAACACGCCGTGCACGCCGAGGACGACCCGATCGCCAGGTTCCACGAGGTTGGCGACGAGCAGCTCCATGCCGGCGGTGCCGGTGCCCGCAATCGGCAACGTGAGCGCGTTCTGCGTGCCAAACAGCGTGCGCAGACTCTGCTGCACACCTTCGAGCACGGGCAGGAACGCAGGATCCAGGTGGCCAAGCAGCGGCGCCGATTGCGCCATGCGCACAGCCGGACTGGTCGGGGACGGGCCCGGGCCGAGCAACAGCACTTCAGGTGGCACAAACGGCATCGACAAAAGCTCCGCTCAGGATGGAACTCCGGTCAGAACGGCTTCATCTGGGCGAGCCAGACCGCGGCGCCACCGATGGCCAGCGCCAAAAGGACCGCCATCGCCCGCGGCAGCACGCCACGACGCATCAGGGTCGGCAACACCGCCAGTAACACCCAGCAACCGATCTTGGCGATCACCCAATTGGGCCAGCCGAGACCAGACTTGTGGGCAAAGCCGATGCCGGCCACCAGCATGGCCAACAAGCCGATCCCGTGCAGTGCCAGGAACAAGCCGGCTGGCTTCTTCTCCTTGCCCGCCGTGGCAAAGATGCCACCAAGGCCGCAGAACAGGAACAGGACTCCGACGACGTGAAGGATGCGGTACAGCTCAGGCGACATGGCCGGGATTATGTCGCCCGCCCCCGGCGCGCGAACCTCGATTCCGGGTTCTGCGCGCGAGGAAGCGACGACCTCGAGCGAGGACTCCGCGTAGACTCGCGGCATGCTCGCGCCCAAGCACCCACTGTTCGAGACTCTGCGCACGCGCGCCACCGACGGGCCCCTCGTGGTCGCCCATCGTGGGGACAGCCGAAACCACGCCGAGAACACGCTGCGGGCGTTCCTTGCCGCTCGGGAACTCGGCGTGCCAATGCAGGAGTTCGATGTTCGCGCCACGCGCGATGGCGAACTGGTCTGCATGCACGATGAGACTCCGGATCGCACCACCGATGCGGCGCAGAAACTCGGCCCTGGCGCGCTCCTCGCCAACCTGAGGCGCGACGAGCTTCAGCAGTTGGACGCCGGCGCCTGGCATCCGCTGGGCCCGGCGTATGCAACGATCCCAACGCTCGCCGAGGCCCTCGCCGCGATGCTGCCGGTGTGCACGCCCCTCATCGAGCACAAGGCCGGCACGGCGGCGTCCTACGTGACCGAGCTCACGAAGCTGGGGACGATCCCGCAGTGCATTCTGCAGTCGTTCGACTGGTCGTTCGTGGCAGCGGCTCGCCGCCTTGCCCCCGAACTCGCCATCGCGGTGCTCGGCCCAACCCCCTCGCATCGGCGACTCGACGCCCGCACGCTCGCGGATGCACTGCTCCTCGGCGCCGGCATGGTGCACTGGCACGACGTCGAGCTGTCCGGTGACGACGTCGCGCGAGCCCACGCCGCCGGACTGCTGGTCTGCACCTACACGACGGACGATGAGGCCGGACTACGCGGAGGTGCCGCGATGGGCTTGGATGCAATGTGCACCAACGACCCTGGCCACATGGTCAAACTGCGTGATGCAGGCCGGCTGCGGCGCGGCGATCGCTAGAAGACGAGGATCTGCGCCGCGCCGGTCAGGAGATCGATTCGCAACTCCAACCGGTAGCCCTTCTGCGCGGCGTCGAAGATCACGATATCGGAGGAGGCCACGCGGGCGGCCAAAAGGCCCTGCATGACCGACGCCGGCAGCGTCACGAACTGGCCAACGACCGGCAGCGCGATCGGCGACTCCGAGACGTGGTCGAACAACGTCGCCGCGGTCTGCCCACACTCATTCGAGACGCGCAGATGCACGTCGGAGTTGAGGTTGGGCACGGCAAACGCGGCCACGCGCGGCTGCTCAAGGCCTCCGTTCTGGCTCGAGCCGGAACTCAACATCTCGCAGCGAGGCAGGATCCAGACGCCGGTTCCACCCGCGTTCTCACCACCTTCTCCGTCGCCACTGATCCCGGGAATCGCAACCCACAACGCCAGAAGCGCGGTAGCAAGAATTCGGAAGGCGGTGTTCATGGGAGAGCGGCGCGGGCCGTGGGGCTAGGGATGGAACCAGAGGAACGATACCTCAGAGCAGGCAAACTAGCGAGCGGGCAACTGGCGAGGAACTGTCAGCAGGCCTCTTTCGGCAGGGCCGAAAACCAGGTGGGCAAAGTCTCGGCAAACTGACCGCGAGCCTCGGGGTGACTTCGCAACCAATGCAGGAACTGGCTGCGACGTCCAAGCTCTCGCGCCACTGCGGCGCGGCGGTGCGGTTGCTCATCGTGCAGGCGGCGGAACCAGCGCAGGCACTCGGCAAACTCGCCCTTCATGCCGTACGCCAGACCGAGATTGAAGTAGGCCATGCCGAAGCGCGGCTGTTCGCCAACGACCCCGGAATCCACGACTTCCTGCAGCAGGGCAACGGCGCCTTCGCAGTCCCCTTCGTCGAGGTGCATCGTGCCAAGGCTGACCAGCGCGTAACCACGCATGACCCGATCCTGGGTCCCGGCCAACACCTGGGAAAACTGCTTGCGCGCCAGAGCACGCTGGCCGCGCACGTGGTGCACGAGACCAAGGTAGATGCGCGATTCGTGGGAGTTGGGATCGAGCGCCAGACACTCGGTCAGCAATCGCTGCCCCTTGGCCAGGCTCTCGGCTGGGGAGCGCAACTGGCCATCCAGCAACTCCTTCGCGCTCACCCACTCCTGACCCAGGGCACTGGCGGCAGCTTGGCCCAACTCCGGCGCGGTCAATTCCTGCGAACTCGACTCGAGACGCGCCACTTCATCCAGCAGGTTTCGCCCGCGCATCGCCATGTCGGGCACGGGCACGGGCTCTTTCGCGACTTCCCGCGAGAAGTCCGGCGACATCCCCATCAAGACAAAACAACGACCGAGCTCATACAGGATCTTCGACAGCTTGCGGCGATTGTCCGTCAGCTGGTTGCGCAGCTTCTGCGCGCGCGCGGAATTCGCCACGCCGCCTTCTTGCAGAAGGCCAGTCGTCTGCAGCTCCCGATGCACGCGAACCTGCGTTCGAATGCCCTCCAGGAAGCCGCGGCACGAGGGGCACACATCCGAATGGACCATCACTCGGCGGACCGAAGGAGCGTCCAGCTCCCCGTCGAGCATCGCCGACAGATCCACCTGGATCTGCAGACAAGGATCGTTGCCTCGCTCGAGAGTTGGGGTTGGGTGCATGTGAGGGCAGGTCTAGCGACCAGTGCTCAGTTGGTCACCGAGGAAGCCGCGATGGTACCAAAATTGGTCATTCGCCCCCGCATACTGGCGGATGCCGCCGAGCCCGGAGGCGCCACCAGACGAGCTCTTGCTGGCTTCTCTCCATCGACAGGCGAATCCGGCAGGGCCAAGCTGCCCAGGGACTGCTCCATGCCGCGGAAGATCTTGCGCCGCCCCCGGAAGATCACCATCTTGAGGTTCTCAAGTCGGATCCCGAGATCACTCGCCGCATCGCGGTACGAGACACCATCCACTTCCACGAGCGTGAGCGCCCGGCGCTCCTTCGCGGACAGTTTGCTGAAGTGCAGCAGGTAGAGCTGCAGGTACATCAGGTAGGCCCGGTTGACGACAACCGAGCTCTCCGCCTCGCTGGCGGCGCGGTCCGGACGTCGCGTACGCAGATCTTCCGGCTGCACCAGCTCTTCATCGAGCTCGCGGAATTGCGCCAGACGGCTCTGTCCCTTCAAGAACTTGAGCAGCGTGTTGCGCGCGATCCGGTGCCCCCAACCGCGGAACGCATCGGCGCGATCCGCCAGGAAGCGATGCGGGTAGCGGTAGATGTTGAGGAACACTTCCTGCAGTACGTCCTGGGCGTCCACATGATGGAACGACCGGCGTAGCTTCGCCTGGATCGCCTGCAGGAACGACGCGCGATTCACTTCGAACAGCAGCGCAAACACCTGCGCGGCGCCGGTGTTCTTGTAGCAGTCCATCAAGCTGGTGCTGACCCAGTCGAGATAGTGCTGCTCGGTGCTCATCTCCACGCCGGCACGGGGCGGCTCGCCGCTCGCCAGATGGTGCAGCGCGGCGTCCCCCGTCAGTTCCCACAGTTCGAGCAGTCGATCCGCGAGGACCCGACGGTCGGTTGGACTCTGTACTGAGTGCAACATGGTTTGCGAGGGGGTTGGGGGACAACCAGGTTGAGGGACAACCAGCAGGAGGACTGAGTTCGGAACGCTGCGCATCCGCAAGGCGGACCACCAGTCCATCTTGCCATAGCCGCAGAATTTCGGGAAGTAACGAAGCCTAGGCCAACCGGGCCTGTAGGCAACCCCCTCGCCCACTACTTACCCCCCGACGCCCCCGGTTTCCCTTCGGCCGTGGACCTTCCGTCGCGGGACGGTTCAGCCATCCACTTGCGGCAGCCCGATCACGAGGCCCGCACCGCCGATTCCCAGGGCGTCCGGCTCCACGGTGGCCCCAAGGCGCGAAACGGCCTGCCGGAAGGTCTTTACCGCGCCGGCATCGAGGTCTTCGCGAGGCTCCCCCGTTCCCGCAAGCCGAATCCGCGGGCCCGAAGCCGTGCCCACAACCTCAAGGAGGATGGAGCCACAACCGCCGGTTCGCTCCGTGATCACGTGGACTGCGGCGTGCAGTACATCATGGAGGCGCGCAGCGTCCCCCCACCAGGGTCGAACGGACTGCCCAGCCACAACGAGCGCAATCTCGTCCTCGCGGTGCTCGTTCGCAAACTCGCGGCAGAACTCCCCCAGATCGATGGGCTGCCAGCCTTGCGCAGCAAATCCGGCCTGCTGGAGCAGGTCCCGCTGCGAGACCTCGCACCATTCGAGCACGCCAAGTGAGGCCTGGATCGAGCCCTTCAGCCGGGCGCGAGAATCCTCAGCGACCGCCCCATCGAGCGCTTCGAGGCCATGGCGCAATTCGGCCAGGAACTGCTGCTGGCACTCCGCCAGCATGAGGATGCGATCGCCGATGCACTTGGCGGCTTCGGCGCTGCGGCGGTGCATCGAATGCACCCCCGCGCGTCCACCCACCACGAACACTTCCCCATTGCCCCGCGGTGGTTTTGGCAGCACGAACTCGCTGGCTTCGCGAACATCGGGAAGGGTGACGTCGGAGTGCGCTGGACGCATGAGACCTCGGGGAACGGATAGGCAGCGTCCGAAGCGAACGAGCCGAGAACCGCCATGGCATCGACCACAAGGCGGCCCGCGCTTGAGGTCCGGTGCCAAAGGGAGTCGCCTGCGGTCCCCGGCTCGGCGTAGGATGTCGGAATGCCAGAGCGCCCACGCAGTTGCCCTGCCGGCCCCGGAAACCGGGCTGGGAGTTCGTGATTGGGCAACCTGCCGCTGTCCCCTGACTCGATCCGATCCATCGCCCTGGAAACGGGCTTCGACCTCGTACGTTTCGGCCCCGCCGACCCCGGCGAACACGGCGACCACTTCGTGCGCTGGCTCGAGGCAGGCCGGAATGGCGAGATGCACTACCTCGCCGAGAATCGCGACCGCATCCTCGCCCCAGCCACCTGGCGATCGGGCGTACACTCCGCCATTGCGCTGGCGGTCGACTATGGCGGGCCGGCTGGTGAACTTCCCGGGGGTGGCCGCGTCGCGCGGTATGCCGTGGGGCGCGACTACCACCGCTGGCTGCGCGAACGGGTCTTCACGCTGCGTCAGCGCCTTGAGGCCGCCGGCGTGCCCTATGGCTCGATGAACGGCGGCACCGACGCGGTGCCCGTGCTCGAACGCGCCCTGGCGGCGCGCGCCGGCATCGGTTTTCTCGCCAAGAGCGCCATGGTGATCTCGCCCACGCATGGCCCCTACCTGCAACTCGCGGAGTTGCTGACCGGCATGGAACTGCCGCCAGACCAGCCTGCCCCCGGTTCGTGTGGCACCTGCACCGCCTGCCTCACCGCCTGTCCGACGCAGGCGATCGTAGCGCCGTTCGAAGTCGATGCGCGCCGCTGCCTCAGCTACACGACCATCGAACTGCGCGGCTTCGCGGCGCCGGAACTGCGTGAGAAGCAGGGCGAATGGCTGTTTGGCTGCGATATCTGCATCGAGGTCTGCCCGTTCACGCGCCGGAGCCAGCGTCGCGATGTGCTCGGCCTCGACCGCCCAAACGAACTGCAACCGCATCGCATCGTGCAGACCTGGACGCTCGTCGATGTCCTGACGATGGACGAAGCGCGCTACCAGAGCGAGTTCACGGGCACTGCGATGCGGCGTGCCACGCGCAGCGGTTTGCGACGCAACGCAGCCGTCGTGCTTGGCAACCGCGGCGACGATGCGGCCTTGCCGACCCTCGTCGAAGCGCTTCTGGATGAAGACCCGGTCGTGCGCGGTCACGCAGCCTGGGCCATCGCTCGCATCGCGCCGGGCCACGCGAGCCTCGACCTGGCCTTGGCACGCGAATACGACGCGCAGGTAGCTGCAGAACTGCGGGCAGCCCTCGATCGGTAAGCCTGCCCCGCGGCGTCGCGAATGTGCGACCGTCCTGCCACTGCGACCCGGGGGCTATGCGCCGTTCGCACCGGACCGAGGCTAGCATCGGCCCGCAACCAGCCAAGGAACCGTCGCCGCAATGCGACGGTGTCGCCGCAGCCCCGAGGGCGGCGCTCACCGCCTCGGCACCCGCAAGGTGGCCATGCCATCGGTGCGAGCCGGCGGCCAAACCCGATCTACGGCACCTGGCAAGCCATTTGCTTCTTACCGTTCGTGACGAACAACCGCCGCACCCAAGAGACGACGATGGACAACAGTGAGTTCTACCGCGAAACGAAGTGGTGCGACGCCTGCAAGACCTACGTGCGCTTCCTCATGAGTGTGAACCACTCGTTCTGCATCGACTGCGGTAGCCGCGTGCGCATGTTCAACCGCGAAGAAAGCTCCCGCTTCGCCGCGACCGTGCAACGCCACAAGTGGCAAGCCTCCTGATCTGTCCCCGACCTGTTGGCTCGCCCCGATTGCCCGCCTGATTCCCCACTCGCCCCTGCTGCTCCCCTCGCCCTCGACTGCCCACAGTTTCTCCCGTCACCCGATCTCCCGTTCTCCCGATCCCGCTCGCATCCCTGATCCCTGCAACGACCCGCCGGCCACCTCCCGGCGGGTCGTTTCTCTTCTGCAGCGCAAGCGAGGCCCCGGTCAGAGCCCGTTCGGCGGCACCCACGTGCCACCATTCGCGCTCAACTGCGCCCAGATCTGCATCGCGGTCGGGTTACCAGGTTGATGCGCCAGCACGGTGGCGATCGCCAGGTTGCTCCAGGTCGCGATCCCAGCACCGTAGTGGGCGCCGGATCCTTCGACGAGCGGCACCACGCTGCTGCCCGCGTAACCCAGGTACCCCCAGCCGCGCCACTGCCCATTGGTGGCGGAGAAGGAGCGCGATAGCACCGCGAGGGCCGCGCTGTAGGCCAGCGAACGTCCCTGGGCCGGGCCGAGAATGCGGCAACCGTAGTCGAGCCCCCACGCGCCAACGCTCTGCTGGTAGGGCAACCAGTTCACCTTCCAACCAGTGCTGGCGAGGCGCGGGTCCTCCCGGGGATCCCAGATGCCAGCGGCCTTGCCGCCGAGTTGCGGCAGGAAGATCTGGTTCACGCGTGCGACCCAGCGATCCGCGATGCGCTGCGCGAGCACGCGATCTTCCAGGTTGGTCCACAGCTGCACGGCGGCCAGCCCTTCCCAGCCCACCGCGCGCGCCGCACCTGGCCGCGACGTCGAGAGACCAGGAGCCACCGTCTTCTGGTAGAGGAACGCGCGGGCATTCGCCGACAACTGCCATTGCAGGGCGGGACTACCCGTGAGTCTGGCGGCGATGCTGAGCGTGTTAAGCAACAGGTGCTCTTCGTCGGCTCCCCACCAACCGTTCGTCTTCGCAACATTGAGGGTCGCCAGCTTGCCGAGTCGATCGGGGGAGACGACCGAGTTCCAGTGTGGGCGCCAATCCCACATGACGAGCTGTGGGTGAGCGGTCAGCGAGAGTTGCGATCCATCGGCTTCGAGGTGATGGCAAGGGCGACGACTCTGTCCCAGCGCGACGAAGTAGCGCACGGCCTCGGCGCCAAGTCCGGCCGGCATTTCCATGCACTCGGCGCCAACGAACACCTGATCTTCCTGGGCCCCGGTGATGCCCGAACTCGCCGCAACCCCCAAGGGGCCAGCGTCCCAGGTGTGCAGACGTGCGCGTGCGGCGGCGAAGTGCTGGCTCGTCCACGCCATGGCGGACTGTCCAGCCACCATCTGCGGGTTGCCATCGGGCCACAGCCGGCGCAGACCGTTCGCCACGATGGTCCACTGCGAAGTCGCCCACGCACTCACCAAGGCCGACGGCGTGGTGCAAAGACGTTCCCATGCGAAGACGACAGGAAAACTGCGCGCCTGCCCGTCGCCAAACAGGGTCCCCGCGGGCAGCAGAGGTGCGCCTTCGGGCAGGCCCGGCACCATGACGATCGCGTCGCCGAATTGCAGCCGGAAGTCAGCCGGCACCGCATCGAGCAACTTCGTCACGGTCGGGTTGCTCGCCGTGACGACGACTTCCCCCTGGGCCCAACCGGGTTGGTCCGGCCACCACCAGACCCACGCGTCGACGCAGAACATGGGCCCCATGCGCACGCGGGCATGCGACAGCCACGCGCCACCGTCGGGCACCGTCGACAGCAGTTGCAGTGGTTCCCCACCGATGCTCAGCGTGCCAAACGTCGCCCCGGGATCGTTGGGCAGCGGCCCTCTGACAAAGTTCCAGGGCGACGCCGCACTGAGGTCAAACTCCGCCACCTGCCAGGGATCGAGGTGCAGGCGCAGATCGACAATGCGCGTATCCTCGCCGACCCGACGGCCAAGCACGTAGTCACAGCTGCCATTGGCGTTCGTTACGTGCCCAGCCGCGTGGGCCGGAATGACATCGACGGTGCACCGTTTCCATCCATCGAATGACGAGTCACTAAGGTTGGCTACGTGGACGACTTGCGCAGGCAAGTAGGTACAGGACAGCAGCAGCAAAACAGATCGGACAGACGAGATCATCGTGGAAATACACCAGTGCTGGCGACAACCTGCGGGGGCACGCAGACGTCGGTTCGATGGCAATCAATGCGGGAAGCCGTATGCGCGAGCCAAGCCCGCGGCGGCAACGCATCGTTGCGCCGCCTCTACGCAGTTTGGCGGTGGCGAGGACTGAGATTCCTTGCCCGGCGAGGAACGCGCAACGGAACCGGACGAACAGCCCCGCCGCAACCGAGAAGGTCATGGACCGCCGACAATTCCTCGCACACCAACGAGAACTTCTGCAACTCGAACGGCAGGCCGAAATCGCCGAGGGCGAGCGCTTGCAGACAACCCGCACCGATGCGGAACTGCAAGCACGCGGCGTCTGCCTGCTGCGCCTGCAGGTCCAAGACCTCGAGCCCGGCTACGGCGGACGCCTGCACGCGGTGCTGCGCAGCAGCCGGGGTCTCGACCTGCCCGCACACAAGTTCACGCCAGGCGACCTGGTCGCGGTGCGTTCGAATCGCGACGCCACTCCCATCACCACCGCCGTCGTCGCGAAGTGCCGTTCCGACACGATCACGATCGCCCTCGACGACGAGGAAGCAGACTTGCCCCCGTTGCTGCGCCTCGACCGCATCGCGACAGACGTCACCTACCGGCGACTCGATGCGGCGCTGCGCGAGCTCGCCCGGGAACGGACCGGCGACGACGCTCGGTTCCTGGACGTGATGTTTGGCGAACGAGCTCCTGAGGCGGCGAGAGGCCCAAGTCTCGACACCATCCGCTGGTTTGACGTCTCACTCGATGCCTCACAGCGCGACGCGGTGCACTTCGCGTTGCAGTCCCAGCACGTGGCCTTGATCCATGGGCCACCGGGCACCGGCAAGACCACGGCCCTCGTCGAGTTCCTGCGGCAGGTGGTGGCTCGCGGCGAGAAGGTGCTCGCCTGCGCGCCGAGCAACGTCGCAGTCGACAATCTGGCTGAGCGCCTGTTGCGCGCGGGCATGCGCATCGTGCGCCTGGGCCACCCCGCACGCGTGAACGAAGCGGTGCGGGACGTGTCGCTCGCGGCGCTCATCGACCTTGCCCCCGAGCAGAAACTGCTGCGCGACGTACGCTGGGAAATCGACGAGGGTCTGCGGGCCATGCACAAGGCACCCTCGCGCCAGGATCGTCTGGCCCGAAGGAACGAAGTCCGTCGACTACGCGCGGAACTGCGCCAACTCGAAGCCGCCATCACACGCGGCCTCCTTGCCGGCGCCGAAGTCGTGCTCGCGACGACGGTCGGCGCGGCCGACGCGCTAGTGGCCAACACGCAGTTTGACTGCGTCGTCATCGACGAAGCCGCGCAAGCGCTCGAAACCGCTTGCTGGATCCCACTGCAGCGAGGCCGCCGCGCCGTGTTGGTAGGCGATCACCGACAACTGCCGCCAACGATCCACTCGGTCGAGGCCGAACGCGGTGGACTCGGCCACACCCTGTTCGAACGACTCATCGAATCCGCCCACGGCCAACAACTCGCGCGCATGCTGACGGTGCAGTACCGCATGCACGAGCAGATCATGGCCTGGCCCTCGCTTCGCCTCTATGACAACCAGTTGCAGGCTGCCCCTTCGGTGCGTTCCCACCTGCTGACCGACCTGCCGTCGGTGCAGGCAACCGAGTGGACCAGTGCCGCCCTCTGCTTCGTGGACACGGCCGGCTGCGGATTCGACGAAACGCCAGGGGATGACGAAGGTTCGAAGGCCAATCCTGGCGAGGCGGAGCTCGTTCGCAAGATCGTGTCGAACCTGCGCGAAGCGGGCGTCGCCGGGCAAAGCATTGCGGTGGTCACGCCCTACAACGCACAGGTGCAACTTCTGAAGCACCTCCTCGCCGCGGAACCCGAACTGGAGATCGGCACGATTGACGGCCTGCAAGGCCGCGAAAAGGAAGCCGTCATCGTGTCTCTTGTTCGCAGCAACGAAGGGGGCAACGTCGGCTTTCTCGCCGAACTGCGGCGTCTCAATGTGGCGCTGACTCGCGCTCGGCGTCATCTCACGATCGTCGGCGACAGCGCCACAATGGCCTGCAATCCTGATCTCATGGGCCTCGTCGAGCACCTCAACGCATACTCGGTCTACCGTAGCGGCTTCGAGTTGGGGTAGTGACGGGGGCGGCCAGCCATGGCCTCCAGCCCATGGCAAGCGACCAATGCGTAGCCACCTTGCGGTGGATGCGATAACATTCTTCGCCAAGCAGCCACATGCCCCATGCCCGGCTGCATCTCCCATTGGTTCACCTCGTGAAAAAGCTTCTCCCTCTTGCCCTCCTCAGCTTCGCGACCGCCTCGGTGGTTGCGCAGGTCCCCTGCTCCACCAACAACCTCGGCACCAACCTTGGCCTGACTGACGAGACGGTGTCCGGGCCGCAAGCCCTCGGCTTCACGTTCGCCTACAACGGCATCGGCTACACGGACATCCAGGTCTGTGACAACGGCTACGTCACACTCGGCGCCTCGGGCGGCGCCGCCGAATGGAACGTGCTGAGCGGCACGATGCTCGCGGACACCTTCCCGCGCATCTGCCCGCTCTGGGTTGACCTCGAACCAGGCGTAACCGGCAGCGGCGACGTGTTCTTCAGCACCGTTGCAGCGTCGGGCGCAACCCCGGCCTACGCGGTGATCACGTGGAACGCGGTGTTCGACTACGCGGGCAGCACGCCGCACACGTTCCAGTTGTTCCTCATCGACGGTGGCCAGATCCGCTGCACCTACGACAACAACCTGACGGCGATCCCCGCCTTCAACCCCTGGCTCGTCGGCGCCACGCCTGGCAACAATGCGGCGGCCAATCCGGTCAGCTTCGCGTCGCTGCCGATCACGACCAGCGGCAATGCGACGCTGCACGAAGAGAGCACTGGCCCCCTCCCGTTGGCGAACCGCACGTTCGACTGGGTGCCGGACGGCATTGGCGGCTACATCGTGCTTGAGAACACGACCTGCGCTAGCGCCGTGAGCTACGGCACGGGCTGCGTCGCCAGCTACGCCTCGGCTTACGAGCACTTCACGACCACCCCGTCGATCGATCTGTCGAACACCTCGTTCACGATGATCTTCACGGGCAACGCCTACACGGTTGTGCCGAGCTCCACTGCCTTCATGGCGCCTTCCGTGACGGCCACCAACCTGGCCCTGACCGACGACTCCGAGACGACGGTCACGCTGTCGTCCGCCCTCAGCTACCCGGGCGGCTCGACGACCACGCTGAACGTCTGCTCCAACGGCCACATCTCGACGGCGAGCAACAGCGCCTCGTTCGACTACACCCCGACTCCTGACGAGTTCCTCAACTGGACGAACGCCACGTGGGCCGTCTGGCGTGACATGATCCCGAACGCCTCGGGCAACGTCTGGTTTGAAGAGGTCAATGGCATCGCCTACATCACGTGGCTGAACGTGGTCGGCTACGTCGGCCTCAACGCCGGCACGACGCCGAGCACCTTCCAGCTGCAGTTCAACCTCGGCACCGGCAGCGTCGACTTCGTGTTCCAGAGCCTGGACACGGTCAGCGTCAGTGGTTGGACGGGTGGCGAAGGCTGGATCGTGGGCTTCTCGCCCGCGGGTGCTTCGGTCGATCCGGGCACCACGGATCTCTCGACCGGTCTGCCGATCGTGCTGCAGGCCTCGGACAACGCGCCGCTCGCGCTGTCCGCTTCGACGGCCCCCGTGGCGGGCACGACGATCAACCTCGTCACGTCGAACATCCCGGCCGGCACGTCGTTCGGCGCCGTGACGCTTGGTTTCGCCCAGTTCAACCCGGGTATCAGCCTCGCCGGCATCGGCATGCCGGGCTGCTTCCAATACACGGACAACCTCGTGACGCTGCTGTTCTTCCCGGGCGCCAACACGTCGGTTCCCACCGTGTTCAACGTCCCGAACGCGCCAGGCCTCACGATCACGTGCCAGGGCCTCGTCTTCGCGCCGAACGCGGCGGTAACGACCCCACTCGGTGCGCTGAGCTCGAACGGTCTCGCGCTGCACATCAACTGAGCAGTGATTAGGGGCCGTCTTTCAGGGACGGTCGGCAACCTCACCGGTCGCCACGCGCGGGCCGCCACTCCTCGGGAGTGGCGGCCCGCGCTCGTTTCTCCCCCTGCCCGTTCCTCGCTGCGGCTCACGAGTTCCGCTCCGTCGCCGCGCGAGCCACCAGGGCTCAGAACAGGCGCAGCTCCGCGCCGCGGGAACTCGCGAGGCCAACCGGCACTCCCGCATCCCACACGAACCACTGCGCAAACAGCGTGATGCCAGCCAGACTCGGCTCCGGCGGCAGCGCAAACTTCACCGTGCCGTAGCCGGCACCGGCGACGCCATTGGCGCCGCCGAGCGGCTCGTAGAACAGCGCGGGTGTCGAGAAGACCTCGACGTTCACGCGCACCCCCTGGATCTGGGTGTTGGCAGGCAGGACCGACACCGCGAGCGTGCCGAGAGCGCCACCGCGGGCGTTGGCGACGCCGATCTTGAAGTCGACGTTGCCGAGATTGGCCGGCACCTCGGACAGGATGGTGGGCACGCGGTTGCCCGTTCCCGCACTGCCCTGACCATATTGGAACCCTGCGTTGGGAATACGCTGGCTCGCCAGGGTCGGACGATCAAAGGGCGCCTGGCCAGCCGCGACCCGAGGATCCGTCAGCGCGTTGCTCACGAAGTTGATGAGGTCGTTGGCCTGCTGCGGCGGCACCTGCAACGGCACCAGCAGCGGATCCTTGTTGTCCGTGAACGGGCCACCACCGCCGAGATAGAAGCCGAATACCTGGCCTACGGTCGTGAACTGACCGTTGTGCATGAGGCTCGTGCGCAGACCGACGTTGCGCAGGCTCGGCACCTTGAACTTGCCGCGGTCGGCGTTGTTGTTGGTCGTGTTCTGGCGGCCGCGGTCCGCTGCTACCGGCTGCAGACCGAGGTTGCGGAACTGGCGATCACTGAACAGGCCTGGGGTGTGGCAGAGGTTGCAGCGCGCCGGGCCGTTGAAGATGTTCATCCCGTTGATCTGCTGCTGGGTCATCGCGCCGGGCACCCCGCGCTGGAACCGATCCCACGGCGACTGGTCGGGCACCAGGGTGCGCTGGTAGGTCGCTAGCGCATAGGCAATACGCTGGGCGGTGATGTCGGGCGATCCGAAGGCCGCCTGGAACATGGCCGGATACGTCGCGCCATTGGCGACGGCATTGGCCATGTCCGCCGGCAGATTGGTCGCCAGCGCCATCGGGCGCGCGGTCTCCAGCTTGTGCGTCACTTCGCTCCAGAGACGCGCATCGTGAGCCATCTCGTTGCCAGCCAGGATCGGGCCAAGCGCCTGACTCTCGAGGGCACCGCCACCTGGGATCAGCGTCTGGTTGGTCTCGGGATCCACGAAGGTTCCGCTCGCGCGACCATCCCAGAACAGTTCCGGGAACCAGGCCGCCGTGAGGAAGCTCGGCGAACTGCGCGGCGTGACCTGGGGAGCCACGCCGAAGACGGCGTCCGGCAGGTACTCGTTGTTGGCGTCGGCGCGCGACACGCCGGGCGAACCAAAGGTGTCGTCCGGGCTGGGGGTCACCCCATCGGGCCCCGCCGAATTGAGGGCGCGGCGCAGGTCGCCGCCGCCAGCCGCGAAGGTGTGGCACGTGCCACACGCCACGCGGTTGTTGCTCGACATCTGCTCTTCCCAGAACAGCAGCTTGCCGAGGATCGCCTTCTGCGGCGTGATCGGGTTCTGCGGAGGCACCGGCTGGTTGGGGAGACCGCCCTGGGCTGCGACTGCAGCGGCGAAGAGGGGAAACACCGCGAGGAAGTTGCGCATGAGATTCGCGAAAGAATCGGGGATGTTGGACCGTCCCAGTTGTCAGGGATGTGTCGCGACAACGTCACCTTGACGTCAGATCCCACACCACTGTGCAACTTCCTGGATCGGTTAGCATGGGCAGCATGGGATTTCGTCCGGCATTCGGAGTTGGCATCACCTTCGCGGTCCTCGTGGTGGCGATCCTGCTGTGGCAAGGTGACGAAGCCCCCCCGCCGTTGGGCGGACCGTCCGCCACCACCCCCGTCGACCAACCGGCGGTGACAACGGCGCAACCCGAACTGGAGGCTGGGCCCGTCACCAGCCGAGTCTCGATCGACGGCGGCTGGTGGACACGCAGTCTCGAAGAACGCATTCCCGACCCGCTCGCGACCGACGAGGACAATCCCTATTCGTGCCGCGTGCGCGGACGCCTGACCGTACGCCAACGCCCATGGCTGCATCCCGCCGGCCTCGAAGTCCGACTCACGCGCTCGTGGCTCGACTCGGTGCTGCCCACGGAAACTGCCCGCGGCGACCAACGGGCTCCGGCCAGCGACGATGTGAGTGCGGTGACCGATGCGGACGGCTGGTTCGTGCTGCGATTTGCACCGACCGCGGGCGAGCTCTTCTTCCTCATCGACCAACGCGGCGAATGGAGCGACTTCCAGAAGGTGCCGCGCGTGCCGCGGGCGGGTGACTCCGTCGATCTCGGCGATATCTGGCTCGACGACCGCGGCGGCATCACGGGCACCGTCACCGACCTCGCCGGCCAGCCGATCGCCAACGCCACGATCCGCGCCGTCGATGATCCGCTCATGGACCTCGCCGGCGGGCTCGACGAGCTGCGCGCCGCGCGCAATCGAGGCCTCGAGCGCTTTCGTGTGCCCGGCAATCTCGCGTCGGGGCCACTGCCCGACTGGGTGATCCGCCGCGACCAGTTCCTGCCCTTTGCGACCACCACCACGGACCGGCGTGGACGCTTCCGGTGCAACGGCCTGCGGCCCGGCGCCCACGATGTGTTCGTCGCCAACGAACAAGGCTACGCCAAGGTCTCCAGCATCCAGGTCGCATGCGCTCGCATCACCGACATCGGTCGGATCCAGCTTGGCGAGAGCTTCCCGATCGGCGTGCGCTTCGTCGACGAACTAAAACAACCGTGGGTCGGCGCGGAGGTCGCGTTCCTGCACGGTGATTTTGGTTTTGGCTCACCGGCGCAACGCACGAACGCCAGGGGCGAAATCAATGCCTACGTGCCGGCCGGCCAGAATGCTCTGATCGCGTTTGCCTACCCGGGCGGTGGCCCGTGGATTACCCGGCCCTTGCCCTTCGACTCCCAGGTCGTGATCGAACGGCCACCAACCTGCACCGTGAGCCTGGCCGATGAGCGCGGCGCAGCGATCTCGGGCGGGCAGGTGCGCTTCTACGTGACCGGCGCCGCCTTCCGCCCGGTCGATCGTGCCCTGCCGGCCGGCATGCAGCCGAACCCGATCGGCTCGGGGCAGTATCGCGGCCGCCTGCCGTGCGCCGTCGTCGCCGTCGCGGCGGCCCCGGGATTCGCGCCCGCCATGGCGCCGATCGACGCTTCGGCGACCGAGATCGCGATCACGATGCTGCCGATCCGCTCGATCACGGTGCGCACCGTCGATCGCCACGGCACCGTGGTTCCGCACGCGTCGGTGCGCATCCAGGCGCATCGGAATCCGGAACTCACGTTCGCCGGTTCGCAGTGGGACCTGCTCGCCAACGACCGCGTGCTGGTGGGCAACACGGACGACGAAGGGCTGCTGCGCGTGCCCGCGTGGGACACCTTCCTGTCGCTGCAAGCCGATCACCCGGCCTTCGGACCGAGCCCCGGCCCCAAGGTGCATGCGATTCCTGGGCAGGTGATCGACCTGGCCCTGCGTCGCCCGGCGCGCATCGAAGGCCGCCTGTTGTTCCACCAGCGCCCGGCGGCGTCGGGCTTCCGCGTTCGCGCGCGGCAGAAGCCCCCGATCGGACACGAACTGGAGGGCAGCGGCTGGCTCGACGAGCAGCTCGCCGTCACGGACGCCAATGGCACGTTCGGCCTGCGGGGCCTCAATGCGGGCATCTGGGAACTGAAACCACAACTCCCGGCGGTGCCTGGGATCACCGGTGGTGGCGAACCCGGCAGCCAGTGGCGAAGCGTGCAGGTCCTGCTCGACGAGGATCAGGAGCTGTTCCTCAATCTGGAGGCCGAAGCCGACCCGCTGATGATTGCCCAGATCACGGGCCTCATCACGCGCGATGGGGTGCCCATTCCTGAGGCCCTCGTGCGCCTGCGCGAGGCGGAACAGGGTATGCAGGCCACCCCGCGCGAGGACCCTCGCCGACGCGGGCGACGCTGGCGACAGCGCGAGGCCGAGGCGGCGCACGAAGCTCCACCCGCCATCTGGTCGCGGCGCTTCACGACCGATTCGTTTGGCAGCTTCACGTTTGGCAACCTGCAGCCCGACACCGACTACGAACTGCGCATCGATGTCGAATGGCAGGGCCGCCTGCAGTTCGTGGAACGCCGCGTCGTCCGCACCCCCAAGCGCGTCACCGACCCGGCCCTGAAGGTGCAGGTCGGCGTCACCTCCTGCTCACTGCAACTGCTCTGCACGCATGACGCGGTGCCCTTCGCGGACCGCATGCTGCGACTGCGCCAGATCGGCAAGGAAGGGGAGGAACTGTCGCGGTATGAGGTGCTGACGGCCGCCACGGGCATCGCCAGCCTGTCGGGCATTCCGGCCGGAACCTGGTCGATCGAACCCATGCACGGTGGCTACTGCCGACCGGCCGAGTTCGTGGTCAAGCCTGGGGAGTCGGCATCGGCGTCGGTGGAGATCCTGGACCGCTGAGTGTCCAAGACGCTGGCACCGGGTGAGGCCGCTACCGCGCGCGCCTTCGACTGCTGCCCGAGCAGGCGCTGCTGCTGGTGCACCAGGTGCACGTAGTCGCCGGCGCGATCGACGCCGAGGGCCCGGCGGTAACACGCGGCGGCCTTGCGCGGGCGCTGCAGCCGCCGTTCGACGTTGCCCAGAGCCAGCCAGGCGGCGGCATCCCACGGGTTGCAGGATACGAGGCTCCGGAACAGGCGCTGCGCGAGCGGCAGCTCTTCGCGCAGGTAGGCGCGCAGCCCTTCGCCAAAACGCACGTCGCGCGCTTTGCCCGTTTTCGACCACCGGCGGCGCCAAAGGGCCACGGCGAGCACCACGGCGAGCCCGATCGCTACGACCTGCATGCCACCGAGCGGCAACAGGTAGTCCGCACCTTCGGCGGCAAATACAAACCTGGCGACGACGGCCCAATCGGCAAACAGCCACAACGAAGCCGTGCTGATCGCGCCAACCCAGAACCGACCGGTGCGCAGGTAGAACCACGCGGCGGCCTGGCCGAGCACGAACAACGCCAAGTTGGGCAGGAAGGCGTCCGGGAACACACAGAAGAGGCTACGACCTGCAACAGATGCGCGCCACACCCGGGCGTTCGCCGTTCGCAGCTGCTACTCTCCTCCGCCCAACGATGCGCCTGTTCGAACGCCGCCTCTACCTGCTGTTCACCCCGTCCTTGTGTGCGGCGGATCCCTGGCAAACGCTCGAACTCGCGCTCGGCGCCGGGGTCGACCTCGTGCAGTGGCGCTGCAAGGAAGCGAACCGGGCTGGGTTCGAGCGGGCCCGCGAGACCTGCCGGCGGTTCGGCGTGCCACTGATCGTCAATGACGATGTGATGTTGGCGATGCGCGGCCGCGCCGCGGGCGCGCACATCGGCCAGACCGACATGCCCGCCGATGCCGCCCGCAAGGTGCTCGTCGAACGTTGCCTGGGCGTCAGCACGCATGCCCCTGCCGAGATCGCCGCCGCGGCCGCCGCCGGCGCCGACTACGTCGGATTTGGCCCTTGCTACCCGACCTCGACGAAGGGCTACCAGGTCGGCAAGACCCCCGCGGAGATCGAAGCCGCGGTCGCCGCCGCCCAGCAGGCCAACCTGCCGCTGTTCGCGATCGGCGGCATCACCAAGGCGGAACTGCCGCAACTGCGCACCTTGGGGGTCGACCGCATCGCCGTCTGCAGCACGATCCTGCAGAGTGACGATCCCGCCAAGGCGACGGCCGAGCTGCGGCGCTGGCTGTAGTCGTTCTCAGGCGAGCAGCATCGCATCGCCAAACGAGAAGAATCGATACCCGCGCTCGATCGCTTCGGCATACACGCGCAGGATCTCTTCGCGTCCCACGAAGGCGGCCACGAGCATGAGCAACGTCGACTGCGGCAGGTGGAAGTTGGTGAGCAGCGCATCGACGACGCGCAGCGGACGGCCGGGGTAGAGAAACAGCGACGATTCGCCGGTGCCTGCGGCGACGGTCCGATCGTCGCGCGCGCAGGTCTCGAGCGTCCGGCAACTCGTGGTACCCACGGCGATCACGCGCCCGCCGCGCGCCCGGGCCGCAGCGACGGCCAGCGCGGTGGCCTCGGGCAATTCGTAGCCTTCGGCGTGCATACGATGCTCTTCGACGACGTTGGTGCGCAGCGGGGCAAACGTGCCCTCGCCGACGTGCAACGTGACGTAGGCGATATGCACCCCCATCGCCGTGAGCGCCGTGAGCAGTTCGGGCGTGAAGTGCAAGCCCGCGGTGGGCGCCGCTACGGCCCCCGGCACGCGCGCAAACACGGTCTGGTAACGTTGCCGGTCGCGCACCGCATCTTCGGCGCCATCGCGCGCGATGTACGGCGGCAGTGGCGCTCGCCCGCATGCCTCGAGGGCCAAAGCCACATCCCCGTCGCGCGCCGCGAGATCGAACTGCCAACGGCCACCGCCGAGCGATTCCCGCAGCGTGATCGCGATCGCGCCGCGTTCCATCTGGACGGTATCCCCCGGGCGCAGCTTCTTGCTGGGCTTTACAAACCCTTCCCCACGCGCGCCATCGAGCCGCAGCAGCAGGCACTCCACGGCTCCACCCGTCGCCCGCACCCCGCGCAGGCGCCACGGCCGCACCTGGGTGTCGTTGAGCACGAGCAGGTCGCCGCGGCGCAGGAACGTCGGCAGGTCGCGAAAGACCTGGTGCCGCACCGCTGCGGTGGCACGGTCGTAGACGAGCAGCCGCGCACTGTCGCGCGGTTCGGCAGGTTGCGTCGCCACGAGCTGCGGTGGCAACGGGAAGTCGAAGTCGGAAACCAGCACGATCTCCTTCATATCCGGGCCACCAGTTGCCTGCGACGCAGAACCGGGTGAGCATTGCACCCGATGCCAAGTCCCAATCGTGGTCTCCCGCTCGCGGCCTTGCTGGCGCTGTTGCCTGCCGCCTGCAGTGGCAGCGGTGACGCCAGCAGCAATCCGATCGGTGGCGTGAACGTTCCCCCCGAACTGCTCGCCTGCCGCGCCCGGATCGACAGCCCGCACTCGTTTGCGGAGATCGTGCTGCGCACGGTGCAGAACCTCGGCGGCAACCGCATCGCCGAGCGCAGCGGCCCCGAACGGCATGTGCGCGTGCACCCGGACGGCAACACGGTGGTGTTCGCCCGCGAACGAACCTTCGACAGTCCCGACAGCCGCGAGATCTTCGTATCGACGATCGACGGTTCGCGCAGCGAGCTGCGGCTCACGGTCAACAACAACCTCGAGGACGAGCCCTGCTGGTCGCCGACCGGCAGCACCGTGCTGTTCACGAGCGATCGCAGCGGCAGCAAGAGCCTCTGGAAGTGCGATGCGTCGGGCAACAATCCGGGCCAGTTCCTCACCCCACCCGCCGGGGCCAAGGATGGCGAAGCCGATTGGTGCCGGGCAACGGATCGCATCGTCTTCAGCCGCGCCGACGCGACCGGCAAACACTCCCTGTGGCTCGTGCAAGGCGACGGCACGGGGCTCGTACAACTGACCGACGGCGGCATCGCTGTCGGCACGGACCACGGCGACCGCCACCCGGCTTTCTCCCCCGACGGCGCGCGCATCGCGTTCTCGCGGCGCCTGAGCGCTGACCTGGCGGCTCTCTACTACGTGGACACCGCCACCGGCGTGGTCACGCTGCGCTATCAGCCGGTCGGCGAAGCCGATGTGCCGCGCTGGGCGCCAACCGCGGACCGCGTGTTCTTCGGCCTCGCCGAACCGACGCTCGGCCGCGCCACGTTGCGCCTCGCGAGTCTGCCCGCGGCGAGCGGCGACCCGGTGCAATTGTGGCCCGACAACCGCTGGCGCTTGCAGAGCATCGAAGTGTTGCCCGCCTTGCCGGCGCTCGGGACGACCGCAGCCCCACAGGCGCTCGACGTCACCAAAGCCCAGATCCAGATCGCGGCGGGCACGGTGCAGTTTGCGAGCACTGCGCAACTGGTGAGCCAGGACAGCGATGAGTTCACGGTCTTCACGGCGACGAGCGGCAACCGCGAAATCGCCGGCATCAACTGCCGCTTCGAACTGCCGCTCCCCAGCGCCGAGGACATGGCCGAGGTGCGGATCAAGGCCACCGCGCGCGTGAGCCGCGGCGATGCCGGCAGCGTGTTGCGCATGTCGATCTACAACCCCGTCGACGAACGCTTCGACACCGCCTTCGAGCAGCCGGTCGCCGACACCATCGCACACACGATGACGTTTACGACCACGAGCCTGCGCCACCTGACGCGCGAACGCCACCTGCGCATCACCGTGATCGGCGACCTGCCGGCCGGTGCTCGCAGCCAGCTGCTCGTCGACCACGTCGAAGTCACGCTCGTGCCGCACAGTGCGCAGTAGTGCGGTAGCGGGGCATTCCGCCCACTTCGACGCATTTGCGCGCGGTCACGGTGCGGTATGGTGACCGTATGTCCCGGCTCGCGCGCCGCCTTTTGCTGTCCCTCCTGCCCGCCTGCGCCATTGGCATCGGCGCGTGGTACTGGCTGCAGCCAGAACGGAGCGACGACTCCTACCCGGAGTTCGCGCGCGCCGCAGCGAACCTGCGCAACAGCGACGACCAGTTCTTCGGCCGCGCCGCCTTGCCGGGGTTGTTGGACGAACGCAAGGCGATCGCCGCCGACAACCACCTCGGCGCCATCGACCTCGACCTCAAACTCTTCGCGCACCACCTGCGCCTAGGCGAAGTGGATGCCGCCATTGCCGAGGCCGATCGCGCGCTGCAGACCGCCCGCGGCGAACCTTCGCTGCAGAACCACCTCGCCGACTTCTACTACTGGCGCGGCCTCGGCTACCTGCGCCTTGCCGAACAAACGAACTGCGTCGCCAAACACCGGCCGGCGTGCTGCATCTGGCCACTGCAGGGCGACGGCTTGCACACCGACCGCGAGCCCGCGCAGACCGCGATGGAGGCGTTCCTCGAGGTGCTCGCGCGCCAGCCGAAGAACCTCGGCGCGCGCTGGCTCGCCAATGTCGCCGCGAAGGCGTGCAGCCAGGAGGGCGCGATCCCGCCACCGCTGCGCTGGCCACACCGCCGCACGGATCCGGGGCCGGTGCCACGTTTCGTCGATCGCGCGGCAGACCTCGGCATCGACGTGTTTGACCTCAGCGGCGGCGCGGTCATCGCGGACGTCGACGGCAATGGGTTCCTCGATCTCGTGAGCACGTCCTCCGATCCGGAGATGCCGATGCACCTGTTCCTCCACCGCGGCGATGGTTCGTTCGTCGATGGCACCGCCGCGGCCGGCCTCAGCCACCAACTCGGCGGACTCAATTGCATGGCCGTCGACTACGACGGCGATGGCGATCAGGACCTGTTCGTGCTGCGCGGTGCGTGGCTGAAGGATCTGGGCCGCATCCGCAACTCGCTGCTGCAGAACGACGGCCACGGCCACTTCCGCGACGTGACCACGGCGGCGGGCCTCGCGCTGCCGGCATGCCCGACGCAGGCCGCGGCCTGGGGTGACTTCGATGGTGACGGCGACCTCGATCTCTTCGTTGGCAACGAGTCGCGCCGCGAACAACTGTCGGGCATGCCTCCCGGTGGCGACTACCCATCGCAGTTGTTCCGCAACAACGGCAACGGCACGTTCACCGACGTCGCCGCCGAGGCGGGCACGACCAACGATCGCTACTGCAAGGGCGCCTGCGTCGGCGACTTCGACGACGACGGCGACCTCGACCTCTACGTCTCCAACGTCGGCAAGAACCGGCTCTACCGCAACGACGGCGACCTGCACTTCACGGACGTAGCCCCGGCCCTGCGCGTGACGGAGCCATCGGAGCGCAGTTTTGCGTGCTGGTTCTTCGACTATGACAACGACGGCAAACTCGACCTGTTCGTCGCGGCCTATCAGGCGAGCATCGACGACGTCGCGGCGGACATGCTGCGGGAGGCCGGCGAACCGACGCCAGGCGGCGGCACCACACCGCGCCTCTATCACAACCTGGGTGGTCGCTTCGAAGATGTGACGGCGCGCATGGGCCTGCAACGCGTCACGCTGCCGATGGGCGCCAACTACTGCGATGTCGACGCGGATGGCTGGCTCGATATCTATCTGGCCACAGGAGAGCCCGGCTACCAGGTCCTCATCCCCAACATGCTCCTGCACAACGAAGGCGGCAAAGGGTTCCGGGACGCCACCGAAGCGGCGGGACTCGGGCACCTGCAGAAGGGCCACGGGGTTGCGTTCGCGGACCTCGACCACGATGGCGACCAGGACCTGTTCCACCAGCTGGGCGGCTTCTACCCGGGTGACGGCTTCTACAACGCGCTCTTCGAGAACACGGGCACGGGCCATCTGCTCGTCCTGGAGCTCGAAGGCACTCGCAGCAATCGCGCCGCCTACGGCGCCCGCATCCAGGTAGAACTCGAAACTCCGCACGGCCCCCGCGTGCTGCACCGCGCCGTCGGCTGCGTGAGCAGTTTTGGCAGTTCGACGATCCGCCAGGAGATCGGCCTTGGGGACGCTGTCGCGGTATCCCGCGTGGTGGTGCGCTGGCCAGCCGGCAGCACGCAGGAATGGCGTAGCCTGCCGTGCGGAGGCCACGTAGCGCTCATCGAAGGGCAGGCAGAAGCGCATCCGCTCGCCCGGCCGCACGTCGGTCTCGGGCAGAGACACTGAGCTGGCAACGACCGGCAATGCCCGCTCGGGCGCGCGACCACCAGTTTGGACTGGCAGCCGGAACGCAGGTTCCTACGCTTGCGCAATCCCGGGAACGTGCCCTCGTGTCCAACTCCACAGTACTTGTGATCCCTGCCTACCGCGAAGCGTCCCGCGTCGGGGACGTGGTCCGCGAAGTGCGCCGGCAGGGCCTGCCTCTCGACGTTCTGGTCGTCGACGATGGCAGCCCGGACACCACGGCCGACGAAGCCCGCGCCGCCGGTGCCATCGTCGTTCGGCACCCCTTCAACCTCGGCTACGGCAGCGCGCTGCACACGGGCTATTGCTACGCGCGGCGCCGGGGTTACGCCCGCCTGCTGCAGATGGACGCCGATGGCCAGCAC
The DNA here is from genome assembly GCA_020851075.1 of Planctomycetota bacterium. Classification (GTDB taxonomy): domain Bacteria; phylum Planctomycetota; class UBA1135; order UBA1135; family UBA2386; genus JADZDL01. Next base: position 23,211 of record JADZDL010000219.1, on the reverse strand, counting down.
GATGCCACGATGCTGCCGCGCCTGCTCGCGGCTTTGGACCAGGGCGCTGACGTTGCCCTCGGCTCCCGCTACCTCGAAGGAGCGCCGCCAAGATCAAGTCTGGCGCGCCGGGTCGGCACCCGCCTCTTCGCGTGGATTGCGAGCCGCTGGACGGGCATCACCATCACCGACCCGACGAGTGGTTTCCAAGGCCTCTCGGAGCGCGCCATCCAGGCCGTCGCGCACGACGGTTTTCCCGAAGACTATCCGGACACCGACGTGATCGTACAACACGTGCGCCGCGGTCTGCGCATCGTCGAAGTGCCAGTGCTCATGCACGAACGGCGCGGCGGCTTGTCCATGCACCGAGGCGCTCGGATCGCCTACTACGGCTACAAGATGTTCGTGACCCTGCTACTGCTGCCGGTGCGCCGCGAGACTCCCATGCGCTGTCGCGACAGCGTTGCGAGGGTCTCGTGAGTCTGGCCTGCCTGAGTCTGGCCTGCCTGCTGTTTTCCACCGGGCTCGAACCCTGGCTGAGCGGCGCTGCAGAACTGCAGCCACTGCCCGATCGGCAACGCTTCGTCGCCATGCTGCTGGCCACCGGAGTGCTGATCCTCGTGCTCGAATTGGTGCGCCGCCGCAAGCTGCGCGAAGAGTACTCGTGGGTCTGGATCGCGACCTCGGTGCTGCTCATCGTATTGGCGGCACAGCACGACCTGCTCATCACCATGAGTCGTTGGATCGGCGCCGCCAGCACCGTGTCGACGCTGTTCTTCGGCGCACTGGTGTTCTTGCTGGCGCTCGTACTGCAGTTCTCGGTGCGCTTGAGTCGTTTGACGCATCGCCATCGTACGCTCGCCCAGCGCGTCGGCTTGCTGGAGCAGGAACTGCGCCAACATCGCAGCAATTCCGGGGAAGCGACCCCAACGCACCCACCAGAACCTGCGGTCGAACCCCGCCGCCGCTCCGACTCAGATCGCGACGAAGTGGCCTGAGCGCATGGTCGACGAACGGTACACCACCGGCGACCAGGGCACAGCGCTCGCGCGCGGCGTCGCCACCGGGTTCCGTCGCCGCCTGCAGGGCGAGTACCTGCCGCGCATCCGCCAATGTGCGATGCTGCTCGGGGATGAACGCATCTGGCAGCGGCCTGCGCCGAACTGCAATTCGGTGGGCAACCTGATGCTGCATCTCGCCGGCAATACGACGCAGTGGATCCTCGCCACCTTCGGCGCCTGCGACGATGCACGCAACCGCCCGGCCGAGTTCGCCGCTGAAGGTGGACTTGCCGCGGCCGAACTCGTCGCGCGACTGGCTCAGGTAATCGATCGGGCCTGCGACGTGGTTGCCACGCTGAGCCCGGACGAGCTCTTGCGTACGCGGCAGATCCAAGCCCGGTATCAGGAGACCGGTTTGTCGGCCGTGCTGCACGTTCTCGAGCACTTCTCCGGTCACGCCGGTCAGATCTACGCGTGGACCAAGCAGTCGCTCGGGATCGACCTGCGCTTCTACGATCTCTGAGATCGACGCAACCAGCCCCGCTGCGTTGTCTCCCTGGCAGCAATCGCGCCAGAACGAGCGCCCCCTCTAGAACGGCTCCGCAAGCCCCGGGGCCGCATCGGCCACACCGCCGCAGGCAATGCCGCGTCCCCAGCGTTGGATGGCGGCGCGCAACACATCGAGCTTTACCGGTTTGGCGAGGAAGTCGTTCATGCCCGCCGCCAGGCAGGCTTCGCGGTCGCTGGGCAACACGTTCGCGGTCAGTGCCACGATCGGCAGATCGGCAAACCGGCCGCCACCGCGGCGAATGGCGCGAGCCGCCTCGAAACCGTCCATCTCGGGCATCTGACAGTCCATCAGCACGAGCCCGTACTCGCGCTGGGTCACCAGTTGCACGGCTTCGCGACCGTCCACGGCAAACACGACTTCGCAGCCAATGCGACGCAGCATGCCCGCGAGCACGCGGCGGTTGATCTCGTTGTCCTCGGCCACGAGCACTCGCAGTTCCTCGGCCACACCACCGTTGGCGAGCGGCGACGGAACAGAGTCGACGGGCGCTTTGGTTGGCCGCGGCGCAGCAGTTCCGCTGCGCAGGCTCGCCATGTCCTGCACAACCTGCAGGAGCCGCCCGGACGCCAGCGGTTTGTTGAGCCAGCGGAACACATCCGCCGCCGCCATTTCGGCGAGGCCAGGCCGGGTGCCAAGCGAACTGGCCAACGACACCGGCAGCGCCGGAATCAGCGGATCGTTCCGGATCGCTTCGGCGAGCTGCATACCATCGATGCCAGGCATCGCCATGTCGAGAATCGCCATCGTGAACGGCGTTCCACGGCGCGCGGCGTTGCGCAGCACTTCGATCGCACTGATCGCATTGCTCGCGACATCCATGCCGATGTTGGTCGGCGCGAGTTGCAGCACCATCAGCTGACGATTCGTCTCGTTGTCATCGACGATGAGCACCGCGTGCCCCGAAAGGTCGACGTCCGTAGCGCCCTTGCGCGCGTTGGTGAGATCCCCCTTCGGCAACCGCAGGGAGAACGCGAAGGTCGAGCCCTTGCCGATCGTGCTTTGCACTTCGATCTTGCCGTGCATCAACTCGACGAGGCGCCGGCAGATCACGAGACCAAGGCCGGTGCCACCAAACCGTCGTGTGGTCGATGCATCCGCCTGCGCGAACGGCATGAACAGCTTCGAGAGCGCCTGCTCCGAGATGCCAACCCCCGTGTCGCGCACGGACAGCCGCAGCACCTGCGACGTCTCATCTTCTTCGACGAGGTCGGCACTCAAGACGACCTCGCCCTCGATCGTGAACTTCACGGCGTTGCTGACGAAGTTCAGGACCACCTGGCGAATGCGCGCGGCGTCGCCACGATGGCAGCGCAGGAGCCGCGGATCGACGAAGGTGAGCAGTTCGACTCCCTTCTGGTCCGCGGCGCTGTGCAGCAGGCCAGCACAATCGTCGATCGTCTGCCACACGTCGAAGTCGGCGACTTCGAGTTCCAGCTTGCCAGCTTCGATCTTGCTGTAGTCGAGGATGTCGTTCAGCACCGCGAGCAACGCATCAGCGGAAGCCTGGATCGTCGAGGCCATCTGCGCCTGCTCGGCGTCCAGATTGGTGCGCACGAGCAGTTCGGACATGCCGAGGATGCCGTTCATCGGCGTGCGGATCTCATGGCTCATGTTGGCCAGGAACTGCGCCTTGGACAGGGCCTCGGCGAGCGCCGCACTGCGCGCCGCCTCCAGGTCCTCGATCTGCACGAAGACCGAACGGCGGAACTGCGCTCCGGCCCGACTCACCCAGCCGAGGAACGCCACCGCCAAGGGCAACAGGAGCCACGCGCTCGCCCCCGTGATCGCCACCACGATGGTCGCCACCAACAACAGGCTCCCGCCGAGCCTGCAGACCTGCCTGAATGCGCGCCCGCGCGCGTGAATGCGCTCCGAACCGGCAGCCGCCAGGTTCTCGGGGTTGGTGGCCTCAGGGTTGGTCCTCGACATGCGGACTTACCCTTTCGACCAAGTTGGTAGTCCCCCCTGAAGCCAACTAGCGTCGCTTGCGCAGGATAGCGGCAAAGAAGCCGTCGCAACCGTGCCGATCCGGTCGCAACGACAGGCTCGAGCCGGTGCCATCGGCAATTGGGCTCGCCACGCTGGCCCCAAGCACCTCAACCAACCGGACCCGCTCCAACTCCGGGTGCCGCGCCAGCAAAGCGGCGACGCGCGCTTCATTCTCCTGCGCGAGCAAGGAGCAGGTCGCGTAGACGATGCGCGCCCCCGGTCGCAGCAGCAAAGCGGCGCGTTCGAGCAAGGCATCCTGCGTACGCTGCAGGCTCGGCAAGTCCGACGCCGCCAGTTGCCAACGCGCTTCGGGGCGGCGGCGAAAAGCACCCGTGCCACTGCAGGGAGCATCCACAAGCAACCGGTCGGCCGTCGCCGCAAACGCTTCGACCTCCGCCGGCCACTGGTCCTCGCCGATCGCGGCGATGCGGAGATTGGAAACTCCCGCGCGGCGCGCCCGGACCTTCATCGCCTGCAGGCGCCCAGCGTGCACGTCGGTGGCGAGAAGTTCCCCGCGGTTCTGCATCGCGGCCGCCAATGCCAGGGTCTTGCCACCGTTGCCCGCACACACGTCGAGCACTCGACCTCGCGGCGGTGGTGCGGTCGCCGCCACCGCAAGCTGGCTGGCTTCGTCCTGCTGCTCCAACGCCCCTTCTCGATACGGCGCCGTCGCGAACAGGTCCGCGGTGCCCTCGGCATGCAGCCCGTGCGCCGCGTAGCGCGTCGGACGCGTGGTAATACCGTGGTTGGCGAGCTGGCTCGCCAGCACGTCGCGCGACCCGACACGCAGCAGGTTGGCCCGCAACGTGCGCGGTGCGGGCAAATTCAATGCCGATGCGACAACCTCCGCATCGAGCCCGAACTCCTGCAGGAACGCCGTGGCCAACCAATCCGGCAACGAGTGCCGGATCGCGAAGCGCAACTCAGGGTCCTCGATCGCGAGCAGGCGCGCTTGCCAACTGGCGACCTCCGCAAACGAGAACGGCCGCCGCAAACGTGTCGCCGAGAGGTTCCCAGCCACCATCGCGGACAGTTCCCCATGGACTACACGCGCGGTGAGCACCAGCACGGTCGCGCGTTCGTGCGGAGCCAACGATGCGAGCCCCGCTGTGCCCGCCGCCGCAAACGCGAGCAAGCGCTGCATCGCAATCGCTTCGTGCGACCACGTGCTCACCAGCGCGCGCACTTCACCAGGCAGCTCGCGCAGTTCCCCCCGCTGCGCCATCGCGTCGCGCGGCGAGATGCCCTGCAACAACCAGTCGGCGACGACCTCTGCAGCCCATTGCCAGGTGTCCACGTGGCGGCACTAGGAACGATGGTACGGATGCCCGCTCAGCAGCGCCGAGACCCGGTATAGCTGCTCGACGACCAGGACCCGCACGAGTCCGTGTGGCAAGGTCATGGCGGACAGCGAGACACGCTGTTCTGCCGCCGCGCGCAATTCGGGATCGAGGCCATCTGCACCACCGATCAGAAGCGCGATGTCGCGGCCGTCCTGCTGCCAACGACGCACCCAGTTGGCAAACTGCTGCGTGCTCCAGGCGTCCCCACGCTCATCCAGGGCGACCAGCCGCGCCCCTTTCGCCGCCGCCGCGCGCAGACGCTGCGCTTCGGCAGCCTGCACCTTTTCCTTCGTGACACCCGACGTGCGCGCATCGGGCTTCACTTCCTGAACCTGGAACGACCACTCGCGTGGCAAGCGGCGTTCATATTCAAGGCACGCCTCATGCACCCATGCCGGTTGCTTGTGAGAAATGGTGAGCAAGCTGACTTTCATCGTAGGCGAGCTAGCAAGAGGGGCTGGGCGCAGATGCTATGGCAAGAAACCTGCGCCACAACCACCAACACGCCCCACAAAAACCGCAAGGCAAGTGTGACATCGGTTCCGCCAGGGTCCTCGGAGGAGTGCCTACCAAACGAGACCCCAAATGACTCCGAAAACACTACTGTCTGCTGGCCTTCTGACCCTCGCGACCCTCGCTTGCATCACCGCGTGCAACGGCGACCCTGCGGCGAAGTCTGCACCGGATGCAGAGCGCGGCCGCTACCTGGTGGAGAAGGTGGGCCTCTGCAGCGACTGCCACAGTCCGCGCGACGAGAAGGGCCAGTTCCTCGCCGACCGCTGGCTCAAGGGCAGCCCGATTCCCTTCCAGCCGACCATTCCGATGCCGTGGGCGGCGGCGTCGCCGCAGATTGCCGGCCTGCCGAGCTTGACCGACGAACAGGCGATCCACTTCCTCTGCACGGGCGAACTGCCCGGCGGTCGCGTGCCGCGCCCACCGATGCCCCCCTACCGCTTCTCGCCGCAAGACGCCCGCGACGTCGTTGCCTACCTGCGCGCCCCGATCGCCCCCAACCAGTAGGAAACGCGAGATAGGCCGCTCGACTGGGCACCAGCCCTTGCGGCCACGTGAAGAACCTCCGCTAGAGTCATGCACCCCGATGGCGCCCCCCGATCACGACCGGCTCGAAGCGCTGCTCGCCGAAGCCCTCGCCGCCTTTGACGACGGGGGAGAGGCTGGCCTCGCCGCGTACCTTCACACGCATCCCGAGGATCGCCTCGGCCTTGAGCGCGGGCTCGCTCGCTGCCGCCAGATGGGGCTGCTTGGTGCCACCGCACCCGTGCGTGACTTCCCTGACCGGCTGGGCGAGTTCCACCTGCTGCGCCGCATCGGCAGCGGCGGCATGGGTGTCGTCTATGAAGCCGACCAGGAATCCCTGGGCCGCCGCGTCGCGCTCAAAGTCGTGCGGCCCGAACTGCTCTACTTCGAAGGTGCTCGCGAACGCTTCCGCCGCGAGATCGAAGCCGTCGCGCGGCTCTCGCATCCGGCCGTCGTTCCCGTGCTCGCTTCGGGCGAACAAGACGGCGTGCTCTGGTACGCGATGGAACTGCTGCACGGACGTACCGTGCACGAAGTCTGCAATGCCCTGGGTGGCAAAGACCCGGCATCCTTGTCCGGCACGGACCTGCGCGCCGCACTCCGCAGTGCCACCGGAACCGGCACCGACCCGTTCCATGGCCCCTGGTGGCAGCTCTGCGTACGCATCGGCCACACGATCGCACTCGGGGTTCGCCACGCGCATCTTCGTGGCATCGTGCACCGCGACATCAAGCCTTCCAATGTGATGCTGACCGGGGACGGCCGCACCGTGCTCGTCGACTTCGGCGTCGCGATGGTCGGTGGTGGGCGCGAATTCACGCGGACCGGCAACACTCCTGGGTCCCCGGCCTTCATGTCGCCAGAACAACTTCGCGGCGACGCGGTGGACGAACGCACCGACGTCTACTCGCTGGCCGCCACGCTCTGGCAGATGCTGACGTTGGTGCCGCCGTTCGCAGCGACTAGCGAGCCGTTGCGCGGCCGATTTGGTGCACCGCCGAGTGCGAGAGCCAAGAACCGTCAGGTGCCGCGCGAGCTCGAACTCGTGCTCCAGAAGGCGATGGATCCGGACCGCGAACGTCGTTACCACGATGCGGAGGTCTTCGCCGAAGACCTGCAAGCCGTCTTGACGCGGCGCCCGATCCGCGCGCGCCGGCTCAACTGGTCCCTGCGCATGTGGCGGTGGTGCCAGCGCCATCGGGTGGCGGCCACCGCGATGGTCTGCGTGCTCCTCGGTCTACTCACCGTTCCCGCCGTGCTCGCGTGGCGCGAACGAGACAGCAATCGGGCGTTGGCCGCGGCGGCCCAACGCGAACGCGATGCCAATGTCACGCTGAGCGCTACGGCTCGCGTCGCGGAAGAGAGCCTCAACACGGCGCTCGACGCGATCTACGGCTTGATCGTGAGGGTCAGCGACCAACAACTTCGCTACCTACCTACGGCCGCCAAGGTCGCCAAGGACGCCCTGCAGGATGCCTGCACGATGTACCGCGATCTGCGCCGCAGGCACCCGGCACACGAACGCCTTCGCATCGATTCCAGCCGCGCCCTGTCCCGCCTTGGCGACTTGCTGGTGCACCTGGGCGACCTGCAGGGCGGCATCGCGAGCTTCCGCGAAGGCATCGAGTGCCTCGGCAAGCCGGAGCAACTGCCGCCTCTGCTGCTCGAATCGCGCGCCATCCTGCGCTGCAACCTGGCCGGCACTCTCAAGGCAGCGGGACTGGACCACGAAGCCAGCGCCGAACTTCTGCTTGCCCGGCAAGACATCGCCAATCTGCCCGCACTCGACGCCATGCGACTTCCCCGACTTCGTCTGCAGAGCAGGCTGGAGGCCATGCAGGCCGAAGCTGTGGACCTGCTCATGGACTCCGAAGTCGGCGAAGCCCACCTTCGGCAAGCGCTCGCCTATGCGCGCGAGGTCGCAGCGCCGAGCCGCAAGGACACCGAGGACCAACGCAACCTCGTCGAGTGTCTGGACACGCTGGCGACGTTCCTGAGCAAGAACTCGCGCTTTCCCGAAGCAGAGCCCCTGCTCCACGAAGCGCTCGCCATCGCCCGCGAGATCCCCACCGACGCGCGAATCTGGCCACCGCCGATCGCCACCGTAGCCAACGTCGCGGAGACGCTTGGCAATCTCTACGTCCAACAGCGCGACCAACGCGGCATTGCCTTGCTTCAGGAGTGCCTCGCGATCCGTGAGCAACTGGTCGCCGACTTCCCCCACCACGTGGAATGTCGCAGCGACCTGGGGGCGGCACTGCACAACCTCGCGTCGATGAACTTCTACCAGGCTCAGGATGAACTCGCTCTCGAACGCCTCGATCGCGCGATCGGTCTGCAGCGCGCGGTGGTCGGCGATTCTCCCTTGTACGGCCAGGCCCGTGACTACCTTCGCAACCACCTCACCCTGCGAGGTTCTTGCCTGGCCAAGCTGGGGCGACGCGACGATCTGGTAGCGACCGTGCACGAGCTCGAGAAGTTCGAAACGGACCGCAGCGCACTGCGTTCGGCCGCCCGCCTGTGGCTTCGCGCGGCAGAGATGCAAAGCCCCAATGCCCCGGAAACCGCCGAAGTCGCCACGCAACGAGCCACCGCCCTGCGCCGGGCCCTCGACCTGCTATTGGCCGCCGAACGGCTCGGTTGGGGCCCCGGCAACCCGCTCGGCCAGAAGCTCTACGACCCACTGCGAGGCATGCCCGAGTTTGCAACACTGCACCAACGGCGCAAGGACGCGGAAACTGCCCGGCAGGCCAACCGCACGAAGTAGCGCCCCACGCCCGCGGTTGTGCTCAAAGAACCGACGTGTCGCCACCATCGACGAGCAACGCCAACCTCGAGATGCCACGGTAGACGAGATTGCGCACCGCCCCCTCGGTCCGCTGCATGCGCTCGGCGATCTCCTGGTGACTGAGCCCACACAGCTTGTGCAGCGTGATCGCTTCGCGATAGTCATCAGGCAGTTGGTCAAACGCCGCTTCGACGCGCTGCATCGTCTCCCGCACTTCGAGGTCCTTGCTCGGCGTACACAGCGTGCGATACGCGGGCAGGAAGGTGCTCGCATCTGGCAACGAGACCTCCCGATCCTGGCTGCGTTTCTCGGCGTGGTGGAAACGGTGCTTCTCGCGCAGCTTGTTCTCGGCCCGCACATACAGCCAGTGCCGGAACGGAGCCTCGCCGCGGAACTCAAACCCGGTGAGGTCTTCGAGCACTTCCCGGCACACCGACTGCACCAGATCGGGTGCCGTGAGCAGGCTGCGCAAAGCCGGCCCCATGCGCAACCGGACAAACGCCTCCAAGCCAGGCAGTTGCCGCACCAGCAACTGCTCGATCGCGCCGCGGTCCTGACGCTGGGCGTTCTCGATCAGAGCAGAGGTCGGCGATTCGGGCGATTCCGGTTCATTCATGGGCGACACTCTCCTGCGCAGCCTAACGCACCCGAACCTGGCTCGCATCGTCCCGGCCAGGGATGACGCACTGGAATGTCCGGCCAGACCACCCCCCTGCAGTCCTGGGCCACGCGGGGCCCCTTGTAAGCAGCCCGAAAGCAGCATCCAATCCCGGGGTGTCCTCGACCCGAGACTTGCTGCTGAGATGGCACGGTGGCGACCAGGAAGCCATGGCCGAGCTGGTGCAGCAGGAAGGAGCCTTCGTCGAACGGCAGGTGCGAAGCCGTCTCGGACCATTGCTGCGCCGACAGCACGACACCCAGGACATCGTGCAGGCGACCCTGTTGCAGGCATTGCGCAGCGCCCCGCGGTTTCTGGTCTCCGATCGCGACCAATTGCGCGGCCTGCTGGCAAAGATGGTCGAAAACGCGCTGCGCGTGCAGGCCAATCACCAGCAACGCCAGAAGCGCGACCTTCGCCGCGAACAACCAATCCAACAGACGTCGAACGAGACCGTGCTGGATCTCGATCCCGCCAGCACCGCAACCAACCCGGGCAGCGCGGCCGAACGCAACGAAACCCGCGACTGGGTGCGCCTCGCGCTCGAACTGCTCGATCCCGCCGACCGCGAAGTCATCGTGATGCGCGACTACGAAGAACTCGCGTTCGGCGAAATCGCCGCGCAACTGGGCCAGGCCGAAGACACCGTGCGGATGCGCTATCGTCGCGCCATGCCCAAACTCGCCGGAACCCTGTCGCGCCTGCAGAAGGGCAGACTCGCCGATCTGCTCTAAAAGCGCCGCACGCGGTTCTTCGTAGCCACGGCGTCTTGGTGTTTTCCTGTTCGGTTTCCCCGGTCTTCGTTTCTGTGGCTATTGCCACACCACCAGCCTCATGTCCTCGCCTTCGTCTACGCGCCTGGAGCGAGCCCTCGAGCTCTTCGTCAAGCACGAGCAGGACGGTGGCGATTGGCAGGAGCTGCTGGCGATTCACCCAGAACTCGCGGATCTGCTCGAGTCGTTCGTTGCTGCTCCTGATCCCCCCACGCGGGAGGAAGCCTGGATTGGTGAGTTTGAACTGCGCGGTGAACTCGGCCGCGGCGGCGTCGGCACGGTGTACGAAGCCCGCCAGCGCTCCCTGGATCGCCGGGTCGCGCTGAAGGTCCTGCACCCGTCCTTCACTTCGAGTCCCACGGCCCTGGCGAGGTTCAAGCGCGAGGCCCTGACGCTGGCACGGCTCGACCATCCGGGCATCGTGCGCGTCTTCGCCGTCGGCGAAGATGATGGTCACCACTGGCTGGCGATGGACTTCGTCGACGGCCAGTCCCTGTCGGCACGACTCGAGACCCTGCGCGCGAACGGAGGCCACCGCGGCGACTCGCTGCGGCGTCTGGTCGAGGCAATCGCCGAAGTTGCGGTCGCGCTCCAGCACGCCCACGAAGCCGGCATCGTGCATCGCGACGTCAAACCCTCCAATATCCTCCTGCCCGCGGGGGGCGCCGTGCTGGGCGACTTCGGGCTCGCCCGCGACACCGATTCGGCCTCGTTGACGCAGACTGGCATCGTATCCGGCACACCCCACTACATGGCCCCGGAGCAGGTTCTCGGCCGCACCGCCGACTGCGATGCGCGCACCGATGTCTGGGGACTCGGCGCGACGCTCTACGAGTGCGTGACCTTGCGCCCCGCGTTTCCAGGCGCGAACACCCAGCTGGTGCTGCAGGCTGTATTGACCCACGAGCCAACCGACCCGCGACGCTACCACAAGGGACTCCCCAAAGACCTGGCGGCAATCGTGCACAAGGCCCTCGAGAAGGCTCCCAACGCGCGATACCAGACAGCTATCGCCCTCGCCGAGGACCTGCGCGCGTTTCTCGAACTCCGCCCCATCCAAGCGCGCACGCCAACGCGTGCCCAGCGACTCCTCCGCCTCGCGCGAAGGAAGCCGCTCGTCGCAGGCCTTGTCCTGCTCGGCATGGTGACCACGCTGCTCGGCGCGGGCCTGCTTTGGCAACTGCCGGCCGTTCGTGCGATCGCCAGAGCGCGCATCGAGTCGGAGTATGAAGACGCGATGGTCGCCGGCCTGCTGGCGAGAACGGGTTCCGACTCCGAAGCCTGCGACGCGCACTTCCGACGTGCGGTGGCGCTGTTGCCAGAACGCAGTGAAGCAATCGTGGGACTGTGCCTGGGGCTTGGCCACTTCGCGAGCCCGACCATTGCCCTGGCCGAACTCGACAAACACGAGAACTCGCTCGCCGATCCGCAGTTGTTGCGCTGCCGAGCCGCGATGCTGCGCAACCTGCAACGCGTCGACGAAGCCATCACCATCGAGACACAGATCGGCCCGCCGACCACGCCGATGGACCTGTTCCTCAGCGCTTCGGCACTGAGCAGCGAGGAGAACAACCTCGCAGCCCTTCGCGAAGCAGACCGGCAAGCATCCTTGGCCGTGCTCATTTCGCCGCAGCCGCGCCTTCTGCTGCATGCCCAATGGGCGAGCTTGCAGCTGCCGCTCAACGACGCCGCCGGACGCCTCGAATCTGCCGAAGCGCTCCTACGCATCTGGCCCGACCATCCCCTGGCCCTGCATATTGCCGCAACCAATCTGCTGCAGGATGCCCCGAAGCGGGCCGTCGTTCTCCTCGAACGCGCTTTGCACCTGGGGCTGACGGACCCACTAGGCGCCTTCAACCTCGGCGTCGCCCATGCACTCAGTGGGCAGCGCGAAGCGGCCATCGCGACGCTCGAACAGGCCCTCCAACAACCGAGCCTCAGCGAAGCCGTCCGCTGGCGCGGGATCGAGATCCTCGGCCAGCTCGGCGACCGCGAAGCCCTGAGCCGGATCAGCACCGCCTGGCTGCAGCGCGACCCACGGAGTCTCGGTGCGCGACGCGCAGCCGCCCGCGACTTGAGCCGACAAGGCGACCACGAACGTGCCATTGCCCTGCTGCGCGAATGCTCGGCCGAAGCTCCGCAGTCGTTTGGCTTGCGCGAAGATCTCGCGCTTGTGCTCCTGAACGGCAACGACGCGGCCGGCGCGCGCGACCAGTTGGTCCCCCTGTTGGCCGAACAACCGACCCTCGATCGGACCCACGAGATGATGGTCGACGCCCTCGGCGAACTTCACGACGAGGCCGGGGCAATCGAAGAGGCTCGGCGCTGGGCCAACGCCCGCCCGCAGAACCCCGAAGGCTGGAGCGAGCTCGCCAGCTCCTTGCTGGCCACGAGCCAACCAGGCGCCCTGGAACAGGCCCTCGCCGCCGCCGAGCAGGCTGACTACCTCGCGATGGGCAAACAAGCCCGCTATCTCGAACTGCGTGCGAGAGCCCTCGAACTTCTCAATCGCCGCGAAGAAGCGAGCCAACTTCGCAAGCGCGCCGAGGCCTTGTCGAAGTGATGCCAGCGCGCCGCCGTTGCGCGAAACGCCCGGTCGCGGCATCGTGGTGGCCGCCACGAACTCGTGATCCCCTTGACGAAGAACCAGACCTGGTGGCTCTACGTGGTGCGACGCGCGGATCACGCGCTGTATACCGGCATCGCCCTCGACACCGGCAAGCGCTTCGCGCAACACTGCGCGGGCGACGGCGCCAAGTCACTGCGAGGCCGCGGACCACTAAGCCTCGTCTTCCAAAGGCGCATCGGCGCAATCGGTGACGCGCTGCGCGTCGAACGCGCCTTCAAGAAGTTGCCGAAGGCCGCCAAGGAACAGCTCATCGCGCAGCCGCGGCGCTGGCGTGCCTGGCTCGCTGGCGGAAGACTGGACTGCACAGGGGCCTCAAGTGACCCTGTGGGTACAAGGGCCGGGCCCGCGCGTGCATCTTCCGCCAATAGGCGGCGGCGAGGTCCGTCGACACGGCGCCCAACGTAGGCGTCAGGTCAACCAGGATCGGTCGCCGAGGTTCGCATCGCGCGAGCCCGGGGTAGGTCGGAGTCGTTGCTGGCTAGCACTGCTGCTCAGGCCAGCACAGACTCCATTCGGTTCGGTGGTGAATCTGCCATCCGCACCTCTCTGGCCAAGGAAACCGGGTCCAAGAGAAGGTTGGCGACGCATGCAATCGCCAACCACGTGCTGAAGGATAGCCCAGATCCGACAACACGCAACCCGCACGAAGGCGGAGACCCGCGCGGCACTGAGCAGTATGCGTTGGCGCCGTGGCCAACCCGCGATGCCACGGCCGCGGCATCGACTCACTTCGGCGGCAAGATTCCCGCCTGCACGACTTCCGCGGCCAGGTAACCGGCAACCGCTTCGCTGGGATGCATCCAGTCGTTCGGCATCTGCTGCACATCCACCTTCGCAGCAAGCCCCGCGCGCAGCCCGGGCAGCAGATCCACATGGTTCACGCCCAGATCTCGCAAGAGGCGCAAGGCCATCGCATGGCGAGCCCGCTCCTCCTCGCTCCACTTCTCCTCGGCGCGCATCGGCGGCAGCACGAGCACGGTGAACGGAATCGAATCTGCGGCCAACACGTCGCGCAGCTCCCGCAGCGCGTTGGTCACCATCGCATCCGCCACATCCCCCTTGTGCTCGGCACTGGCGGCCGTCAGCCACGAGAACAGCAATCGATAGAGATAGCTGTGCGTAAACAAGAACGGTGAGAACCAGCCAACTTCTCGATCCAGCGTGCGGCAATGCACACGCTGTTCGTCGTCATAGAAGACGACGGGAGTATTCCACCAATCGTTGTGATGCAGCGTGAAGACCACGGCATCCGGATGCAGGGGCCGCAACACGGTCTGGTAGTAACCAAGGGTCTGGGTCGCGTTGTAACCCTCGACGCCACCACACCAGGACGTGAATGGCGCGGCCGAACGGCGCCGGACTTCGCGCTCGACGAAGCGGCGTGCCGTCACGGAATCGCCGATCCAAAGCACGTTCTTGCCACCGCGGGGCAGCGCCTCATCCGCCGGACGATCGCGACATAGACCACGCTCGTCATAGAGCTGCGTGCTGCGCTTGGGCACATAGCCGATGCGCGCATCGATGCTCATGAAGGCATCAAAGGTAGGCGTGTTCTCGGTCCACCCCTCGGTGTCGCGGCCGTTCACAAACAGAGATGCCGGCAGAAACACCCGGAGCGCCACTTCCGCAAGGCCGAGGGAGAATACGCAACTCCCCGCAAGCAACAGCATTCGACGAAACCGTCGGCTCGCGCGCCGGGGACTACTGGCCATTGTGCAATCCTCCAGGCCAGGCTCACGGTGTCAATCGGGGCGTCTCGCCACGGTCCCACACAACCGCGACCGTGCTGGGACAACCCAGCGAGTGCTGATCCAGACCACCCGGGCTATACCAAGGGGACCATGCAGCCACGTTCGCTCCTCGTCCTGTTCGCCGTTTGCTCTGCGGCAATCGCCCAGGTCACCCCCGACCAGTTCGCCGCAATCCGCAAAGAAGGCCTCGCCAACTCCCATGTCATGGCGCACCTGGACCACCTCGTGAACCGCATCGGCCCGCGCCTCACGTCCTCGGACAACCTGACCAACGCGTGCGAATGGGCTCGCGATACGTTCCAGTCGTTTGGCATCGAGAACGCGCACCTCGAACAGTGGGGCGAGTTCGAGGTCGGCTTCAACCGCGGCCCCTGGTGGGGACGCATGACGCAGCCCGAAGCGATGGAGCTCGTCTGCAACACGGACGCCTGGACGGCCGGCACGCGCATGCCCTCGCGCGGGAAGATCTTCGCCGCGCCCAAGAACGCCGCCGAGCTCGAAGCCATGCAGGGCAAGTTGCGCGGGGTGTGGCTACTGAACCCGCCCGTCGGCGCGTTCTTCCAGGAACTCAGCGCCGCCGTCGAGAAGGAAGGTGGTTTCGGTTTCGTCGGCGGTGGCCGCGGCGACCTGCTGCTGACGGGCGGCAGCACGCGCGGCCTCGCCATGGACAACCTGCCGAAACTGCCCTTCGTGCGCTTGCGCGCCGATTGCCTCCAAACGGTGCAGAAACACCTCGCCGACGGCAAGGAAGTCGAGGTCGAGTTTGAGATCCGCAACTACTGGAAGAAGGGCCCGATTCCGCTCTACAACGTCATCGCCGACATTCCCGGCACGGAGCATCCCGACGAGTTCGTGGTCGTCGGTGGCCATATCGACAGCTGGGATGGTGCCACCGGCACGACCGACAACGGCACCGGCACGGCGACCACGCTCGAAGCCGCGCGCATCCTCATGGCGATCGGCGCCAAGCCCAAGCGCACGATCCGCTTCATGCTCTGGAGCGGCGAAGAACAAGGTCTGCTTGGTTCGCGGGCCTGGGTGCAGAAGCACAAAGACGAGATGGAGAAGTACAGCGCGTGCCTCGTACACGACGGTGGCACGAACTACCTGTCAGGCATCGCCGGCATGAAGGAGATGCGTCCCCAACTCGAAACCGTCTTCGAGCCGATCCTCTCGCTCTCGGCAGAGATGCCGTTCAAGATCCGCGACATCGAAGCGTTCCAACCGATCGGCAGCGATCATGAGTCCTTCACGGCAGCTGGCGTGCCCGGGTTCTTCTGGGATCAGGCGGGGCGAGCGAACTACACGCACACCCACCACACCCAGTACGACACCTACGACGCGGCGATCCCGGAGTACCAGATGCACTCGGCAGTGGTCGCGGCTACGGGGGCCCTCGGCCTTGCCAACCTGCCGCAGATGCTGACGCGCGAGAACATGAAGGTGCGGCGTTTCGGCGGCGGCCAGGCTGGCAGTCGACCGGCGCGCGGCGGCGGCCGGATGCTCGGCGTCATGCTGGAAGACGACGGCACCACGATCGCCGAGGTCACCGACGGTGGCCTCGCCGCCAAGGCCGGCATGAAGGCCGGCGACCAGCTCGTGAAGATCGATGACGTGGCGATCGGCTCGCGCGACGCGCTGCGCAAGGCCCTCGACGGCGGCACCCTGCAGAAGTCCGTCACGCTCAAGCGCGCCGGCAAGGATGTCACGGTCGTGGTCACGTTCGAGAAGTAGGCGCGCCCCAGCGGGAGCCTCGGGGCCAGTGGGCGCATCGAGGAAGGAATCCCTCGCGCGTGACAAGTCCTCGACCCGCGCACTAGGAGTGGCATGCGTTACCTGCTTCCCACCCTTCTCCTTGCCGCCATGGCACAGGCCCAGACGACTTCTGCAGCCTTTCTGCCCTTTGGCACCGGTTGCGTGCTCGAAGGCCAGACCCTGGCCATCGGCAATGTCGGCTTGCCGCAGATCGGCCAGACCTTCCAGATCACCTACTCCGGTCCCAACCACACCCACAACTTCGCCCAGCAGATTGCGTGGCCACAGCTGGCCTTTGGCTTCCAGACCCAGCAGTTCGCCATTCCGACCAACTGGTTCCCGCAACAACCGACGGGCTGCACGGGCTTGATCTCGCCAATTGCCGTGCAGTCGATGCCACTCAACGCAGCTGGCAACGCCTACGAATCGTCGTTCACGATGGTGTTGCCCAACGACCCGGGGCTGATCGGCGTGCAGTTTCTCGCGCAGTGGATGAACGTGCACCAGCAGTGTGGTTTCGCTGGCTGTGGCCTGGACGCAATCGCGCTCTCCGACGCGGCGATCGTGATCGTCGGCACCTGACCGACGCCCGGCGCGCTCAGCCGCCGGCGAGCTTCACGGTGTAGCCGGCCTGCTCGAGTTGCTGGACCACCTTCTCGCGGTGGTCGCCTTGCAGCTCGATCGCGGCATCCTTGACGGTGCCGCCACCGCCGCAGCTCTGCTTGAGCTTGCGAGCCAGCTCCTTCAGTTCGTCGGCCCGGAGCGGCAACCCGAGCACGACCGTGCAGGTCTTGCCATTGCGCACCTCGCGGCGAACCCGGACCACGCCATCCCCTACCGGACGCGCCGCGGCAGCGATCTGCTCCGCGCACCGGCACTTCGCCTGGGGCTTGCGGCAGCGGGGACACATGCGACCGAGCGCGGAATCGTAGACGAGGCCCATTGGGCCGCAGTTTGGACCAGCCGACCGGCCCCAGCAACGCCGAGGCGAGATCCCACCGCAACCTTCGCGGATTCACGGTGGGTCGCCCCGGAACTCGCCGAGGCAGAAGATCCCGATAGCAAGGACGTTCTGCGTCTTTCGAGGCACGTACCGAGCAGGGGACAAAGGGGATGCGAAGTCGTTACAGCCCCTTGCTGTCGGCAAACGTGGCCCGCTGCCGTAATAGATCATTCGCGCCCCTTCGGTCCTCCGGAGCGCGCTCGGACCCCAGATCATGCAGAAACAGATCCTCGCACTCCTTGCCGGCGCCGCCTTGCTTGTCCTTGGCGGAGTATTCCTGGTACCGGCCCTGATGGCTGACGACACCCCACCCATCGGCCACTGGGACGCCAAGGACGAGGTGGACATCCAACAACCCGCAGAAATCGAAACGGGCGACCCAACGACGGCGACGATGGACCGGACGGCAGTCGAAGTTGGCGAGGGGCAGGGAAATGGGGCCGATGAGGCGCGGGTGGAAGTGCTGCTGCGGGGCCGCGTGATTGACAAGTTCAAGAACCCGATCGCCAATGCGAATGTGTGGCTCGACTTCGGCCGCGGTGGCCCCCGCGGCGGTGGCCCCGGCAACCGGCAGCGGCGCGTGCCGGACCCGGTGGTCACGGACGCCGAGGGCCGGTTTGCATTCCAGGGCCAGACGTTCCGCAACCTGCGCGTCTCGCTGCAGGTCGCCGACGCCAAGCATGCGCCCGGCATGTTCGAGAAGGACCTCGGCGAAGTGAAGGAGGAGAAGGACCTGGGTGATCTGGTCCTCATGAACGGCGGCGAACTGCTCGGCCGCGTCACCGACCTCGAAGGCAACGGCGTACCCGCCGCGACCATCCGCCTCTCGCCGGAGAACAACAACCCGCTGCGCATGACGCGCAACCGGGAGAACCTGCTGGCCGAGATCGTCACCGACAACAACGGCTTCTATCGCCGCCTCCACGTTCCCGCCGGGGATTGGAGCGTTTCGGCCACTGCGAAGATGCACACCGAAGGTCGGTCTTCGACCTTCGCCGTCGAAGAAGACCAGTCGGTGCAGATCGACGACATCCGCCTCGGACCCGGTTTCGAAGTCACGGGCTATGTGCGGACGACGCAGGGCCAACCGATTGCCAAGGCCGACGTTTCCTTGCGCAGCCAGGGACGCGGTGGTCGCGGTGGACCGGGTGCCCAGGGCCCCGCAGCGCAGGGTTCACCTGCGGCACAGGGTTCACCTGCAGCACAGGGGTCGCCCGCAGCAGCCAACTTCGATTGGCGGGCAGCGTTTGGTCGCGACCACTCGACCACCACGGATGAGCAAGGCCGCTTCTTCCTCGAGCACCTCCCCGGCGCCGCGATGCGCCTTGAGGTCACTGCGGATGGGTACCTCGACTACGCGCAGGAATCGCTGGATACGACGCTGGGCCAGCCCATCCAGGTGGCCATGCAGGACGGGCTCCGGATCGCCGGCACGGTGACGGATGACGCGGACGGCCAGATCGTGACGAGCTACGCGGTGCGCGCCGTTCGCGTGCGTGGGCTGCCGATTCCTGGGGTCACCGACATCGACATCAACGCGATCATGACGCAGATGCGCAGTGGCAACATCGATGATGCGACGCGCCAACAACTGCGCACCCAGATGGAGAATGCACGCGCCGCCATGGGCGACATGCGGCGTGGCGGCCAAGGTGGCCCCGGTGGCGGTCAAGGACCAGGACGCGGCGGCAACGGCAACGACCCACGCGGTCGCGATCTCGGCAAGCCCGAGAAGCACCCTGGTGGCACGTTCGTCGTCACGGGCCTGCAGGAAGGCGTCTACGAAGTGCACGTGCAGTCGCCCGAGCACGCGCGCTACCGTTCGGCGGAGGTCGAAGTGCGCCTGGGCAATCCAGCGCCGACGCTCGAAGTGAAGCTGGACCGCGGCGTGTTCGTGGCCGGGGTCGTCCTCACCGAGAAGGGAGTGCCCGTCGCGGGCGCTCAAGTCGAACTGCGCACGGCCACCGCCGGCGACGCCAACGGCGGTGGTCGCCGGCGCGGTCGCGGCGGCAACGGTGCTGACGCCGCGGCGGGTACAGCTGGTGCGGCTCCGGACTTCGCGGCCATGGGCCGCAACTTCATGATGCAGGCGGCCGGCGTGCAGCTGACCCTGGAAGCGACCACGGACGCCGAAGGCGAGTTCATCGTCAAACACGCGCCGCGCGGCACCTACCGCGTCGACGCGAGCGCCAAGGGGTTCTCCAACGCAACCTCGGACGTGCTCGATGTGCAGGCGGATCGCTCCGGCCTCGAACTGCGCCTCGGCCTGCTCGGCTCGATCGCTGGACACGTGCGCGGCCTCGCCGCAGCCGAGACGTCCGAAGCCCGCGTTGCCGCGGTACCGATTGGCGGCAACGGTGGCGGCTTTGGCGGCATGGGCGGCATGGGCCGCGGTGGCCGCGGCGGCCCGGGCGGCGGCGGCCCCTTCAACAGCGTCACGGTCCAACCCGACGGTAGCTACCGGATCGACAACCTGACGCCCGGGGATTACCTGGTTCGCAGCTGGATCGGTTCGCCGCAGGAGTTGATGCGCGAACTCGGCCCGCAGTTCCTGAGTGGCACGCTGACCGCGGACTTGAAGGTCGTCGGTGGCGAAACGAGCCAGTTCGACTGCGCCGTGCAACGCCCGATGGTCGGCGAGGCCAGCGGCACGGTCCTGCACAACGGTTCGCCGGCCACTGGTTTCCAGGTGGAGCTCTCGCGCCTCGACGAGAACGGCGGCAACACAAACAACGCCAATGGTGGCGGCCGGGGGCCGGGCGGCGGCCGCGGCGGCATGTTTGGCGGCGGCCGCACGTTCCAAGCCGCGGTCGCGAGCTCGGGGCACTTCTCCATCAAGGACGTACCGGCGGGCAACTACCGCCTGCGCGTGCAGGCAGGGCGGCGCGCCGGAACGCTGCACGAGGAGACGATCCAGATCGCGGCGAACGCGAACACGGAACGCAACATCCAAGTGACCACGGCCAGCCTGCAGGGCACGGTCACCTGCACCGACGCGAACGCCGCCGAGCTCAACGGCACGGTCACCTTGTTGCCAGGCCTCTCGGCGCTCCCCGAGGACTACAACGCCTGGCGCCGTGACCCAGCTAATACGACGTTCGACGCGCGCCTCCAGAACGGCACGTTCCGCTTCGACACGCTCACTCCCGGCAACTACCTGCTGGTGCTGGGGGCCCGCGGCCGCGAACGCACCAGCGCGCCGATCGTCGTGGTGCCCGGCGAAGGCCAGACGACGACGATTGCAGCCGGCGCGGTGTCCACCCAACCGGAAGCGACTGGCAACGGCGGCGGCCGCGGCGCCAATGGTGGCGGACGCGGTGGCAACGGCGGTGGGCGCGGTGGCAATGGCGGTGGACGCAACGCTCCTGGCGGCGCGGCCCCCGGCAACGGCGCAATCCCGCAAGCCAATCCTTCGGGCGGCAATCGGTTGCGGTAGACTGTAGCTCCCGGCCGTAGCTCCCGGCCTTCCGGCCGGGGCTCCTTCCTGCCGCCGGTCCGGAGCCTGTCATTCGCGTCCTCGCTACGATTCTCGCGTCCCTGCTGCTGGCCCTCGGCCTCGGCATCGCTGGCTATAGCTACGTGCTCTCGTTGCGCCGCGGTCCCTTGCGCGCAATCGAACCCGGCGCGGCCATCGCTCCCGCGGTTCCTCTGCTAGCCCCGGCGCGCATGCCCACGGCCCCGGAAGTGAGTCGCCGCGCGCTGCCAGCCTCGGTCGCGCTAGACCCCGAAGAACGGGTGCCCGTGCGCATCTCGCTGCAGAACCTACCGGCCTTTCCAGCTGCGGAAGAGCCCGGCATTGCCCTGTTCTCGGCCGATACCGGCGCGGACTTCACCTGGGTCCCGCTCACCTCGAGACGCGATGGAAACGCCATCGAAACCAGCACCGCCGTCGTCGGGCCGGTCGCCATCACGCTCGCGCGCGATCGAGCCAGCGCCCGCCACGGCTACCTGGTCCGCACCACCCACACGTTCTCGGCCCGCCGCGGCAGTTTGACGCCCCTCGTGTTCGATGCGCAATCCCACCAGGTGACGATCGAAGTCGACTCGAAGCGGCAAGCCGGCCCCCTGCGCCTATCCCGCGCACTCGACCCGGACTGGCTCAGTAGCAGCGCGGCCCCCACGGGGGTTGCGTGTCGCCCAGGCCATCCGGCGACGTTGCTGCTCGGGCCTGGGGAATATGAACTCACCGACCCCATCGACCCGAGCCGCACCCAGCGCTTCACGGTGCCGAGCGCAGCCCCGGTGCTGGTCAGCGACTCGTTGTCACGGCCGTTAACTGGCCATCTTTGAGCCGATAGAGCTTGGGCGAAACCGGGTGCGCGGCTTCGCGCGCCAGTTCTTCGGTAGTCGCCATGAGCCGCTCGAGGTTCTGCCCCGACTCCGGCCCAACCCACAGCGTATCGCGGTCTGGGATCGCGACGAGCAGACCATCGGTCTCCTCAAGCAGCAGCACGCGGCTCGCGTCGTAGCCGTCGCCGGACTGGAGCACCACGGGCTCCCGTTCGGCTGCCGACGAAGTGAGGCCCAGGCTGCCTCGCCGGGCGAGGTTGGCCACCGCCAGGTTGTGCAGATCGGGTTCGGTCTTGCGCCAGCGTTGCAGGTGGGCGCGACAGACGAACAGCATGCAGTTCGGGTCGTCGATCACGTAGACCGTGACCAGTTCGTCGTTCATGCGGCGGTGCACGAGACCCGAGTCCCCAAAGCAGCCCTGCTCCTGGAGCCAGCTGAGGCTGCGAACCTGTGGCAACAGCACAGGCGCTGCCGCGGCGAAGTCGACGTCCTCGACGCGATCGAGCCCAACCGTCGCAATGTCGCGCACGAACTGGTCCACCATGCGCGGAAAGGCGTCCGGGAACGCCTCCGCGTGACGGAACGCGTCATGGAGCGAAACCGGCAGCTCCTGGCCATCGATGCGCAACAGGCAAGCGAAGCGATCGGGCAGCATGCCAAGGAAGGTCACCTCTGGGTGCGCCTCGGCCAGCACGGTCTCGAAGCGAACGAGGAACGCCGCCACTTCGGGCGGGTACTTCGCTAGGCCCCGATGCATCCGATGGTGCAGAAATGCCGCCACCATCGAGACCGCACACCAGGCGACGATGCCCCAGAGCCACATGGCCGGGGCTATCGGCAGATTGGTGGGAGGACCTTAGCTGAGCCACCGGGCACGCGACGGCTCCGGGAGCTTCTCGCCGGGAGCCTCCCAGCGAGGAAAATGGACGGCCAACGGGGGGCTGCCAGCGACGGACTTGACCGACCTTGCTACCTTTCCACCTGCAGCAAAGCCAACAGTGGACAATCTGTCAACAACCCCCTTCGTTTTCCGGAAGAACACATTCTGCTTGCGAGTTGACTCCGAATTCCGGAATATCACGCCGCGGTCGAAGGCTCAAGAGCGAACCTACCATGGAACATGATACCCAGTCGACTCCGGATTCGATGTTTCGACTGATTGTCCTGGGCGACGGATCGGTCCGCACCATCCCGCTGCTGGGATCGCGGTGGATCATTGGTCGCGCCCCAGAGTGCACGGTGCCACTGCGCGACCCCACCGTCAGCCGGCGCCATATCGGCCTCGAGCGCCACGGCGAGTGCTTTCGCTTCCAGGACCTGGGCGGCAGCAATCCGATCCTGCTGGACGGTCGCCCGGTCTCGCAGGGCATCCTCGATGTCGGCCAGACACTCCTGATCGGCCTTACGCGACTGACGCTCGAACGCCGTCGCCCGTCCGCCGTCATCGTGCCTGACTCCAGCGCAACCATCATGCTGGCGCGCGAAGTCATCGACGAAGAACTGCCCGCGCCGTCTGCCGCGACGACCTTTGCTGGCATTGCGCGCCGCGTGCTCGAGCGCATCGAATGGACGTTCGCGGACCTCGGCGGCTTGCCCGACGTGGCCGAACCACTGCTCGATCTCGCCCTCAATCTGACCGGCCG
>JADZDL010000218.1 GCA_020851075.1 Planctomycetota bacterium | reverse complement strand
CGTCGAGCAGCCGCGCGAACATGAGGAACGAGATCTGCTCGATGACCGTCAGCGGGTTGCTGAGGCCACCGGTCCAGAACTCGGTCCAGAGCTTGTCGATGTCGCTCTTCAGCTGGGTTGTGACAGTGCTCATGAAGCTTGGCTCTTGGGCTCGAAGGCGGTCAGGATCGCGAGGAGTTGGTCGACGTCGCGCGGGTCCGTAAAGAGCCCGTCGACACTCTCGGCGTGGATGGTCGTGAACGGCGGCTCGTAGAGGCGATCGATCTCGATGCCGCCGTTCTGGGCGATGTAGTTCTGCAGCACCTGCAGGAAGCGCAGCTGCTGCGACGTGAGTCTGGGGTGCTTGTGCACGAAGTCGGTGAACGCTCTCTCCCCCGCCGCCGGGTCGAGTCCCACGAGGCCGCGGAAGACGGTGAGCAGCGACCGCCGAGTCTCGGGATCGCGCCCCGCCAGGTGCTTCACGTTGGCCTTGTCGTCGACCTGAAGCACGAGCTTCACCAGCTCTTCGAGCTCTTCCTCGCGGACGGACTTGCCATCGCGGATCCGCTGCAGGACCACGTTCTTGGCGAAGTGATCATCGAGCACGGACTTGACGCGCCGCTTGTACTCCAAGAGGTCGAGCCCCTCGAGCCGCGGGATGTAGGTCTCCGCCGAGAACTCCGCGTCGTCTACATCGAAGACCTGCGGCGCGACGCGATTCGTCGGGGCCTGCTGCTGGTACTTCATGATGCCTCGGAGGTCCTTGCGCAGGCCTTCGAGATGGTGAACCTCGACCGTGCTCCAGAACTCCTTGCTCCGGACCTGCTTTATCGAGTCGGCGTGGGCCTTCACCGGGTTCTGGTTCTTGGCGAGGAGCTCGACGGCTTCCTCGACGCGAGCGCGCAGGTCCTGCACCCTGGGGGCGTTTGGGCCACCCTTCATGAGCGCGACCTCGAGCCGGGTGATCAGCAGGTCGAAGCGGTAGGCGTCCTCGTCGCCACGGATGTTGCGCAGGCGCTGCAGTGGCCCGGCGGTTGAGAGCAGGTCTGCCTGCGTCGGCGCAGCGAAGTGCTGGATCAGCTCAGGATCGGCCAGCTTCTCCAAGTCATGCCACCGGTCGCGTGCATCGATGCTGTTCGTGTCGAGAACCGCGCGCACATCCCCGCTGATCAGCGAGGCGACCGCCTCGAAGGTGAGCTGATCCATCTTGTCGAGGGACGCCTGGGCCAGCTCGACACGGGCCTCGAGGAGATGCTGCAGCAGCGACTTCTGCGGCGCCGGCTGCTTCTCCTTGTACTGCTCGTCGAAGTACCAGAAGTTCGACCAGTGGTCGAAGATGAGGAACTCCTTCTTGTCGCGACCGGGACCGAACAGGTTCTTCCGGAGTCGCGTCCCGCGCCCGATCATCTGCCAGAACTTGACGTAGGACTTCACCGGCTTCGCCAGCACAAGGTTGACGACCTCCGGGACGTCAATGCCGGTGTCCAGCATGTCTACGGAGATGGCGATGGCCAACTCGCTGTCCGGGCTCTTGAAGTCGTCGATCAGCTGCTCTGCCTTGGGTTCCTGGTTGTCGATCACGCGACAGAAGGAAGAGCCGTACTGCGGGTAGAGCTCGCTGAAGGTCTCGGCGAGGTGGACCGCGTGGACGTGGTTCCTCGCGAAGACGATGGTCTTGCCGACGTGGCTGCCGGTTGACTCCCGAAGCCCCTCTTCCATCAGCTTGCGCCAGATGAAGCGGGTCGTGTCCTTGTTGAACACGTGGAGGTCGACATCCTCGGCGGAGTAGTCGACCTGCTCCGCTTCGGGGTCCTGGTCTTCAAGCTGCTCCCGCTGCTCCTGGTTCATCTGCGAGTAGCGAATGCCCCGCTCACGAAACTGGCTGCTGAAAGAGCGGACCCGGAACGGCACGAGGAACGGCGGAACCGAGTTGATGGCGTCTTCGAGGCTGTAGTGCGAGGTGGGGTCGCGGTCTTCGCAGCCGAACAGCTCGTAGGTGTTGCGCTCGATGAACTTGACCGGCGTCGCGGTGAGGCCGACCTTCAGTGCGTCGAAGTACTGGAAGAGCGTGCGGAACTTCTTGTAGACGCTGCGGTGCGACTCGTCGGCGATGATCAGGTCGAAGAAGCCGACATCGAAGTTCTCGTAGCACTTCATCATCGCCGGGTAGGTGGCGAGGTGGATCCGCTTGTCTCGGTCGCCGGACGTCGTGCTGTCGACGACCACGCGCGGCTCGCCCGGCAGGAACTCCTTGAAGACGCGATCGGCTTGCTTGCGCAGCTCCCGCCGATCGCACAGGAAGAGGATGCGCTTCACCCATCCGGCACGCATCAGCACATCGCACAGGGAGACGGCCACGCGCGTCTTGCCCGTGCCCGTCGCTTGCACGAGCAGGGCCTTGCGGAAGTTGCTCGAGAACCGTTCGCAGACGCGTTTGACCGCTTCGAGCTGGTACATGCGGTCTGCGATGGCGAGGTTGGACTCTACAGACGCGAGCGCCTTCTTGTTGGCCCGCTGGTGCAGGAGGTAGTCGAGGCTGTCCTTGGAGTAGTAGCCGTAGACTTTGCGGTAGGGATAACGCTGCTTGTCGTCCCAGAGAAAGACGTCGATCCCGTTGGTGAAGAAGATCACGGGCCGCACGCCCGTCTCCTTCTCCAGACAGTCGGCGTACATCTGCGCCTGCGTGGCGCCGACCTTCGCATCCTTCACGGTCTTCTTCGCTTCGATCACCGCGAGCGGCTTGCCGTCATCCCCGTAAAGCACGTAGTCGGCAAAGCCCTGGCCCGATTCGGTGGGCATGCCGGTGAGTGGCACCTCCTGGCGAACCTGCTCGGTGTTCGCGCCGTTCGCCCCCACCTTCCAGCCCGCCGCCAACAGGGTCTGATCGATCAGGCGGCGACGAGTCGTCTCCTCGTTGAACTGGAGAGCAGTGGCGACCTTCTGCCCCTCCTCTTTCAGCTGGGTCAGCTGGGTCGCGTGCTCCTTGGCGGCGCGTTCCGCGTCGAGCCGCTTCTTGGTCTCCGCCTCAAGGCTCTGCAGGACCGACTCGTACTTGGCCTCGGCCAGGCGCAGCTTCTCGAGGGCATCCTTCGTCTTACCCGAGCCATCGACCTCTGGTGGAGGCGGGGCGTACTTGGGTGCGTTCTTGAGGTCGCCGCCATCGACCTGGACCGACAACCAACGAGCGATGTCGAAGAGCTGCGCCAGACACTCGAGCGAAAGCTGGCTCGTGATGGCCCGGCGAGGGTGGGCAGCATGGTTGCCCGCCTTCCTCACCATGTGCAGCTTGTCCTGCACAACCCGCGGCACGGACTGCGTGAACGGCTCGGCGTTCAGCAGGTCGTTCAGGTTGTCCGAGAAGGGCGGCTCGAGCCGGTAGTCCTCGTAGATGGCCCCGACGACGTGTTCGACGAAGGTCCGCTGCTTGATCAGGGAGCTCGCCGGGTCGGAGTGCGCGTAGCGCTCCGCAAAGCCGGCAAGGTCGGCAAGGGTGGATCGCTTCCCGCGCAGGAACTCGAAGTTCTGCGACTTCATCGGGGTGATCTCCTTGCCGAGCATGGGAGGCCACAGATCAAGGAGTGTGCCGTCATGCCAGCACCTCGTACTTCGCCAACCAGTTCGTCATGGTTTGGTAGCTCGGCAAACCGACGAGCTCAGCAGCCTTGGTCTTGTTGCCGTTGGCTTCGGCCATGGCGCGCTGAAGGTAGTGACGAGCGACTCCCTTCATCAGCTCAGGCAAAGTGAAGCCGCCACCCAGCGGTCGGCCTAGCACTTCCTGCCTGGAAGTGGTGGCCGCGGGGAGGAGCGCTTCGCGCGCATCCTCCGCCGAGATCGAAGCACCCTCGCTCCAGATCGCCGCGCGCCGCAGAGTGTTCTGCAGCTCCCGGACATTGCCGGGCCATCCGTGGGCGAGCAGAAGATTCCTTGCCCCAGCAGAAAGCTTCTTCTCTTTGAACCCCGGCTCGTCGATGGCCTCGTGGTTGACGGCCACGAGCAGGTGATCCAAGAGCAGGCCGAGGTCCCCGGCACGATCTCGGAGAGGCGGGATCTTCAGGACGGCGACAGCGAGGCGGTAGAAGAGGTCCTCCCGGACGCGGCCAGCGGCGATCTCGTCGGTCACCGTGCGGTTGGTGGCGGCGACGATGCGCACGTCCACCTTGATCGGCTTCGTGGCGCCGATCCGGACGACCTCACCCTCCTGGACGGCACGCAACAGCTTGACCTGCGCCAGGGCCGGCAGCTCACCGACTTCGTCGAGGAACAAGGTGCCGCCGTTCGCGGCCTCGAAGTAGCCCTTGCGAGGCTGCTTGGCATCGGTGAAGGCGCCCTTCTCGTGGCCGAAGAGCTCGG
>JADZDL010000217.1 GCA_020851075.1 Planctomycetota bacterium | reverse complement strand
GGTTCGACGAACGTCGCGCTGTCGTCGCTCACGATCTCGGGCACCGGCAGCAGGTTCGCCGTAGGCAAGGCGAGGCGTTCGGCAAAGGCCCCGCCAAGCCCCGCAATGCCTAGAACAGTCCGATTCGCGCAATGGCGGCTGTCCGCGGCCACGCAGGCTGGGCACGTTCCGCAGCCAGCATTGATTTCACCAACCACGCGCTGCCCCTGCAGCGGACCATCGAGTGCGGTGCCGACGAACTCGTGCCCAGGAACGCCCCGAAACTGCATGTAGCCGCGCGCCAACGCTTGATCCGTTGCACAGATGCCGGCCTGGATCACCTGCACGCGCGTCCAGCCTGGTCGTGCTTGCGGCTCCGGAAGGTCGCTGCAGAGCCGCAGATCGCCCGAATCGAGATGAAGGCCACGCACGCGCGCTACCTCGCAATCTCGCCTGGGCCAGTGCCCACGCGCAACAGGTCGAATCCCGGCACGACCCCAAACCGCGCCGTGAACTGCTCCGCGACCACCCGCGCCACCGCGGACGAGGCGCCGGGCTTCACGAGGGCGATCGCGCAACCACCAAACCCGGCTCCCGTCAACCGCGCGCCAAACACCGCTTCGTGCGAACGCGCCGCGTCGGTGATCACATCGAGTTCGTCGCAGCTGACCGCATAGTCGGTCGCCGTCGAACGATGGCTGGCGTCGAGTTGCCGACCGAGTTCGCGATAGTCGTGCCGCCGCAGCGCCGCAGCGCCGGTGCGAATGCGGTCCATTTCGGTGATTACGTGCCGCGCGCGAAGGAAGAGCACTTCATCCATCGCTTCGCTCGCCTGCTCGAGATCGGCCATCGAGTACATCGCCAGGTGCGGCAGATCGCGCGCGTGCATGCGCAGCAACTCGTGCGCAGTGGCACATTGCGCGACGCGTTCGTTGAAGCCCGTCTTGCTCAAACTGCGCGGCTTGCGCGTATCCATGACCAGCACTTCGCAGGCTTTGGGATCAAACGGCACATGCTCCCAGCGCGGCCCCGCGCAATGCACGAGCAGCACATGACCTGGCCGCCCGAGAGCGGAGGCGAACTGGTCCATGATGCCGCAGCGGACCCCGACAAACCCCGTTTCCGCGCGATGGGCCAACAACGCGATCTGCTGCCGCTCGAGCCGGGTGCCGAGCAACGCATCGAGCGCAATCGCGGTGACGACCTCGATCGCCGCCGACGACGACAACCCCGACGCCATCGGCAGGTCCGCCCCGATCACCATCTCAAACCCGTTCGTGGTGCCCGTTCGCTGCTGGAAACCGTGCCAGACGCCCAGTGGGTAACCGCCCCAGCCGAGCTCGGGGCGCGTACGCATTCCGACGTCCTTGCTCTCGAGCTCCACCACGAGCTTCTGGTCGAGGCTGACCAACCGGATCCGTCCATCCGATCGCAGGCGCGCCGCCGCGTAGATGCCGCGATCCACGGCCATGGGCAGGACGTCGCCGCCGCTGTAGTCGAGATGGGCGCCGACGAGGTTGATGCGACCCGGGGCGAAGAACATCCGCGGCGGCTCCCCACCGAACTCGGCGAGGAACCGTTCGCCGATGGCATGGAGCAATGGGGATCGCGGATTCTCGATCATCCCCCCAATTTCGTCGCGCGCCGGCCATCGCCGCAAGATCAATCCCGACAACGGACAGAACGGCGGTACCGGTTCAAGACCAACGGCCGGCGAGCCGACGAACGAAATGGCCGTTTGGCCACCAAGTTCGGGTGAAACGTCCGTCCCGGCGGTGCTATATGGTCCGCCAACCCACACGCCATCCTGCCATGCTGACGATGCTTCCGCCGCGAATCCTCTGCTTGTCGCTACTGCTGCTCCTACAGCCCTGGGCGGCAGCCCAAACGCCGGGTGTGCCCGCCGTGGTACCCGGGACGGTGCCCGCCGCCCCGCCGGTAGCCGCCACGAAGCCCCAGGCCGAAAAGCCGACGTTCGTCGTGCGCGAATACCCGGAGGACCGCGACGCGGCCATCGCCACGGTTGGTGACCACTCGATCACGCTCGGCGAGCTCGTCGACCACCTCGAAGAACGCCACCACCCCGGCTTCCGCGACGCGCTGGTCCAGAACCCGATGGTGCAGAGGATGCTGCAGTCCGACATCATCGCCACGTGGGTGCGCCAGTACGCCGACATCCAGGCGCTCAAGCTGCTGACCAAGGAGATGGCCGTAGACCAGAAGAAGCTCGAAGAAGCACAGAGTGCGCAGTTGAAGGAGAGCTTCCAAGGCTACCTCAACAACTACATCGAGCAGCGGCGCGCCGCCGGGCGGCCCACCGACCTGAAGCAGGACCAGATCAACAGGATGCTCGCGCGCTACCAGCTCGAGAACGGCCTCGCCGCCGAACTGCAGGGTTGGCTCAACTACCTGGAACCCGATACCTACAACCGCGCGCAGCTGCAGGAGTTCTTCAACAACAACGCCCGCGCGTTCGGCGGCACGGTCTCGCTCGCCCACATCCTCATCTACAACCGCGACCCGGGTCGCGGCATCCTGTTCAACGATGAGAACATGGCGCGCGCCAGCGCGCAGCTCGCCGACGTGCGCGCACGGCTGCGCGAAGACGGCTCCAACTTCGAGGAAGTTGCCAAACTGTGCTCCGCGGACCAGCGCACCGCGCCACTAGGCGGCGCGCTCGGCAGCGTTCACCGCTTTGACGACCGCCTGCCCGCCGCGCTCTGTCGCGCGGCGTGGGAACTTCGCGACGGGGAAGTCAGCGATGTCGTCGAATCGCAGTACGGCTGGCACATCCTGAAGCGCGTCGACTTCCAGCAGCACATCTTCATCCTCTTCACCGAAGACGCGATTCCATCGGTCCGGCAGGTGATGCGCCGTTCGCACCAGGAAGACATCCTGTTCCAGGCGCGCGAGAAGGCTGCACTGAAGCTCATGATGTGATCGCGCGGCAAGGACCTGCCGCGAGATCGTTCAGCGCCCGAGCGAGTTCCAGGTCCACCAGAGCATCAGCCAGGCCGGACTCAGCACCGTGCAGAACATCGCCCAGCGGCGAAACGGCTGCTTCACGGTCTTGTGACGAAACCAGTTCATTGCGAGCCAGGCGCCCACGAAGCCGCCGCAGAACATGCTCCAGAGCAGCGTGCGCTCGGGGACACGCCGCCCCTGCGAACGACTGCGGTGTTTGTCGAACCAGAACATTCCGAGCGTGGTCACGTTCCACGCCAGCAGCGTCAGCCAAACGACTTTGAGCATCGCGCGCGATGATGTTCTGCGCCGCTCTGGAGCGCAACGTCAGAACGGCGTTCAGGTGCCGTTCGGTTCGCGACGCCGCAGCAGCGGCTGCACTCGCCACCAGACCAGCGACCGCCACAACCACTCCAGCGGTCCAAAACGAAACAAGGCGAGCCAAAGCCAACTCACGAGAATCTGCACGGCACTGACGGCGGCCCACACCAGCATGAGTTCGGCGCGCGCCATCGTCGCATAGAGACCACAGCCGTAGCCGAAGAACAGCAGCGTGCAGCAAACCGTCTGCAACACATAATTGGTGAGCGCCATGCGCCCGACGGCAGCCAGACGGTTGCAGAGAAACCGCAGCAAACCGCGGCGATGCAGCAGGATCAGCGCCGACGCCCAACCAAGGCCAACAATGCCGCGCACGAACGGGTGCAAGCAGTCGTGCCACAGCCGCAGATCGATCTCGGTGCCGGAGAAACCGCGGTGCGCGACCAACCAGGCGTGCACGCCTGACGCAATCGCACCAAGGCCACCAAGCCCGATCATCCCCCAATAGACGCGCCCCCGCAGCAGGCCGGCGAAGAAGCCGATCCGACTGAGCCCCATGCCGACCAACATCATCCCGAGCACGTCCCAGACGAAGTAGTAATAGAGATAGGCCGATTGGAAGGTGTGATGGAAGTCCCACCGATACGCAAACACCTTTGCGTAACTGCCCCGCATGGCCTCGATCTCGGCTTTGCTGGCATCCGCGGCCGGAGCGGTGCCGCGCCGTTCCCAGCGTGTGCGCGCCTCGGCGAGCCTCGCGGGCACCTCCTGGCCAGCCGCGGCGGCCGTCTTGGCCTCCGCAGCGAGCGTTCGCTGCTCCACAAGCTGATGATGGTGCCACAGGCCGATCGGCGTGAAGGCACCCAGGCACAGCACGCCGGCGACGATCATCGAACGTGGTCGCCACTGCCGGGCAACCGCCGCGACCAACCCCAGCAAGCCGTAGGCGTAGAGAATGTCGCCAGTCCATTGCAGCGCAAACCGGTGCACGATCCCGAACAGGACCAACCACAAACACCGGCGCACCAGCAGGTCGGTAGCGCCACCCCCACGGCCCGCGCGTTCCATCCGTTCGCCGAGGAGCACCAGCCCAGCGCCAAACAGCATCGAAAACAGCGCCCGCATCTTGCCGTCGAACAGCGCTTCCTGCACATACCAGACCCAACGGTCGAGGCCCTGACTGCCACCCCCCGCCAGCGGGTTCTCGTAGGCCGCCAACGGCTGACCAAACTCGACCACGTTCATGACCAGGATGCCGAGCACCGCAAGCCCGCGCACGAGGTCCAGGGTGGTAATGCGTTCGTTGGCCCCAACGGGAGCCGCGATCGGCACCGCGACCGCTGTGGAAAGTGGCGGAACAGGTGTCGGCAACGCATTCGGGTCGGGCATGCGCGCTGCTACGGCCACCCGCGGCCACCTGCCAGTTCTACGGCGAGAAGCCACACTGCCCTGCTAGACTGCCGGCGACCCGCCATGCAGGTAACCGCCCAAGACGTTCGCGCTGCAGCCGACGCCATCAAGAGCCACATCGTCCGCACCCCCACCGTGCCCGCACCGCGCCTCGGTGAGCCACTGGGCGTCCGCCTCGCGCTCAAGCTCGAGAGCCTGCAGTACACGGGGTCGTTCAAAGACCGCGGTTCGTGCCTCAAATTGCAGCGACTCGCGCAGCAACCGTCCCCGCCGGCGGGGGTCGTCGCGGCGTCCGCCGGCAACCACGCGCAAGGGGTCGCCTACCACGCACGTCGACTCGGGCTGCCAGCGACGATCGTGATGCCGCGCACGACTCCGTTCTCCAAGGTCGAACGCACCGAAGCGCTCGGCGCCACGGTCGTGCAGCACGGCGCCAACCTGTCAGAATCCTACGAACACGCCCAGCAGCTTCGCGTCGAGCGCGGGCTCGAGTTTGTGCACCCGTACGACGATCCCGCGATCGTCGCCGGACAGGGCACGGCCGCCATCGAACTGCTCGAAGACCGCCCCGGACTCGACACACTCGTGGTGCCGATCGGCGGCGGTGGACTGCTGGCGGGCATGCTGCTGTGGGTTCGGCACGTGCAGCCCAAGATGCGCGTGATCGGCGTGCAGACGGAGTTCTGCCCATCGATGCTCGCGAAGATCCGCGGCGAACCGCAGCCACTGCTGCACACGCACACGATCGCCGACGGCATCGCGGTGAAGGCGCCCGGCGTCATCACCAGCGAGATCATCAAGGCGCTCGTCGACGACATTGTGCTGGTCGGCGAAACCGATCTCGAGAAGGCCGTCCAGCTGCTCGCCGCGCAACAGAAGGTTGTGGCCGAAGGTGCTGGCGCGGCGGGGTTCGCGGCGTTGCTACGACACCCGGCGATGTTCCACGACCGCGATGTCGGCGTCGTGATCAGCGGCGGCAACATCGATCGGCGCATGCTGTCGACGGTGCTGCTGCGCAGTCTCGAACGCGATGGCAAGGTCGCGCGCCTGCGCATCGAGATCCACGACCAACCCGGCGTACTCTCGCGCGTGACGCAGATGATTGGCGCCTCTGGCGCGGACATCATCGACATCACCCACCAGCGCGTATTCACGCATCTGCCGCCGCGCCAGGCCGAACTCGACGTGATCATGGAAACACGCGGTCGCGCCCATGTCGATCAGATCCTCCTCACCCTCGAGAGCGCTGGATTCCCAGCGCGACTGCTCTGACCGCGTTCGAGAATGCAGCCGCGGCATCGCGCTGGGCCAGCGTGCGCAGCGCGATGCGGGCCCTCGTGGCGCGACGCCTATCGCGCGAACTGGCGCTGCAGCTGCTGCCCATCGACGCAGCCGAAGCTGGCGCCGACACCGCGGCAGTGCTCGTTTCTGCGGCCACCATGCCGTGGCCCGAACTCGCGGCCCTCTATCCATCGCTGCTCGCGCCCGCGCAGCGCAAACAGCACGGCACGTGGTTTACCTCGGAAGCGCTCGCGAACCCGACCGTAGCCCGCGCGCTGGCACCGCTGCTGCACGAGGGCCCCGCCAGTGACCTGCGCATCGTCGATCCTGCGGTCGGCGGCGGCAGCTTCCTCATTGCCGCGCTGCGAGAACTGCGCGCTGCCGGCCTCGCCACGGCCGATGCAATCGCCTGCCTGCACGGCATCGACCTCGACAGCACTGCCGCCGCTCTCGCCACGCTCGCGCTGTGGTCCACGTCCGAACTGCCGGCCGATGCGCTGCTCACCATCGCCGAAAACGTGCGCCAGGGTAATGGTCTGCTCGACCTGTCAGCCGGCACGTTTGACGCAGTCATCACCAATCCACCGTGGGAAACGATGCAGGCCAGCCCCGAGGAACTGGCCCGCGCCGCGCACCTGCGTGGCCACTTCGCGCACCAGGGCAAAGGCAAGCTCTACACCTATCGCCTGTTTGTCGAACGCTCACACCAGCTGCTGCGCCACGGTGGCCGCTTTGGCCTCATCGTGCCCGCGAGCTTGTGGTTTGACCGCGAAGCGCTGCCGCTGCGCAACCTGCTGCTCGACGAATGCGCGTGGGAATGGCTGTTTGGCTTCGAGAACCGCGAGAAGCTGTTTGCGATCGATAGCCGCTATCGTTTTGCCGCCATCGTTGGCCAGAAGGGTGGCCACACGCAGGCCGTGAAGGTCGCCTTCGGTCGAACCAGCGTGGCCGAGTGGCGGCAGGCGAGCCCGCGCCACACCCTCTACCCGCGCGATCAGATCGAACAGCTGAGCCCGCTCGCGCGCACGTTCGTCGAAGTCGAAGATGCGCGCGATCTCGACCTGCTGCTGCGCATGCAGAGCCATTCCACGCCGTTCCTGGGCGAAAATGGCAGCCTGCTCTGGCGGCAAGGGGACTTCAACATGACGAGCGATCGCGAGCACTTCGTGCCGCGCGCCGAAGCGGAACGGGATGGGTATCGCCTGAGCCCTGATGGCCGCTGGCGCCGCGGGGCCGGCGACGAAGAACTGCTGCCGCTCTACCAGGGCGCCATGGTCTACGATCTGCACCCCAACGCCGCCGCCCACGCACGCGGCACCGGCTTTGCGACGGCGTGGGAATCACCACTCTCGCCCGAAGACCTGCGCCCGGCCTACCTCGTGCGCGAAACGCTTTGGGAGGATCGGCGCACGCAGCGCATCGGCGCGCGCGTTGTCCTGCGCACCCTGTCCAACGCCACCAACGAACGCACCGCCGTCGTGTGCCTGCTGCCCGAAGTGCCCTGCGGCAATTCGCTCGGCGTGCTGACCCCGCGCGATCCCGCCGACCCCACGCCATTGCGGACGATGGCCGCGAACGCGGCGATGCTGGGTTCGCTCGCGTTGGATTGGTCGCTGCGCCTGCGTCTCACCGGTTCCAACCTGAACGGCTTCGTGCTCGGCGACTGCCGCCTCGCCAATGTCGACAGCGACACGACCACCCAACTCGCGCAGTGGGCGCTACAGCTTTGCGCCGTGCTGCCGTGGCACGGTTCGCTCTGGCGCCTCGCCAAGGACGAAGGTTGGGCACCGAGCGACGGCCTCGCCGAGACGCCGAGCCAGCGCGCCCAGTTGTTGACCCGCATCGATCTGGCGGTTGGGCGCGCGTTTGGACTCACCGCTGACGACGTCGAGTGGATCGTTCGCGGCTGTGATGCCCCACTGCCACAACTTGGGCGCCGCAAGACTCCAGCGGGCCATTCGAAGGGACTCTGGCGCATCGAACGGGCCATGCCACCTTCGGTGCGGCGGCCCGTGCGGTGGTTGCTTGGCGCGCGGGCCTAGAAGCGCCTAGAAGTACGTGTAGAGCCGCGAATCCTGGCAACCGAGGGCATTGCGCACCACCACCGTGGCTTGCCCCACCGCTCCCGGCGGCGTGGTGCCGACGATCGAAGTCGCCGTCTGGCTCGTGATCGTCATCGGCACACCTTGGAACGTGACCGTGGTGCCGAGCAGGTTGGTACCGACGATGACATACAGCTGGCCACCCGCAACGCTGCCGGTCGCAAACGGCGTGTTCGTGATGACCGGCGTCGGATTGAGCAAACGCTGCACCGCGGTGGTGCCGACGTTGTTCACCGACAACGGCGTGTCACAACCAAGCCCAGCCGGCATCTGGAACACGAGACTGTTCGCGGTCTGCGACACGATCGGCGTAGCAGCGCCGTTGATGCGCAGTTCTGCACCGATGAGGAAGTTGGTGCCTGACACGGTCACCGACGATCCCGCCAACGCCGTCGGCGGCACGATCGAGGTGATCGTTGGCAGCGGCAGCGGCACCGAACGCAACAGCAGCGCATTGGTCGCCGCGAGCGTGCCCTGCAGGTCGGTGGCCATGACCCCTTGCAGCGTCACGTCGAGCAACGCCGGCATACCGGGGAAGCCCAAGGTCCAAGGTGCCGGCCCGCCCGCCACCCAGCCGCCGAGCCCAAACGAATCAGCCAGCAACAAGCTCGGCGCGGTCGGATCGAGCGGCCAGGGCCGGAAGCACAACGAACCAGCGCCCGGGCCCAACGGCAACGTGGACTGCGCGGGCGGCAAGCCGAGATAGGCCCACAGCGCAAACAGCCCAACGGGGCTCGTCGACGGTGCTCCAACCGGAGGATCGAGGGTGAGCAGGAACGGCTGGCCCAGACCCACGGACAAGACCCGGTCCTGTCCCGCACTGCCCGCCACGCGCAGCGAGTTGATGACGCCACCCATGCCGTCCCCGATCGCGCCGGTGCCGCACGGCCCAAACGCATCGGTGACCGTGATGTCAGGCTGCGGCCAGATGCCGACGCGACCAAGGCCATCGTTGACGGCGACGTCGACCACTGCTTCCCCGGCGCTCAGGTTGCCCCGCATCGTGAACGTGTAGGTGCCGTTCGCCTGGGGCACGACCGGGCTGAACGTGACGCCCGAAACCGAACTGCGATTGCTCAGGCTCACCGTGACGGGCAGGTTGGTGCCGAGCGGGTTGCCGGCGGCATCGCGCAGCACCACGGTGCCCACCAGCGTGTCGATGCCGTTCGCACGCAGCGAAGTGCCACTCATCGTCACCGACGATTGGAAGTGATCGGGCCGGCCCGCCTGCTGCGCGCGCCACGCGGCGTACTGCGTCTGCAGCTGCACGATCGGATCGGGGTCATTCGCCTGCTGGTTGGCGACGTTGAGGTCCATGTAGTACTGGCCCGCGCCGCAGCCAGCCGCACCGTTGCAGGGCAGATCGAGATCGCTGGGCCGACTCACGACCATGAGTCCGATGTGCGCGGCCTTCGTGAAGCTCACCGGCGGCGAACCGCACGACGTCGGCAGGTTGGGATTGCACGAGCAGCGACCATCACCACCCATCGACGAAGCCGCGACCATCGCCGCCATGAGCTTGTCGCCAATCGTGCCCGGCGTGGTCTGGATCGCGAGTTCGGCCGCCTGCACTACCGGCGCGCCCGTGAGCACGTTGCCCTGCACGGTGTAGACGAAGTTGCCGACCTGCCCGGTGAGCCCACCAGCCCACGCGCCGGCGCCCGTTCCCGTGAACGTCACCGTGCCGCCGTAGAGGCTGGCGATGCCGTACTGCCGCGACTGGTGGCCACTGTCCGCCTGCGCCAGCATCGCGAGAATCTGGTTTACGGGCGTACCGTTCAGCAACTCGGTGCGGATGAGCTGCCGCAGCGTCAACGGCCCCACAAACGACTGCGCCGCGGCAACGCCAAACCCCGGCACGACGACGATCGTGTTTGGCTTGAGATCAAAGCCAGTGAGGCAGGTCGCAATGCCCACCGCCACTTCGCCTGTCGTCAGATCGATGATGAGGATCGACCAGGTGGCGCGCGCGGGCATCGCCAGCAGCAGGAAACTCAGGATCGCGTAGGCAAGATTGCGCAGCGTGGGCATCCGGGGATTGTCGGCCCCGGCCGCGCCGCGTCCAGGGGCAGCGGCGGGGGGGCAACGCGAATCGTGCTCGATGCGGCCCGACGGAAGGGGGCCGCCGAACGCCCCGCCTACTTCTTGGCGTCGCGATCGCGCTGTTCGAGTTCGGCAGCGACGTCGACGTCCCACTCGACCGTCTCCCCGTCCCGAATCGTCCGCGTGATGCGGAGTTCAGGTTTGCCCTGCTCGGTGATCACGGCCGTGTAGGTGTCCGGCGGCACGCTGCCGAACGTGTACCAGCCCGAATCGGCGACCTCGTCCTTGCTGCCCATCAGACGCTTCATGACCGATAGCGTCGAGAGGCGATTGACGACCGGCTTGCCGTTGCCATCGAGCAGGGTCAGATTGGCGAACGGGATGAGTTGCTTGTCGACGTTCGTCGCGCGCACCTTCAGCGTGGCGCCGCGCACCATGCGCAGCACGACGTCGGTCGCGGCATCTTCGGCCACCCGCAGGTCGCTGGCCTTGCCCGCTTCGAGCGCTTCGCTCTCGACGCGCAGATCGTAGACCCCGGGCGTGAGGCCAGGGATCTCGAAGCGACCATCGGCACCACTGCGGATCGGGCGCGACTGCGCACCGATCAGATCGAGCAGCGGATTGCCCTGTTTGCGGCGCTTCTGACTCGTCTCCGTGTAGGCGATCTCCGCGCCCTGCACGGGATTGCCCGATCCATCGAGCACGAGGCCAGTGATGCGGCCCGCGATCGGCACGGTGACGACGAGCCCTTCGAGTTTGCTCATGCCGTCGACAACGACGCCGCCGAGGCTACCTTCGCCGTGCACGACGCGTTCGCCATCGGCGTTGGCCTCACCACCACCGCGACGGCCGCCGCCGGGGCCAAAACGGCTGCCAGCGGTCAGTTTGTAGGTGCCTTGTGCCACCGAACGCATGCGGAACTCGCCATCGTTGTTGGTACGCGCCTGGCTCAAGCCGTTCTGTGCGATGAGGCCGATCAGGCCATCCGCACCGCTGAGCCCACCTTCTTCGCTGCCGAGCGAGACCATCACACCCACAACCGGCGCACCGCGCGTGTCGATGACGCGACCCGCAACTTCGCTGGTCGGCAATTGGATATCGAAGGCAAACTCGCGCGACTCGCCGGGCACTTCGATCTCAAACGTCGTCTGCACAGGCTGCCCCTGGAAACGACTCACCTGCATCACGTAGTTGCCGGGCTTGATGCCGATCAGCTCGTAGCGCCCATCCATGCCCGCGGCATTCGCGCGAACGCCCATGCCGAGCAGGCCGTCGCGATCGCTGCCAAGCAACGTCACGAGCGCGCGCGGCACCGGGGCGCCACCTTCGCGCACGATGCCCGACACGCGCACGCCATCTTCGCTGTCGTCGTGCACATCGAGCCGCGCAAACTTGCCCTGCTTCACGGTCACCGTCTTGAGCCGCATGTTGCTCATGAGCTCGAGCGGGATGTTGTCGGCGCGCTCATCCATGCGCGACTTGAAGACCAGATACTGGCCAGGCGGCAACCCATCGATGCGGTAGTAACCCGACTTGTCCGTCGTGCTGCTGCGCATCGTTCCGGCCTGGATGCTGAACGCGACCATGAACGCGTCCGCGAGCGGCCGCATGCCGAGCCCGGTCACGTTGCCTTCGACACCACCACCAGCGTCAATGCGGATCTCGATGTCCGGCGTCGGCTTGCCAGCGACCACGTCGACGTCCTTGTTGGACGACTTCGCCTTGTCGGGGTGACGCGCCGTGAAGCGATACTTGCCGGGCTCCAGGGACGCGATCGTGAAGTGCCCCTTGCTGTCGCTGATCGCGCTGCGGCGGCCTTGCGCCGACGACAGCGCCAGGAAGTCGAAGTCCTCCGGATCGATGTCGACCGAGAACATGCCCGCGCGGCGATTGCCACCTTCGCGCTGCTTGTAGGCGGTGACCTGCGCGTCGCTGACCGGCTTGCCCGTCGCCTCGTCGAGCACGACGCCGCTGACCGGCTGCCCCGGCTCGATCTTGAACAGGAGCACCTCGCTCACAGCACCCGGCAGCAGATCGATCTCCTGTTCCTTGGCGTCGAGGAACCCGTCCGCGCGCACACGAACGCGCACGCGACCCGGCGGAATGCCGCGCAGCTCAAACGTGCCATCGGCGGTCTGGATCTCGCGCCAATTGCCGTCCATGCCACGATCCATCATCGTCTGGCCTTCGGCCATCTGCACGGTGCCCGTCTGCATGCCACCGCCCCGGCCAAATCGCATGCGGGCGCCACCGCCGCCGCCATTGTCGTTGCCGTCGTTGTTCCAGGTGGCCCCACTGTTGCCGTCCGTCGACGCGCGCGCCCGACGGCCGCGACCCCCAGCATCGGCCACCGCCGCATCGCCACCCTTCTCTTCGGGCTTTGGAATCTCGCGCGAACGTGTATCGACGCGGAAGCGCTGCAGCGGCACATCACCTTCCATGACCTTGCCGCGAATGACGACGCCGCGCTGCACTTCGACCGTGAGGTTCGGCTCGTCGAGCTTGACGCCAAACTTCATCGCCGTCGTGTAACCCACCTTGCTCGCCTGCACGACCAGACGTTCGCCGGTGAGCCCCTTCGCCACAAAGCGTCCCTCCGCGTCCGTCGTCGCGAGCACGCGGCGGATCTTCAGCATCATCTTCAAGAACTGCGGGTCGTTCGGCCGCTCAAACGGGCGCAGCTCGACGGCGGCGCCGGCCACCGGTTGCTTCTGGTCGTCGATGACCATGCCGCGCACCGTGGCACCTTCGCCGAGTTGCAGGACGAGGTCCTCATAGACACCGCCGTCGACGACGGCGAGCTCTTCGATGTTGCTCGGCGCGAGGTCCTGCGCTGCTCCGACAAACGCCACGCGACCGGCCGCGACGTGCTCGACGCGGAAGCGCCCCTGCGCATCGGTGACGATCGGCTCACTGCGCCCGTCCGCCGAGAACAGCACGCGGCTGATATCGAGGTAGACCATCGCGACGTTGGCGCCGACAACGGGCTGGCCATCCCCGTTGGTGACGACACCGGCCACGGTCGCACCCTGATGCCCGCGCAGCGTCACCTCGGTGACCTGGCTCGGCCGCACTTCGAGGCCAAACACCTCTTCGAGCGCGATCTGCTCCGCCGACGCCGAGGCCGTGTAACCCTGGCCCGCGGGCACGCCCGGCAGGTCGAAGCGACCCTGCGCGTCCGTCACGGTCTCCAACCAACGATATTGACGTTCCGTCAACTGGCCCAGGAACGAGTTGAGACCGGGTCGCAGGTTGACGACCGCGCCCGCCGCCGGGGCACCATCCGGCCCGAGCACGATGCCGCGCACGCGCCCACCCGGCGACGCGCGCAGTTCGATGCCATCGTGCATCTCGCCCATCGCCAGCCGCGCCGTTCCCGGTGTGCGGACAAACCAACCGTCACTGCGCCCATCGAGGAAGACCCGGCCCGACGGCAGCCCCTTGATCTCGAACGTGCCATCGGCGTTGCTGATCGCGCGGCCCAGTTCGCGCCGCGGCGCCCGGGTCTCGACAAACATGCCCTGCTGGAACAGGCCCCGAAAGCGCGCCACGAGCGGCTCGATCGACGGCTCGTCCTTGACCGCGATGACCTCGATGCCACCGAGCGGCAGGCCGGTCGCCGAATCGAGCACGATGCCGCGCACGCCAGTAGGGGCGACCTCGGCCATGGCGTTCTCACGGCTAGCGAGGTTGGTAGTCTCGGGCTGCGCGGCACCTCCGGCCCCAAGATCAGCGGTCGCCGCCGCTCCAGGCACATCCTTGCCGACCTCCCGCCCCTGCGGGTTTAGGCTGATCGGCGTCTCCCCACCAAGGAAGAAGTAGAGGCCCGCGGCCACCAGGAGGATGACGAACAGGACGAGAAGGAGGCCGGTGGCGCGATTCTGCATGGGGACGGGCGCCGCGAGGGCGGTGCGGCGGACAGTTGGCGGCAGGTGGCCGTCTGGGGACGGACTCTGTTGGACTTCGTCGCGGCGGGGCCCCAGATGCGGGCACTTGCCCCAAGTAGATGCTTGGACTCAGCCCGGCACGATCGGCAGTTCGATCGCAAACTCGGTCCGACCCGGCACGGATTGGACGAGGCGAATGGTTCCCCCGTGCGCCTCGACCAGCCTTCGGCAGATCGCCAGCCCGAGGCCCGTGCCCGACGATTTGGTCGTGAAATAGGGCTCAAACATGTGGGCGCGCACGGCCTCCGGCACCCCCGGGCCGGCGTCGACGACCCGCACCGTGGCCACCGCCCCCTGGGCCGCCGAAGTGATAGTCACGGTCGCCCCCGACAACGCGGCTTCGGACGCGTTCTGCAGCAGGTTCACAAACACCCGGGATAGCGCGCTGCGGTCGATGGCCACCTTCGCCGCCCCGGCGTGCGGTTCGAAGTGCACCTCGAGCGCCCGCCCCGCAAACAGGCCCGCACACTGCGTTCGCAGCTCATCGAGCCAATCGTCGAGGCAAACGGTGCTGCGGGCCGCCGGCGCCACGCCCGCATAGGCCCGGAAGTCCCCCGCGATGCGATCGAGTTCCTGGGTCTGCTCGAGCACGGTGCGCGCGAGCCGATCGGCAATCGCTTCGGCGCGATGATCCTGCTCGGAGCGCGCGCGCTGCAGCAGCTGCGCCGCCATGCGCATCGGCTGCAGCGGGTTCTTCACCTCGTGC
Organism: Planctomycetota bacterium; assembly: GCA_020851075.1. Lineage (GTDB taxonomy): Bacteria > Planctomycetota > UBA1135 > UBA1135 > UBA2386 > JADZDL01. Next base: position 10,194 of record JADZDL010000217.1, on the reverse strand, counting down.
GCAACCTGCCGCGCCATCTCGGCCCACGCCTGATCCCGTTCGGCCGCCGCCAACCGTTCGCGCCCCAGCGCCAGCTCGGTCGCCATCTGGTTGAACGACGACGCCAGTTCACCGAGTTCGGGCCCACCGCGCGCTGGCAAGGACACCGCGAGATCGCCCCCCGCAATACGCCGCGTGGCCGCCACCAGCGCGCGAATGGGCGCCACGATGGCCCGCGACGCAATCAGCGACCACAGCACCAGCACCGCGATCGTGAGTGCAATCGCGACGACGAGCACTCGTTCGAAGTCGTCGCTGGCCGCAAACAGTTCCGTCTCGGGCACCGTCACGCCGAGCACAAACGACCGCTCCTGCGCCTGGCCACACGGGGCAAACCCCGCGCGCCAAGGCGCCCCCGCCGCGAGAAAGGTTGCGCGCCCGACCTCGCTGGCGCTCGTCAACTGCGCGGCCAGATCCGCCGGGGCCACTTCGAGCCCATACTGCGAACGATCCGTATGCGCCTGCACCACCCCCTGCCGCGACACCAGGAACACCTGCGCTGACGGCAAATGCGCCTGCGCCGCGAGCACTTCGCGCGCCTCGTCGAGAATGCGCTGCACTTCGGCCCAACGTACGAGCGCGAACAACACCCCAGGCGGCCCCGACGGCCGCGGCACATCGAGCACCACGCCCAGGTGGTGGCTCGCCGGGTCCATGGACCGGTATTCGAGACCCCGATGCAGATACGGCGAGCGGCCCCACGGCAAGAACTGCAGACCGCGCTTCGTTTGCGCATCCGCAAACCACTTCGCATCGGCAACCTTGGCCGGAATCAACGCCGCGCGCCGCTCATGCGCATTCGGGTCGAGCCGCTGCCCATCCTGCCAGTACACGACCGTACCGTCGGAGTTCGCGAGCAGCAGCAGGTCGAGGTTGTTGTCGAGCAGGTCGGGCACCAGCTCGATCTGCTCCTCGAACACCGCCATCTCGGCTTCGCTGTCGAGCGCCCGCCGCGCGATCTCGCGCACGATCGCACAGGCCTGGTCGATGCGCCCGAGGTAGGCCTCGATCTTCTGGGCATGATCCGCCGCGAGCTGCGGCAGGAACACGCGCACGACCTGTTCGTCGATCTGGTCGCGCATGCCGCGCAGGGAAAACCAGCCGTAGATCAGCAATGGCAGGATCGCCGACACCACGAGGGTGATCAGGAATCGACTGGCCAGGGAGATCGTGCGCACGGCCGGATTATGCCAGCGCCGGCGGCGCGGAGAGGCCGCCAACCAAACTGCTTACTTGCCTTCGTTGGCCGCGCCGCCACCAGTCGCGGCGGCCGCAATCCGCGCCTTCAAGTCCGCGATGCGAGCCTTCGCGTTCTTGTACTCGGCGTAGAACCGCTCGGAGACCTGGTAGTGGTCGAGCGCTTCCGCCAGCTCCCCGGCCGCTTCGGCAGCCTCGGCGACGGCCCACTCCTTCTCGGCACCTTCGATATCCGTGCGCAGGCCGTCGATGCGAGCCTTCTCGTCGCGCAGGCCATCCGGCCACTTCGCGCCCATTGCCTCGTAGGCGGCCAGGGCCTCGCGCTTCTTGCCGAGGATCTCCTGGTTGTGGGCCGCATCAAACATGCTTTCGCCTTCCAGGCGATGGGTCTCGAGCATGACCTCGCTGATCGCGGCTTTCGCCATCTTCGACAACGAGAAGGCCTCGTCGAGGCCTTTGCGCGCCTCCGCGAAGCGCCCGACCCGCATCTGCATCGTAGCCTGCTCGACGAGCGCGCTCGCCTTGACCTCGTTGGTCATCTCTTCGATGGCCGCATCGACGCCGGCCAGGTTCTCGTCGAGCTTCTTGGCCGCGCGGAACTCCACCAGTGCGGCCCCGAAGTGATCGCCGGCCTGGCATTCCTTGCCGCGCGCAAACGCCGCCACGGCGATCTCATGGTTGGCGCGCTTCTTCAGCTGCTCGGCATCGTCGCGCGTCGGATCGTTCGTCGTCGCATTCGAGCTGTGCCAGCGCACCTCGACGAAGCGGAACTCGGGCAGCTTGCGCACGGCTTCGAGGAACTGCAGTTGGGCGAGCGCAGTCAACTTGCCTAGCGCGAGCCGGACCTTGTCAGCCCCCTCGACGGCCGGCTTGTAGCCCGGGAGACTACGCTCCGCCGCAATATAGGCCGTGAGGGCCTCTTCGAGCTCAAGCTTGGACAGGTGGTCATCCCCTTTTGCGGTCGCCCGAACAGCCTTCTTTTCCAGGGCCCGCTCGCGCAGGCGATGGGCCTCGGCGTGGTCCGGGTCGTAGGCGAGCACCCCGGCCAGATCGACGAGAGCCTCGTCTTCGCGTTCGGCGAAGATCAGCTGGCGACCACGCTCCAGCAGGTACTGCTTGCGCGCCCGCGCGTACTCACTTTCGAACTCCTGATCGATCTCTTCGCCGGCCTTGAGACGTGCTTCGCGCACCTGGTCGAGCAGCACGAAGGCCCGGTTGTGGTCCCCCAGCCGCGTGTAATTGCGGCTTTGCAGGATCACCGAGCTGGAAACGCAGGCCGAGAACAGGAGCAGGGTAGCCGGCAGAAACGTGCGGATCTTGGTCATCGTCGTGCGGCGGGTAGCCAAGCAGACAGGGAACGGTCACAATGCCGAACCGCCTTGGACGGGCGGAACGGCGCCATCTTCCCTCCCATGACCGCGATGTCCACAGCTTCGAGCCCCACCTTCGGCCTCCAGGACTACGTCCGGACCATCGACGCGGTCCTGCGACGCCGGCCGGCCAACCCCGTGATCATCCGGGAAGTGTCGCTGGCGACGAAACAACTGTGCGCGGACGACCGCTGGCTGGAAGAACGGCATCGCGTCGGTAGCCAGGATTGTTACACGCGCCACCTGCTGCATCGGGACCCCGAGAATCGGTTTGTGGTGCTGGCGCTGGTCTGGATGCCCGGGCAGATGACCGCCATCCACGACCACTCCTGCTGGGGCGTCATGGGCATCCTGCAGAACTCGCTCGAGGAAGTCTGCTACGACCGCCTCGACGACGGCAAGCGCCCGGACTTCGCCGAGCTCGAACAATCCCGCGGCACCGACGTGGGGCGCGGCTCGGTCGCCTACCTGCTGCCGCCGTATGAGGAGATCCACCGGATCGGCAACACGAGCAACAAGCCGACGATCTCACTGCACGTCTACGGGCGCGACCTCGATGCGGTGAACGTGTTCGACCAGGTGACCGGCAAGGTCACCCAGATGCGCATCAAGTACTACTCGCCGGAGTGCGGCAAAGCGCCGTTCGTGATCTGACGGCGGCCGGTAGCCCGCGCGGCGAACGGCGCGGCGATCACGCCTTGCTGATGAACGTCTCGAGATCCGTCTTGAGCTCGTCGAGGCCGTAGGTCGGCACCGTGATGCACCGGTAGATGATGCGTTCGAGCTCTTCGGGCGTCTTCGGATTCAGCACGTGCGGCGGGCTGTAGCTGAAGAAGTAGCTCAGGGACAGGCGCTGCGTTTCGCCGCCACTCTGCTGGCCGGCGAACTCCCACGGCACTTCGTCGAACGGCAGCGTGCCGGTCAGGATCTCGTAGATCATGATGCCGATCGCCATCACGTCCGCCTTGCTGTCCGTGAGCAGCATGGGGTTGTAGTGCGGCGTCGTCGTCACGATGCGGCGTTCTGGCAAGCGCATGGCCGGGTCGAGGATGACGACCTTGCCACTCGGCTTCACGATGAGGTTCTCGGGCTTCAGGTCGCCGTGGTAGTCGAGCGCCCCGGACTGTTTCGTCGCGAGCAGCGCGCGAACAACCGCCAGGAACCAGTTCAGGTGGATGCCCTCGAGGCTGCGGATTTTCTCCCGCAACGTCTTGCCGCGCACGTACTCCATCACGAGCACGGGGTTGCCGTCGACCGTGAGGCGATCGAGCAGCGTGACCACATTGTCGTGTTGGCAGCCGGCCAGCAGGTCACCCTCCGCGCGCAACATGGCGTGCACTTCCTGTTCGTCGAACAGGTCGATGCGCACGCCGCGTGGCTCGAAGAACACCGCTTCCGCTGGTAGTTCGTCCGGGCTGATGCCCTCCGGCGTCCGGCGCGAGGTGACTTCCAGCAGGCGAGTCACCTGGCGGCCGCCACCAGCTGAGGCCCCGACCTTGAGAGCTACCTTGTTGCCGGTTTCCTCGTGCTGGGCCAGGTACACCGAAGCGAACCCTCCCCGCCCTAGGAACCGCGTAATCCGGTAGCCTTGTACGATTTCCCCGACCGCGAGCTTCATCATCCGCTGCTTATTCCCGGTTGCGTTGCGTGGGTGGTTCCCCCCGCAAGACCTCTTTCGGTATCCCCTTTTCGCAAGTTGAGTTAGGACGATACGAGGCCACCTGCGGGCGGTGCCACCGGCCCTTCCGGCTCAGCGGATTTCGAAGGTCTGGAGGGCGCTGCGCACCGGCCGACCCGCGACGTCGCCTTCGACGCACCAGTGGAAGACGCCCCCCTCGGCGAGCCGCGTCGCCAGGGCTCCCGTTACCGGGCAGAACGCCGTCCCGATGTCATCGATGCGAGCCAATTCGTCGTAGTCCTCGTCGTGGACGAAGACCCGGAACGGCGGCGGCACATCCAGTTCGTCCCAGCGGAACTCGAGCGGCACGCCTTCGCCCGGCCCACAGGGTTTTTGTGCCAGAGGCAACATCAACCGCGGACCGGAAACTGCCGATGAAGCTTCAACATGCGTTGGTATCGGATAGTCGGCGTCGATGACCGCGAGCACGGCAATGCCTATAAGCATCCAGCCAAGTGGGCGCGGCCAGAACGGCTGGGCCCGTGCGGCGCGTCGGTTCTGCGCTTCCCGCTGGGCAGCCAACGAACGGACGCGCCACGGCTTGGCGAGCAAACGGCCGTCGGCACCGACGGTTCGCGCGCCGGATCCCCACCGGACGTACCGGTGCGCCGAGAACAACGCCCACTTCGACATGCAGCAATGATCGGAACTACTCGCCCCTGGCATCAGCGGTTTCTTGCCCTTCTGGCCGTTGGCATGGCCGCTGGCTGTGGTGGCGGGGGCGGCAGCGGCACAGCCGACCTGTCGCCCACCATCATTACCGCGGCCTTTGTCGGCGGCACGTCCACGCCAACCGCCGGCGACTCGTTGCTGCTGTTCTTCTCCGAAGACGTGACCCTGGTCAGCGGCAACCTGCTGACCAATGCTGACGTCACGTTGTCGGGCGGGGGCACGCTCGGCACAGTGACGGTGGCGCCGACCCTCGTGAGCGCTCGATCGGTGTCGGTGACCCTGGGCACGGGCGTCGCGTTCACACCCGGCTCGACGACGATCGCGCTCTCCGCCACCAACGACGTCGTGCGCGACGCCGCGGGACAACTTGGCATCGACGGCACGCCGGTCGCGATCGGCACCAGCGACGGCTCGGCGCCGACCATCAGCAACGTCACGATCGCGGCCATCGACGACGAACTCAACGGCACCGGCGCGGCGGGCGGCACGCTGCAGGTGCCCGTGCGCGGTTGGACCATCGACCTCGCCTATTCGGACAACGGGGCGATCGCGACCAGCCAGACGCAGATCCGTGCCAACGTCGCCGTCGGCACGAGCTCAGGCAGCCAGCCGGCGGGCACCAACCTGCGGCCCTTCCTGACCCAGGTCTCGGCCACCAACACCGCCGCTTCCTACCGCGTGCCGTCGTCCGTCACGTTCCCGGCTGGCGCGTGCACGCTGTCGTGCTCCGTCGTCGACGCCTCGGGCCTCGCTTCCAACACCCGGACGTTTGCGTTCTCGGTGCGCGCTTTCTCCGACGCGCTGCAACCGTTTGAGACCGGCACCAACTCGCAACAGGTCTGGTATCTCGACTTCACGCGCGACGTCGAAACGCTCACCACGAGTTCGATCGTGAACGGCGTCTCGGTCGACGTGACCGCCACGCCCAACAGCCGCAGCGACTTTGAAGACGTGCTGCACGTGCTTGGGTTGCTCACCACGACGCCGATCGCCAACGTGTCGGGCAGCCAGGACAGCAATGAGGTCGTGCTCGATCAGTGGAAGACCGAACTGCTCGCCCAGCTCGCCATCCTCTACTCGGGCGCCAACGTGAACTTCACGCTTTCGCAGCCAGGCGGCAGTTTCGGCAGCAGTTCGAGCCTCGCCTACAACTCGATCGGCTACTCGCAGATCAGCATCGCTGGCTCCTCCAGCACGGCGGGTGTGCTCGGCGTCGCGATCTTCGACTCCAACAACGAGACGCAGAACGACGACACGCAGACCAACTTCCAGGGCATCCGCCTCGGCATCTTCCTGCAGACGATCGCCGACGCCGGCATGGGTCCGCCGTCGTCGAGCGCGTTCCGCCTCACCTTCGGGCCATTGGCCCCAGCCCTCGGCGGCACCGCCATCGGCGCCGATTCGCAGGATGGAGCCCGTCTGCTGGGTTCGCTCACCGACTCGCGCGCTACCGACATCCAGACGGCGATCCTGGATCTCGCGCGCTTCACGGCGGTGGTGCTCGCGCACGAATGTGGCCACTCGATGGGCCTCGTGCAGGACAATGCCATGCCCACCGGCCTCTACGGCAACGACACAACCAACTTCCCCGGCTCCTCCGAAGGCCACATCCGCAATTCGAGTCTGTTCCCCTCCGGCTCGACCAATGTGATGAGCCCATCGCTCTCCTATTCGAGCACGCTCAACACCAACACGGCCTTCAACAGCCTCAACCTGGCATACCTGCGCGAGCAGGTCTTCTACGGCAACTGACATGCGCATCCCCACCTTCTTCTGTTCGCTGCTGTTCGCCGCCCCGCTGCTGGCCCAGGACCTTCGTCACGGCCTGCTCGACGCCGATGTTGTCGTCGTCGGTCGCGAGGTCAACAAGACCAAGCACAACGACGACCTCGAGTTCCATCGCCTCCAGGTGATGAGCGACATCCGAGGCGCTGCCGGCAACACGGCAGTCACCGTGCTCGACTGGCCGAAACTCGGGCTGCACCAGCGCCCTTCGCCGCGGCAATCGCGCCTCTACTGCCTGCAGGATGCGTCCGCCATCGCCACGCGCCTCGGCCTGCCGGCCACGCAAGGCCCCTACTACAAGATGGTCGGTTGGGCCGGTAGCAGCCCGTTGGTGGGCGCTGACCTCACGACCGATGCCACGGTGCAATTTGCAAAGTTGCTCGCGCGCAGCGATGCAGGTGCGCGCCCGAGCGACACCGCCAACGAACTCTGCCAGATCGCACTGACCGGCGCGAAGCCCGTTCGTACGGAAGCGGCCCGCCTGCTCACCGAACGGGGCGACCTGCGCGGCCTGCTCTCCCCCTTCCAGTGGAGCCAACTCGTTTCGGGCGCGAGCGGCGAACTCGATGATGTCACCCACAAGATCGCCCTCGACGAACTCTGCGCCGAACAGCGCCTCGAAGGCCTTCTGAACACGCTCGCCATCTCGCTCGGCCCGGTGACCGATCCCGAATATGCACGCGTCGTCGGCCGCATCGGCAAACTGCTTCACGGCGAAGCCGCCACGACCATCCTGCAGCAGCGCATGACCCAATTGCGCGACGAGAAGGACCGCGCCGTGGTGCTGCTGGCCATCGGCGCCACCAACACCGACAGCGCGCTCGACGCCCTGCTGCGCATGGACATGGCCGGCAAGAACACCGCCGTCGAAGCCGCGCTCAAAGAGCACCGCTCGCCGCGCGCGCGCGAAGCCATCGCGAAGAAGAAGTAGGACCGCCCGCCTGGGCGCCGACTTCGGCGCCCGTTTCCCCGCCTACTTCGGCAGGCGCTTGAGGACTTCGAGCGCGTAACCCTGCTCGAACAGTTCGGCCCGCGCCTGCAGATCCTGCGCGATGCGCGGCAGACGCATGCCATTGCCATGCCAGTGGCTCGCGCCCGGCTCCGCGCTGGGATTGGGCAGGAAAGCCGACGGCGTGCCCAGCAGCGTCCACTCGACCATCGGCCGCAGCGAACGGCCCGAGTAGAACGCGAGGCGAGGCGCATTCTGGCCGGTGAGCGACAGTTCGAGCTCATAACCGGCGCGCAACACCCAGCGCAGTTGATGGCGCTCGGCGCGCAGCAGCGAAGCACCCGCGGGGAAGACCACATCGGCCCGGCCGGCGATCGCCGCCACCGTGCCCACGGCCTGACGCAGGTCGGGGTCGGGAGCCGTGTGCTGCTTGCGCAACAAGGACATCGTCTTTACGAGGGCGGCCGTCAACACGACGAGGCGTTCGCGCGGCGTGGTGGCCTCGCGATCCGCCGCCACCAGCAGTCGGTCGAGCACGATGAGCGGGCCGAGCGCGACTGCGCGATACACGTCGCCACCTTCGCCACAACAACACAGCCGAACGCCGCCCCAGGCCTTGGCATTGTCGATGTCGCGCGCCGCCTTGCCGCGTTGCCAGGGCCACGCACAGGTTTCGCCGTCGACCACGGCTACTTCGCGCAGCCGATCGCGCTGGCCCTGGGCGAGCAGGACGCGCACGTTCGTGCCGTCACCGAGGCGAAGCTCCGCGCCGAACGGAAACGGCCCCACCTTCTCTCCCGAGCGCAGGTGCAACACACCATCGGTGGCAAACAGCAGTTCGCAGCCCGATGGGAACGTGAGCTTCACGCCGACGGGCTGGCACTCGATGCGCACGCCACCGGCCGTGGTGCAACCATCCGTGGTCCACTGCAACCGCCCGCGCACACTCTTCTCGTCGATGCCCCCAGCCCCAAGCCCGTAGGCCCGAAGCGGCACCGGATCGAGATCGTCGGCGAGCACGACCTCCGGGTGCAGGCCAGGCAACGCCGGGGTCACCGCCGGCTGCTGGGCGAGCAACTGGGGCAGGAGCAGCGGCAGAAAGCGAAGCGCGGTAGTTCCCATCACATGGGACTATCGGCATCGGGCCACCCGGGACTGTTGAGCCGCCGAGGAACGCCGAAGGGGCCGCGCCGCCGCCCTCCTTCCCCGCCACCCATCAGCCGCGCGGCACCGTGACCCCGAGCTGCTCGGCGAGCGCACCAAGGAAGCCGCCGACGTCCGTGACAATGCCCTGACTCTGGGCCGAACCGCGGTCGCTGAGCTTGCTCACGACGGCCGGGTGGATATCGACACACACCGTCAGCACGTCCGCGGCAATCATGTTGCCGGTGCCGATGCCGTGCAGCATCGAGCTCAGGATCACGACGAGGCCCACGTTCTCGAGGATCTTGGCGTAACCCTCCTGGGCCTTGATGAGGTCCATCTGCGTATCGGGCAGTGGCCCGTCGTCGCGGATCGAACCAGCGAGGCAGAACGGCACCTTCGCCTGCACGCACGCGTGCATGACCCCCGTCTTCAGGATGCCCTTGGCGACGGCGTTCTCGATGCTGCCGGCGCGGCGGATCGTGTTGATGGCGCGCATGTGGTGCATGTGGCCGTGAACGGCGGCAGTGCCGGTCGCGAGCTCGATGCCGAGGCTCGTGCCAAACAGCGCCACCTCGATGTCGTGCACGGCGAGCGCGTTGCCGCTGAGCAGGCCATCGACGAGACCCGCGCTCAGGATCGCTGCGAGCGTCGGCGCGGCACCAACGTGCACCACCACCGGACCCGCGACGAGCACGACCTTCTTGCCTTCGCTGCGCACACGCTTCCATTCGCGCACGACATCCGCCACCTGCGCGGCGAGCCGGCGTTCGGAACTGGCGCCGCCCTGCATGAACCCGAACTTGCCCTCCTGCAGCTTGCGCGTCGTGTGTGGCGTCACACGAATGCCGCCATAACCGACGACGAGGCGCTGCCCCTTCACGAGGTCGCGCAGCTTCACGCAGCGCACGTTCTTGCCGTCGACGACGAGCGTGGCATCCATGCGCTGGTAGTGCACCGGAACCCATTCGCCATCGAGGCGCACTTCGGTCGCCAGGTTGGTCGACGAGTAGAACCCCTCGGGCGCCGTGCCATCGAGATCGACGGCCTTGAGCACGGCATCCTGCGTATCGGTCTCACTGAGACCAAGCGACATCAGGTCAGCGCGCAACCGCTCGAAAGCCTTCGCCCCCGGCGCCGTGACTTCGAGTTCGAGATTGCTCTCATCCCAGCGGTGCGTGCCGATATCGAGGCGCACGACGCGGTAGGTGGCGCCGGCAGCCTGCACGGCCTCCAGCGCATCGGACAGCAGTCCCGAATCGATGAGGTGACCCTTGGCCTGGAACGTTGCGACGATCGACTTGCTCACCCCACGAAGGTAGCCGCCGGACCCGCTCCAGTCGAACGGTCACCAGCGCGAG
>JADZDL010000216.1 GCA_020851075.1 Planctomycetota bacterium | reverse complement strand
TTCCGGCCGCGAAAGTGAAGCCAAAGGCGCAGGAGGCAGAAGAAGACCAGGTAGGCCGCCACGAGCGCCAGCAGGTAGCGGAGCCACATGCGCTCGAGGCCAAGTCTGAGAAGAGTGAACGAGACGATTAATCCCGACGCCCCCGTGAACGCGGTGATGAGCGCCATGTCCGCTCGAGGAGAACCTCGACGCTCGAGCGCGACTTGAAGCCTGCGTACTATCGCTGTTCGGTCCCGTCGCATCTTCCGCTTTCCCGCCGACTGACGGATCTGGAGCTTAGCGGCAAACGGGCGAAGCCCATCTGTTCGCTCGAGCGCGGTGCTACGCGGCGGCGCAGAATCAAGGGAGCAAATACCAGAGCCACCACAACCACTCACGTACCCTGGGTCCGCCAACGGCGGCAAGTAGCCCCACGATGAGGCCAACTGCGACGGCCGCGATCAGTGCGCCGCCAAGCGTAGCGTCGACCTGCGCAAGTGCAGCACCGAGAGCTGAGAGGAATCCAAGGAGCCCGAAGCACCCGAATGACCACGCGCGATCACTTTCATAGTGCTGCGCGCGGCGAACACGCGGTCCCGCCGGCGCTTCTGGCGGATCAACCTCGTAGCGGTGCCGGGTGAAGCTCTTAGATACGGAGTACCAAGAATCGACAACTGCTCGGCACTGCGGATCGGTGAGAACGTCGTGGGCCGTGCGAATGCGCCGAAAGCTGTCCGCTGCGTCGGGTGCATGGTTGACGTCGGGATGAAGTTTCCGGGCGAGCCGCTTGAACCGCTGCCGAACGACAGCCTCGGATGCGCCGAACGGAAGCCGAAGGTCGCCATAGTAGTCGCGCTTCTCAAGATCAGCCACGCTGACGAGGTCGCCGTCTAACGAATCATGAGTTCAGCGGCGGACGGACGAAGCCCGGCTGCCCGCAGAAGAGAGAGGTAAGACGTCGTGGCCTGCTGTCGGTACAAGACTTCATCAAGGACTGATTGAACGACCTCCGCGAATTGCACCGCCGTGTCTACTGCAAGATGAAGCGCAGAATTGCCCTCGAATGACTGATGATTCACTTCCGCTCCCGCTGCAAGTAGGACTTTCACAACCTCAGTGCTTCCCCCGGAGGCGGCTCGCATCAGAAGTGACTCACCCTGCGGGTCTGTCTCATTCGCATCGACGCCCGAGACAAGTGCTTTCCTAACAGCGCAAACGTCGCCGAACTGGACTGCTGCCCAGGCTTCTGGGTGCGAGCCATCGCGCATCGCTGCGATGAACTGGATCTTCTTCTTCGCTTCCGCGCGTGCATCCCAACCGACGCCCAAACTTCGCTTCAGCCGGTAGAGGATGGCATGAACGAACCTAAAGAACACGAGGTCTCCAGATTTCCTTGTCGCCGCCAAACGAATCATGAGTTCACCGTCGGCAGGCCGAAGCCCTGCCGACGGTGGAACGAGAGGTTAGACCGCACCGGCGTGGCCCAGCTGCTTGAGCCCGGCCAAGTTGTCCCACTCTGCCCAGGCCTCCGCGATTCGCTGACCCTCCAGCCGATAGATCGCGATGTACGTCGCCTCGAGGACCCTGCCACTGGGTGGGAAGCTCCCCATGGGCCCGAGCTGCGTACCCCGAAAGTGATGCCGCGCGGCCACCTTATCTGCCTCCGCCACGAGGTCGAGCAGCGTTTCACAGGCATCGGGGAACGTGACGAACTCGGCCTGTAGGAACGCCACGAGGTCCGTGGCCGAGTTGACCGGAGGCTCTCCTGCTGCGGTGCTGTGGCGCCTAAAGTCGCTTGCGAGGAAGCCAAGGACTCGCTGCCAGTCCTGCGCGTTTATCGCGTCGACGAACGCTCTGACGAGTGACTTGTTCCGTTCCGACATGGCGGTTGCGGCGCGTTCTGTGCGGCCTAAAGGATCATGAGTTGAGCGGCAAACGGGCGAAGCCCGTTTGTCCGCTGGAGCGAAGTGTTGGGCGACAGGTCACGAATGAACCCCTTCGGAGAGGCCCGACACGACACCCTCCAGAACCGCGCGCTCATCTGCCGAGATCGAACGAGACACGTTGGAACGTGGATTGAGTTCGGCTGCGTCAGCCGCAAGGACGAACGGAAGCAATTGCAGGAACCGGAGCTGGCCGATCTGAAACGGAATGATGCGATTCACTTCAGCCACATAACTCTTGAGAAAGGTCTTCAGGAGCTTCTGGCTCGTGAAGAACGGAAGGGACAGCTTGCCGTGGACCTCGTAGGCCCACGGTTTCATCTCAGAGTTTCGAGACGCGGCGGCGGCCTGCTCGACGAATGCGGCAAGGGCCTCCGGAGAAGGATCCTTCGGCTCAACACCATCGATCGCCGGTGCACCAATAAACCAAACACTGCTGTTGACAAGGATCTCCAGGAATCGCTGCGAGTCGTCGGACCGCGACGCGCGAATGACGGGATCAAAGTTGTCGAAGAAGCTCACGAGACTTTCCCTGTCGCCCAACGAATCATGAGTTGAGCGGCAACAGGGCGAAGCCCTGTTGTCCGCTCGAACGAAAGGTTAGGCGGCACACCTCAAATGCTCGGCGAGCTTGGAGTG
>JADZDL010000215.1 GCA_020851075.1 Planctomycetota bacterium | reverse complement strand
GGGCTCTGGCAGCGCGGCGATCGCGTCCGGCAGTTCGGCGAGCATCACGTCCTGGTCGCGCTTGCGGCCCAGGCGATGCGCGAGTGCGGCGAGTTGTTCGAGCAGCCACTGCGCGGTTTCGGCGGTCCACAGGTCGCGGAACGCGCGCACGAGGCTGCGCAGGCGGCGCAAGGCGACGCGCATGCGATGCAGCGCCTCGGGGCCTTCTTCGCTGCGCACGTCGGTCTCGGCGTCTTGCATCGCATGAACGTGCCGTCGCAGGCTCTGCGTGATCGCTCGGGCCGCGCTGAGTTCCGGGGTGAACTCCGCTTCGGCGGACTCGGCGCAGGGCAGGCCAAGCAGGTGGGAGGCGTGGGTGGGTTTGTCGTCCTGCGCAGCGACCAGCGGCAGGGTCTGTGACAGCCGGGCCGCGAGCTGTTCGCACGAGGCCAGGTCTTCGTGGACCTCGATCTCGATCTCGACGAAGGCCTCGCTACGGAGCGCGGAGCGCGTGATCACGCGATCGATGAAGAGCTCGCAGGCCGGGCCTTCTTCGCGGCGTAGCTCGCGGCTGTCGCGTTCGATCTCAAGGTGCAGCTTGGGTCGCAACGCGCGCTGCAGCACGAACGGCTCGATGAGGTCGCGCAGCGCGTGCGGCAAGTTGTCCGAGCTGGTGGGCAGGCCTTCCGCCAGCCACGGAGCCTCGGTCTCCTCGCGAACGAACAGCGCGCCGCGGCGACGGGAGTGGCGTTTGCACGAGAGTCGTCGCCCGCGGCGGTCTTCGCGCAGGCGAAGGCCGATGCCGGCTGCCGCGAGGCTGCCGCGGTCGTCGTCGAGGTAGGTATCGAGGTGCCGCGAGCTGTCGATTGCGTCGCAGGCAAAACCCGCTTCGCGCACCACGGCATCCACGTGCGCAATCTCGATGGGCTGCGTAGCGCGCAGCTTGAACTCCGTCTCCAGGTGGTAGGGCATGGTGCGGGCGGGGCCCCCGCTGGCGGTTACGGCGCGACCAGGTTGGGTCGCCTGCCGAACAGGGCTGCAAAGAGGGCGCCCTTCTCTTCCACGGCCTTGGCCTCCAACGTCAATCGCGTCGCGGTGTCGCTCGCGAGAATTGGCCGAAGCTCAACACTGTCTTCACGAATCTTCACGGCGACGCCGCGCACGACTGCCGCGTGTTGTCGGTCGAGGGCATCGGCAATTCGCAGCAGGGCCGCCAGGCGCTCGATCATCGTGCGGTCGCGACGGCGCAGGGTTTCGAACTCCTCGTGGTCGCGACTCGGCGGACCCTTGCGGTGGTAGCGCGCCAGCAGGGCTACGAAGTGGCGTTCTTCTTCGCTGAGGCCCACCAGTTCGCTGGCTTCGATGAGGTACTGCGAGTGTTTGTGGTGGCCGTCGTTGTTGACGGCGACGCCGACGTCGTGCAGCAGGGCGGCGGCTTCGAGCAGAACGCGCGCGCGGCCGCCGAGGCCGTGCAGTTCGCGGGTCTGGTCAAACAAATGGCGCGCGATCGTCAGCACCGCTTCGGCATGGTCGGACTCGTAGTGGAACCGGCGGCCCATCGCGCGGCACGACGAGAGCACCACATCGACGTGGTCCTCGGCGTGGAAGGTCTCGAAGTGCCCTTGTACGACCTCCATGAGCAAGCCGTCCTTGATGCCGACGCGCGGCACCAGCACGCGGTCGACGCCGGCGAGTTCGCCAAGGCGCGTGTAGACGATGCCCGCGGGAACGATCGTATCGGCGCGGTCCTCCTTGAGGCCGCGTTTGCTCATGCGATCCGCCACCGGCATCGCCGCGAGTTCGGCGACCTCGGCGCGCATCTCCTCGAGCGTGCAATACTCGACGCCTTCGTGGCGGCGCTGCGTGCTGCGCGCAAACACGAGGTCGGCGATGCTCTCGACATTGCCGCCGACGGCGACGTAGCGGTCGATGCGCGTGCTGCCGAAACGGTCCGCAATGCGCCGTTCGAGGCTGCGCAGGTGTTTGTCGAGCAGTTCGACGAAGGACTCGCCGGAGTTTTCGGTGTCGGCGAGCGCTTCGAGCATGCGTAGCGCGCCGAGTCGGTAGCTGTCTGCGGTGATGACCTGGCCTTTGTCGAGCAAGACGACTTCGACCGAGCCGCCGCCGACATCGACGAGCAGCGAACGTCCTTCGCGCAGGTCGACGCGGGTTTCCACACCGAGCTTCAGCAGGTAGGCCTCCTGCGTGCCCGAGATCACGTCGATCTCGATATTGCAGGCTTCGCGCACGCGGTCGACGAGCAGGTCGCGGTTGCGGGCGTCGCGCATCGCCGAGGTCGCCATCGCGCGCACGTGGCCGACACCGAGGCGATCGCACGTGGCGCGGAAACGGCGGAACGCATCCACGGTGGCGCTGATGGTCGCCTCGGGAATCTGGCCCGTGTGGAAGACATCGCGACCGAGGCGCACCGGGAGCCGGTGGTTCTCGAGGATCGCGATCTTGCCCCCGGTTGCTTCGGCGACCAGGAACCGCACCGCGTTGGATCCCATGTCGACGATGCCGATACGTGCTGGGTCGGTCATGTTCGCGCAGGCTAGCCGCTCGGCGCGTTCGCGAAAGCGGGTTGTCGTGCGGATGTCCAACAGAAGCGGCGGCTCGGTTAGACTCTGGCCGCGATGAGCGACCCCAAAGAGCCCGAAGATCTGTCGAGCACCCTGCGGCATGTGAAGAACGTGCAAGGAGAGAACGACGTCGATGTGTCCTGGGGCAATCTTCACGACAAGGTCGTGAAGTGGGTCGCCGAGGCCTCGCAGGGGCAGAACCTGCCGACCGACAAGAGCCTCGACGACCTCACGCAGGAAGTGCTGCTGCAGGTGTTCCGCGATATCGCCGAATTCCAGGTCGAGCCCGGCGCGTCGTTCTCAGGCTGGGTGCGCATGATCGCGCATCGCAAGCTGAACGACTACTGGCGGCGCGAACGCGCGAAGAAGCGCGGTGGTGGCCGCCTCAAGCACCTGGGCGACTTCGATGAGACGGGCGGCCGCGAGCACTTCGCCGATGACCGCATCCCGCGGCAGAGCATGCTCGTGCGCTACAAAGAACTGCAGGACTCGCTGCAGAAGGCGCTCGCCGAACTCAGCGACAAGCACAAGCGCGTGATCGAGCTGCGCATGTTCCAGGGCAAGTCGTTTGCCGAGATCATGCCGATGCTCGGCTATACGAAAGAGGTCACCGTGCGCTCCCTGCACATGCGAGCCCTGCAGCGGCTGCAGGAGCTCATGGCAGGCTTTGCGGGCTGATTGCCCGCTGGCTGGTGGTGACCAGGTTGGCGCGCGGCTCGCGCCAAGGCCTTGGCAGCAGCTGCTTCAGAAGGCGCCGAGCAGGACTTGCACGAAGTTGCCGATCGGGGCCCCGTCGGCGATCGGCTCCGGTTCGTTGATCTTGCGCTCGGCGGCGGGCGCCTCGGCCTTCGCCTTCTTCTTGCCCTGCCGCACTTCCACGGGCGCCGCATTCTCCTGCTCCTCGCGCTCGCGCATGCGAACGCGCAGCGGCAGCTGCGGTCCGGCAGACTCCCGCTGCTTGGGCGGGGCGGGGGTTGGGGGCGCCGGTGGCGGCGTGACTCCGCCAGCAGCTGGCTTGTTGCCGTCGAAGTAGAAGTTCACGGTGCCGGCGCCGTTGTTCACGACGATCGAGCCCGGAGCAGCAGGGGCTGCGGGGGCCGCAGGAGTGGGTGGCATCGGCGGCGCGCCGAGGAACTTGAGTGGGCGCGGTTCCGCGGGGCCGTCGAAGGCTTCGGGCGCCTCGTCCTGCGCCATCTCGGCGGCGGCTCGCGCCTTCGCTTCCTTCTGCTTCCAATCCTTGATGGCGCGGCGCAGTTCTTCGTTCTCGGCGCGCAGCCGGGCCACTTCCTCGTTGGCCTTCTTGTCATTGCGCTCGCGGCTCATGGCCACATCCTTGGCGACCGCGGCGCGAAGTTCTTCCACTTCGCGGCGTTCGGCGGCGAGGCGTTCGACCAGACGGTTGCGTTCCTTGGCCGTGCCGTCGGTGGCTTGTTCGCGGTTGCTCCTGGCCTTCTGCAGCTCTTCGCGGGCGGTGGACAGTTCTGCCTGCATCGCTTCGGCGCGCGTCTGTTGGTCGCGTAGCCGCGTCTCCAACTGGGCCGTGGTCTGGTCGAGCAGCTTGCGCGTCTGGTCGAGCTCGGTAGTGGCGCGCTTGTGTTGTTGCTCGATCTCGCGGCGTTGGGCCGCGGTGCGCTCCAACTGGTTGATGCGTTCCTTGGCGGCGGCTTCGGTGCTCTCGCGGCTGCGCTGGGCCTTTTGCAGTTCTTCGAACGCGGCGTTGAGTTCCTTCTGCATCGCTTCGGCGCGCGTCTGTTGTTCCCGCAGTCGTTGTTCGACCTGGGTCTGCGTCTGGGCGAGTTGCTTGCGGGTTTCGTTGAGCTCGGCAGCGTTGCGCTCCTGCTGGCTCTTCGCGTTGCGCTCCATCTCATCGGCCTTGCGACGCGCTTCCTGGGCCGACTTCTGGCTTTGGTCGAGGTCGCGGCGGACCAGTTCCAAGGCGAGTTCGACGTTGGCCTTTTCCTTGCCGCGCGCGGCTTCCTGCTCGCGGGCCTGCTCGGCCTTCTGCTGGGTCGCCGCGAGTTGGTCCTGCAGTTGTCGGGCCTGCTGGGCCATCGCATCCGCCTGGGCGCGGGCCTTTGCGCCTTCGCGTTCTTGCGCCTGCAGAACGTCGCGCAGGCGCTTGAGCTCGTTCTGTGCGTTCTGCACGGCGTCGGCATGCTCCTTTGCCTGCTGGTTCTGGCCGTTCTGGAGCGTCCGGACGTATTCGTCCATGCGCTCGAGGCGCTGTTCCAGGCGGCTGACCGAGTTCTGGAGGTTACGGCGCTCTTCTTGCGCGGTGCAGCCGGTCAGGGACGCGGCGAAGATGGTGAGTGCGGTTGCCAACGTCAGGCTTCTGCGCATCGATAGTACTCCGCTACGGTTATGGTGGTGCGGTCCAGCGCGGACAGGTTACGCGCGCGCGAGCATTCTGAAAAGGTTTCCACATGCATGTGAAGAGATTTCTTGGCTCCGCATGGGCGAGTGTGCACGGTCCCGCCGATGCGCGGCGTCTGTTGATCTGGGCGCTCGAGGCGAAGTTTGCCGGGCTCGCCCCGGCTCCCGGTCCGCGTTCGCTCGACTGGGCTGCGCTGGCGGCGGCCGCGTCGGACCTGCCGTTTGATTTTGCCCCCGTGCGCGCGGGCAGCGTGTTTGCGGAACGCTCCGCAACCGCAGGCCTCGCGTCGCAGAAGGACGGGGAGCGGCAAGCGGCGGCGGCGGCAGTGCAGTTGGCCGTGGCCACTGCGCGCGCCGTCGGGTGTCCGCGTGTGGTGTTCGAACCGGGTCTGGTTCCCCTCTTTGGCGAGATCGAATGTGAGGACCTCGGCGACGCGACCTACCAGTGGACCCACGAACGGGCGCACGCCCTACTGGCTCGGCGCAAGGCGGCGCGCAACGCGGCCCTGGACCGGGCCTGCCGATCCGTCTTCGCTCTTGCCAAGGCCTTCCCCGACATCGAATTCTGCCTCTCGACCGGTCGCAGCCTGCGGGCGGTCGCGGACCGGGACAGCCTGCGGGACCTGTTCGAAGACCTGCATCAGCTCAAGTTGGGCTCCTGGCACGACGCTGCGGTTTGCGCTCGGCGAGAACAGGTGTGGGCCGAACCGCAGGGCGAATGGCTCGAATTGTTCGGTAAGCGATGTTGGGGAATGAGTTTAGGTGATGCTTCGGCGGATGGCCTGTACCAGCCGCCCGGATCGGGTGGGGTGGACTATGGGCTGCTCGCCTCCTATGTAAGGAGGACTGGTGCCCCGACACCGGTGGTGCTGGAGCTCGATCCCTCGGTCTCACCGGGCGAACTTTCCGGCATGCGTTCCTGCCTCGACAAGTTCGGCTTGTAGTGGATCCCACCACAGCTTGCCCCGGTAGCTTGTCGATGTGAGACCGTGACCCGCCGTGGTTGTGGGCCTACACAGTGGTCTGTCGCGAATCATGAACCCAACCTCCCTGGCAAAGAACGCCCACCCCGAGAGCGGGAAGGCGCGCATGGAAGCCCTGCGAGCGGTGCTCCAAGGGCGCCAGCGGTTGCTTGTACTGACCCACAACAACCCGGATCCGGACTCGCTCGGCGGGGCCGTTGGCCTGCAGGAGTTCGCCCGCAAGGTCTGCGGGGTCGAGAGCCGGTTTGCGATCACCGGTCGCATCCTGCGCGCCGAGAACCAGGCGATGGTGCGCGAACTTGGCATCGAGATGGACCGCCTCGAGTCGATCGTACTCGAGGACTTCGACTGCTTTGCGCTCGTCGACACCCAGCCTGGCTTTGGCCATACCTTCGTGCCGCCGAACGTGACCGTGGACATCGTGCTCGACCACCACGTCTGCGCCGAGTCGGTGGCGCGGCTGCGCGATGTGAGTTTTGCCGACGTGCGGCCGGACATCGGGGCGACGAGTTCGATGATGGCCGGGCATCTGCTCGAAGCCGGGGTCAAACCGAGTCGCGAAGTGGCGACCGCGCTCGCCTACGGCATCAAGACGGACACCGCGGACCTGTCGCGCAACGTCAGCGACCTCGACCTCAAGGCCTACGACTACCTGTTCCCGTACGTCGATCGGCAGCGGCTGGTGTCGATCTGCTGCCCGCGCCTGCCGGCGGCCTACTTCCAGACCCTGAAGGATGCGCTGTCCAAGGTCCGCCTCTACGACGGGGTGACGTTGTGTTCGCTGGGTCGCACGACGAGTGCGGAGATGGTGGCCGAAGTTGCGGACCTCTTGCTGCGCATGGAAGGTGTGCGCGCGGTGTTCTGCGGTGGCCTCGTCGACAACGCCTACTACATGTCCGTGCGGACCGAACTCGGCGGTGACGCCTGGCGGTTGATCCGCGACGCGATGGAAGGCGAGAACGGCACCTGCGGTGGCCACGGCTCCGTCGCCGGTGGCACGATCCAGCTCGGGACCGGCGATTCGCGCACGCTGAAGCGCCTGGAGCGGCGTTTGGAGCGCAACATCCTCCGTAGCATGGGGGTGTCCGGCAGCAACGCGGCGGTGTTTGGCGACGCCGACGACTGACGATTCGCCAATGCGGTGCGGGTTTTGGGCGCGCCGGCGGCAACTGCCTTATGCTTCCGCGCCTGCAATGCGTTCGCTCCCAGCCATCACCCTGCTGTCCGCGGCGGTTCTCCTCACGGCCTCGTCGGCATGCCGGCGCGAGACGTCGCCGCCTTCGTCCTCTGTTGCACCCGAGCGGGCTGCCCGCGGCACCGTGGACACCACCCGGTTTGTTCCCAACCGCGGCCAATGGGCTCCCGAGGTTGCGTTTGGTGTGCTCGGCGACACCTCGGGCTGGTTGCATACCGACGGCTTCACGGTGCGGCTCGAACGTCGCGACTGGCGCGGTGTTGGCCAGCGTGATGCGCAGCGCGGCGAAGTGACCGGCTGTGTGCTGCGCACGCGGTTCTCGGGGCAAGGCGCGCGTTCGGTCGAAGCTGGGGAGCTGCTGGCTGGGGAATACAACTTCCTGCGCGGCTCCGACCCGCAAGCCTGGTGCACGCATGTGCCGGCGTTTGCCAGCGTGCGCATGCACGAGGTGAACCCAGGCATCGACGTGTTGTACCGGCCCTTGCCGAACGGCGTCGCGGGGCCCTTCGAGTACGACCTGCTGCTCGCGCCTGGGGCGGACCTCGCGGCGTTCTCGGCGCGCTGCGAAGGTGCGAAGTCGCTGCGCATCGACGCGGCGGGGCAGCTGCGCGTGCTCGTGGCCACGCCCGACGGCGACCTCGAACTCGTGCAGCAGGCACCGATCGCGTGGCAGGACGGGCCCACCGGGCGGCGAGCTCTGCATGTCGCGTTCCGCTTGCTCGGCGAAGACAACTACGGCTTCGTTGCCAACGACCTCGACCCCGCGTGCGCCGCGACCGTCGACCCGGGAGTGGTCTGGAGCACCTACCTCGGCGGTGGCTCGAGCGACAGCGTGAACGACCTCGTCTGGCAGCCAGGCCTCGGCATCTGGGTGACGGGCTGGGCTGGCTCGATGGACTTCCCGACGACCACTGGCGCGTATCGCACGACCGGCCAGCAGGACGCGTTCGTCGCGCGCCTCAACGAGAACGGCACGGCGCTCGTCTACGGCACCTACCTCGGTGGTGGACTCGGCGACGAAGCGCGCGGCATCAGCCTGAGTTCCAGCCTGCAGCCGACCGTGGTTGGCTTTACGCATTCGTTCGACTTCCCGGTCACCGCCGGGGCCTACCAGTCGACCTACGCGGGCTCGAGCCTCGTGGTCGACGTCGGCGATGCGTTCGTTGCGCGCCTGTCGGCCGCCGGCGATGCGCTGCTCGGTGCGACCTATCTTGGCGGCATGTTTGACGACGTCGCCGAAGCCGTGGAAGTGGATGCTGCCGGTTACGCATGCGTGGCCGGTTGGACCTCGTCGGGCAACTTCCCGACCACGGCAGGATCCTGGCAACCGACCCTCGGTGGGCCGTTGACGCTGCAGACGGACGGGTTTGTCGCGCGCATCGCACCCGATTGCCGCACGGCAGCCTACTCGACTTACGTCGGTGGTCAGCTCCCGGACCAACTCACGGGCATCGCGCTCGATCGCACGAGCGGCGAAGTGATCGCTTCGGGGTGGACCGTTTCGGCGAACTTCCCTGTCACCAGCAGCGCCTACCGAACGACCAACTCGGGCCTCGTCGACATGGTCGTTCTGCGCCTCAACGCGAGCGGTTCCAACGCGGTGTTCTCGACCTACGTCGGTGGTGGTGCCACCGACGTTGCCAATTGCATCGCGCTCGCCGCGGATGGCACGGTCTGGGGCGGTGGTTACAGCAACTCCGCGAACTTCCCGACCACGGCCGGCGCACCGCAGCGGGTGCCGGGTGGCGACGACGATGGTGTGCTGTTCCACTTGAGCGCCAACGGCTCCGTGCTGCTGTATTCGACGCTCTACGGCGGCGCGGGTGCCGAACAGGTGCGCGGCGTGGCAATTGACGGCACCGAGGTACTCGCGGTCGGCGAGACGACGGGTGGCATCACCACGACATCCCAAGCGTTCCAGCCCACGTTTGGTGGTGGCGGCGTGGATGGCTTCCTCACCCGTTACACGAGTGCGGGCGCGGTGCTCGACCTGTCGACCTACTACGGCGGCAGCAATCCCGAAGTGCTCGATCGCATCGTGGCGAGCAGCGGCCTGGCGGTGATCGGCGGCTGGTCGTTTGCCGCGGACTTCCCCGTGACGTCGGGTGCCCTGCAGACCCAGCTGCGCGGTTCCGAGGATGGGGTCGTGCTGAAGATCGATCTGCTCACCGACCTTGGCGCTGGACTGCGCATTCGCGGCACCGGTGGCGGGGCCCAGATGGTGGGGGCCGGCGCCTACGAGGCGCTCACGTTCGAAGCGAGCAACGAGACTTCGCGCGAGCTCAGCATCGATGCGGTGCGGTTGTTGATCACGGGCGGTACCGGCCTGCCGGGGCTCGTGGAGGCGGTGCGGGTCTTCGTCGACGATCCGGGCTTGCCGCCCGAGAGTGATCCGTTGGTGGCCGGCCCGCTGGCGGTTGCCGCCGTCGATCGCGAACTCGACATTCCGCTGCAGGACGTGCGGGTTCCCGCCGGCGCCATCGCCAACCTGCGCGTGGAGTTCTTCCTGCGCGAACGCCCGAACACCGCGAGCATCGACTTGTCGTGTGCCGTGGTCGACGCTTCGGCGTGGACGATCCGTGCCTACGGGGCGGGCGCCGGGCCTGTCGTGCGCATCGTCGGCGCCGGGCGCGCGGAAGGGAACGTGCTCATCGCCGGCGCGATGCCAGGCGATGCGGATGGGGATGGTGTTCTCACGGTCTACGACCTGCGGCGCCAGTGTGCCCGGGTTGGTCAGGTGGATCGCACGATCGACACCGATGGTGATGGTGTGCTCACGACCATCGATGTGGATCTGAGTCGCGCGGCGCTGCTCGGCCGCCCGACGCTGCTGCAGAGCCCGGCCACGGTCGCGCGCGGCGACTGGTTTGCTGTGCAGGGCGTCTTCCCGACCTCGGGGCTCGTCGATGCGACGCTCGGTGGCCGTTCGCTGACGCTGGGCCGCTTGTTGCCACGCGAACTGGCGCTGCGCGTCGATGCGGCGCAGTCCCTTGGGCTGCAAGAACTCCGCATCAGCATCGACGGCAAGGAAGTCGTGGTGCGCACGGTGCAAGTGCAGTGACCGCGCGGGTTCTGTTGCTCGGCGGCTTCGACCCGAGCGGCGGCGCGGGAGTCACGGCGGACGCCACGGTGGTGTCCATGCATGGCCTGCAGCCCCTGCCGGTAGCCCTCGCGCTGACCGCGCAGAATCGCCACGGCTTCCGCGCCTGTTACGCGGTTCCCGAAGAACAGTGGCTGGCGATGTTCGCCGCGGCGATCGGCGAGGGGCCAGTGCACTCCATCAAGACCGGTCTGCTCGGCAGCGCGCGCGCCATCGAACTCCTGGCGCGTCATCTGCGGCCCTTTGTGGGGCAGGTGCCGATCGTCGTCGATCCCGTGCTCTCGGCGACCGCTGGCGGCTACGCAGCCGCCGCCGAGGTGCTCGCCGCGTATCGCGAACATCTGCTGCCGCTCGCTTCCCTGTGTGTGCCGAACGAACCAGAACTCCACGCGCTGGCCGCCGGGGACGTTGATGCCCTGCTGGCCCTTGGTTGCGGCGCGGTGCTGCACAAGGGTGGTCATGGCGATGGTGCTCTGGCCATCGATACGCTGCACACCGCTCGCGAACGCCACAGCTTCGAGCGCCCGCGGCTCGCCACCGGCCCCGTACACGGCACTGGCTGTGCGCTGGCGAGCGCGATCGCTGCGCACCTCGCCAACGGCCAGCCGCTCCCCTCCGCCTGCCGTGATGCTGGCGATTGGCTCGCCAACCTGCTCGCCGAACTTGCTCGCGCGCCGAGCGACGGACTGCCGCGTTCGCTGCCGTTCGCTAGTCCTTGCCGTCAAACATCGATGCGATGATGCGCGCGAAGCGATCGGCGGCGATGTGCCGCCGGACCTTCAGAGTGTGGGTGAGCAGGCCGTTCTCCGGCGTCATCGGTTCGCACAATACGCGGAACGTGGTGATGCGCTCGGTGGGGCGACAACCATTCTCTCGCGTGATCAGGCGGTCGAGTTCGCTGCGCAGCAGCTTGTGCACCGCACTGCCATGCAGCAGGTCGTCGCGAAGGTCCCACTGCTCGCGCGGCACGCGGCGTTCGAGTGCCTCGAGATCGGGCACGAGGATCGCGCCGAGCCCCTTCTGATCCTGGCCCAGGCACATCGCCTGCTGGATGAACGGAGAGGTCTTGATGACCGTCTCGACGGGCTCGGGTTCGACGTTCTCGCCGCCGGCCAGCACGATGGTGTCCTTGGCGCGCCCGGTGATCCAGACGTTGCCGTGGCGATCGACGTGGCCAAGGTCGCCGCTGTTGAACCAACCATCATCGGTGAGCACTTCGGCGGTCTTGCGCGGATTCTCATAGTAGCCGCGCATGACCTGTGGGCCGCGGATCCACAGCACGCCGGTCTTCTCGACTTCGCACCGCGTACCATCGGGCTGGCGCGCTTCGATCCTGGTGTCGGGCAGCGGCGGGCCGATGTGGCCAGGTTGGTTCTTGCTCGGCAAACGAATGGTTGCGACTGGGCTCGTTTCCGTGAGGCCATAACCATTCAGCAACGGCAAGCCGATGCCGAGCATGGTCTCATCGACGTGCCTCGGCAACGCGCCGCCACCGCTCACGCACAACCGCAGCCGGCCGCCGAACTTCGCCATGACCTTGCGCAGCACGATCAGGCGCAGCACGGCGTGCATGAGCCGATGGCCCAGGTGGCCCTTGCCACTGCCGACGATGCGGCTCAGCCGCAGGCCGCTGCGCAGCATCTTGCCCGACAGGCCTTCCAGCTTGAGCGAGTGGCCGACGATGCCATCGTGCAGCATCTCCCAGATGCGTGGCACGGCGGCGAACACCGTCGGCTTCACACCGAGCAGGTCGTCCTTGATGCGGCGTCGGTCGGTGTAGACGAGTTGGCCACCCGCGGCCAACGCGAGGTAGTCCATGATGCGTTCGTACATGTGCCACGCCGGCAGCACCGACAAGAACGAGTCCGCGGGTGTGATGTGCAGCACATCGCGCACCATGCGCACGTTCTCGAGCACGCTGCGATGCGTCAGCATGACGCCCTTCGGGTCGGCGGTGGTGCCGCTCGTGTAGACGATGGTCAGCAGATCGTCGGGCTGCACCGCATCGCGCGCGGCGAGCAGCCGGTCGGCCAGCTCCTTGCCCGCCGCCGCTCCGCGCTGCACGAGTTCGCCGAGCGCCAACGCACCCAACACTCCGGTCCGGTCCTGCATGACGACGATGCGTTCGAGCTGCGGCAGCTGGTCCTTCACCGCCAGCACTTCCTGCGCCGTCTTGTCGTCCTCCACGAAAGTCATCCGGCAGCCGCTGTGCCGCAGGATGAACTGCAGCTCCGCCGGCGAAGTGTCGGACCCCCGCGGCACGTCGACGGCGCCGATGCCAACCAGCGCCAGATCGATGAGCAGCCACTCGTAGCGGTTCTCCGCGATGAGGCCGACCCGATCCCCTCGCCCGATTCCCAATTCGAGCAGGGCCATCGCCAGCCGGTCGACGTCGGCCGCCAGGGCCCCGAAGGTTACGGGCTCGGCCAGGTTGGCCCGGCGGCGCGGCAGAAAGGTCCGTTCCGAATGGGTTCGGGCTTCCCTGAGCAGGGCGGGAAAGGTCGTTGGGGTGGGTGGAACCATGCGCAGTCGGGGAGCCGGATCAGGAAAGCTGCTAGGAACCTTAGGGGAGACTCTTGACATGAGGGGCCGAGATCCATACGAATGCGCCCCCTCGTTCGCGGGGTCAACCCGAAGCCAGGAAAACCACGCAAGTGGTGGCCCTGGTCGAAAGTTCTAACGGACTCTCACGGTTGAACCTGCGGCCGAACGATAGTGCTGATGTGAGCGGGTGTAGCTCAGTGGTAGAGCATCACGTTGCCAACGTGATGGTCGGGCGTTCGAATCGCCTCACCCGCTCCACTTTTCCCGCGGAAGCTAGGCGAAGCCGGCTCCGCGGAGGGCAGCCAACTGGCGCCATACGCTTCCGCGGATGGCGCGCTGCGCGCGCCGGGACGCACAGCGCAGCCGCTAAAGCCCTGTGTGCTTAGGCTCCTGTGCTTCGGGTTCGGTGCTGTGGGCCTGTGTAGCAAGGGTGGCGGGAAGGGTGGCCACCGTGTGCCGGTTTCCCGTATTCTTGTGGGATGCTCCGCCTTGGGATCGCTTGCAGCTTGTTTGCCATTGGGCTCGTTGGGCAGACGGAGGGGGAGCTGGTGGCGAAGGCGCTGGGCGCGGACCCGTTTGAGGCGCTGCGGGCGATCGGGGCTGCGAAGGGCGATGCGGCTCAGGCTTTGGGGGCGCAGCTGCGTGAGAAGCTGGGCGAGGACTCTGTGCTGCGTTACCGGGTGCTGAGGCTCGGTC
>JADZDL010000214.1 GCA_020851075.1 Planctomycetota bacterium | reverse complement strand
TCAACAAGGACTCCAACTACACCACCGGCAAGATCTACAAGTCGGTGATCCAGAAGGAGCGCCGCGGCGACTACCTCGGCAAGACCGTGCAGGTGATCCCGCACATCACCGACGAGATCAAGATGGCGATCCGCGCCGGCGCCGCGCCGACGCCCGGCGAGCCCGCCCCCGACGTCGCGATCACCGAGATCGGCGGCACGGTCGGTGACATCGAAAGCCTGCCGTTCCTCGAAGCGATCCGCCAGTTCAGCCTCGAGGTAGGTGTGAACGACTGCATGTTCATCCACCTGACGCTGCTGCCGTTCCTGCGCGCGTCGGGCGAATTGAAGACGAAGCCGACCCAGCAGTCCGTCGGCAAACTGCGCGAGATCGGCATCCAGCCGCACGTGCTGATCTGCCGCACCGAGATCCCCATGGAGCCGGACATGGCGAAGAAGATCTCGCTGTTCTGCAACGTGCGCCCGGAGGCAGTCATCGAAGAACGCGACGTCGCGTTCTCGATCTACGAAGTGCCGCTCATGCTGATCGAGTCCGGCCTCGACCAGCGCATCCTCAACCACCTGCAACTGGTACCACGGCAGAAGGTTGATACGAGCGACTGGCAGCGCCTGCTGCAGGTCGTGAAGAACCCCGAGCACACGGTCGAGATCGCGGTCGCCGGCAAGTACATCGAGCTGCACGACGCCTACAAGTCGATCTACGAATCGCTGAGCCACGCGGGCATCGCCAACCACTGCAAGGTCGTGCTGCGCAAGATCTCCGCCGAACAGGTCGCCAACGAAGGCCCTGACAAACTGCTCGCGGGCGTCGACGGCATCCTGGTGCCTGGCGGCTTCGGCGAACGCGGCTTCGAAGGCAAGATCGCGAGCATCCGCTACGCGCGAAAGCACAAGATCCCGTTCTTCGGCATCTGCTACGGCATGCAGGCCGCGGTGGTCGAGTTCGCGCGCAGCGACCTCGGCATCACCGACGCGACGACGACCGAATACGACCCCAACGCGGCCAACCCGCTGATCGCGCTCATGGAGGAGCAGAAGCTCCACAACGAGAAGGGCGGCACGATGCGCCTCGGCGCGTTCGACTGCGCGGTCAAGGAAGGCACCAATACGCACCGCGCCTACGGCACCACGAAGGTCAGCGAACGCCATCGCCACCGCTTCGAACTCAACAACGCCTACCGTCACCGCCTCGAACAAGCGGGCCTCGTGATGGCCGGTGTGAACCCGAAGCTCGATCTCGTCGAGGTCGTCGAGATCAAGGACCACCCGTGGTTCGTCGGTGTGCAGTACCACCCCGAGTTCAAGACGCAGCCGTTGACGGCGCACCCGCTGTTCCGCGACTTTGTGCACGCGGCGGTGGAGCACACGAGCAAGCGCGGCAAGAAGTAGCGCGCGTTCGCGGTGGCTGGGGTACCAGCCAGCCGCCGAGGGTGGGGTCCTCATCCGTCGATCCGCATGCGGGGGCGACCTGGTACCGGCCGTCGGCAGGAGCGAAGCGCGTGCTGCTCACCGAACTGCAGCTTCTGGGACTTACCACGCCAACCGATGCCGGCGTGCCCTAAGATCCTGGGCTGGAGGAACGGCTTATGATCGCACGCTTGCTCTGCTGTGTTGCGCTGCTAACCCCGGCCCAAGCGCAGGGTTTCGACCCGCTCGAGAACGGCTTCCTGCCGCGATATTCCCCGGGGCTGTGGTGGCACGTGGGCTCGGCGGCCGGCGACATGGACGGCGATGGTGACATCGACCTCGTGCGCATCGCGCGATTCCAGAACTTCGAGCTTCTCACCAACGACGGCGAAGGCCGATTCACCTCAAGGGTGATCGCGATCAACTCGGGGGCCGCGGACCTCGTGACGGTCACGGCTGCCGATCTCGACGGTGATGGCGATGCGGACCTGCTCTTCGGATTGGCGCAGGATCCAAATGGCGCGATCCCTCGGTTGCTGCGCAACGACGGCAATGGCGCGTTCACCGATGTCACGGCGTCGATGTGGAGTGGCAACGCGCCCGCCACCACACGGCAGATCCTGGCGTTCGACATGGACGGCGACGGGGATCTCGATGTCGTCTGCAACAACACCTACACGAACTTCAAGTGTGGGCCATCTTGCGGCAGCCCGCCAAGCCAACTCTTCCGCAACGACGGCACCGGCCACCTGACCCTCGCGGCGAGTTTCGCGAGCCCGGCAGCTCCGGCAATCCACACGGACGTCAGCGTTTTCGACTACGACGGCGATGGACTCGAGGACATCCTGTTCGGCGGCCTGGTCCCGCACCTCCATCGCAACCTCGGCAACGGCATGTTCAGCACGACCCCGATCGTGATCGGAGCCGTCATGATGCATGTGCTGGCTACCGATCTCGATGCTGACGGGGACGCCGACCTGCTGTCGGCGAGCGGTTACCACAGCCCGGTGGAACTTCGGCGCAACGACGGCCAAGGCGTCTTCACGCTTGTGGCGATACCGCAGCTGCCGGCGAGCCCAATCGTGATGAAGGTCGGCGACCTCGACGGCAATGCCAGACCGGACCTCGTGATCGCCATCGAGGGTGACACGGATGGCAACCAACTGCTGCGCAACATGGGCAATCTGACGTTCCAGAACGTGACCTCGACCTGGCTCGAAGCGCAAAATGGCAAGGCCGGGCGACCGCTGCTGTTCGATGCCGACCAGGACGGGGACCTCGACCTTTACGATGGTTGCCCCGGTATCGATCGACTGCTGATCAACGATGGGCAGGGTCGAATGGCAAGGCTCGAAGCCTGGGATCCAGGGCTGCTTCTTGCGCACGCCATGATGCAGGCAGTCGACCTTGACAACGATGGCCATGGCGACCTCGTCGGCTTCACGCGAGGTGAGTCTTCCGACACCGTCCGATGGTGGCGCGGCGACGAGTTCGGCGGGTTCACCGCGATGGAGTCGCTCGGTTTCGGGGCGCAGAGTAGCTGCAGTTGGCGATCGATCACCCCATTCGATGCCGATCAGGATGGGGACCGCGATCTGCTTCTCGGTCTCTGCGATCAGCTCGTCCTGCTGGCAAACGACGGCACAGGCACATTCACCGATGTCACTGCCACAGCCCTGCCGGTCGTCGGTGGCCCCATCGCATCCGTAGAGCCCGGCGACTTCGACGTGGACGGTGACGTGGATCTCCTGATCGCCCGTCCAGGGGGCATTCAGGACTCGTTCTATCGCAACGATGGCACCGGCCGCTTCGTCGATGTAGGAACGAGCCAACTGACCGATCCGCATCGCACATTCGACCTGGCCGTCGCCGACTTCGACGGGGACGGCGATCTCGATGTCGTCACGACCAACTACACGACGGTCAACAACCTCGGCCCGGTGCTGTTGCTCGACAATGACGGTAGCGGGATGTTCGCCGACGTGACCGCTTTGCGTATGCCATCGATCCGCGCCGACCATGTGACAGTCGCTGACATCGACGGAGATGGTGACGCCGATCTTGTGCTCGGCGGGTTCTCAGGGGTCGCGTTCCTGTTGCGCAATGACCACGGCACCTTTGTCGATACCAGCGGCCAGCTGCCACCGCTGCAGGACACGTGGTGGCCGCAGGCCGGTGACCTTAACGGCGACCGTGCTCTCGACCTGCGGATCGGCGACCAGTGGTTGCAGAACGACGGGCTCGGCACGTTCACCTCTACCGGCATCACCTCGGTATCGAGCGATCGATACAAGCGTCAGAAGCAGGGTGTCGCAGACCTCGATGACGACGGTGACGCCGATATGCTCGTGGCGGGGCTGCAACACAATCTCCTCCGGCAGCTCGAGACGGCCTTGCCGCCGCGCGTCGGTTTCCACGCGGAGCTGCGACTGCATGCGCGGAGCATCGCTGCCGGTTTCGATCCGATCGCGACCATCCTGCTTGCAACCGGTCTCGCGACGCCACCGATCCCGCTCGGATCGTTCGGTTCGTGGCGACTCGATCCGAACAGGACGTTCGTCCACACGACCCACGTGATTCCCGAGAACCCCGGCCATGTCACGGTGCGGTTTCTCGTCCCAAACCACGTCTCGATGCTCGGCACGCACCTGTGGGCGCAGGCGTTCTTCTGCAACGGTCCAACTCCCGCCTACTGGCGCAGCGGCAACACCCTGCCGTTGCAGGTCCGTCGCTGACAGCACATGGTGGGCGCGCGAAAGGGGGCCGTTCGCGCGCGACCCGGCGAAAGCATCAGCCCGCCATTGCGGGCTCAGGAGCGGGCTCTGCAGCCGGCTCCGCGTGGCGATGGCCGGCGAACAGGAAGAAGACCAACGCGAAGAAGCTCACCACGACGGAGAGCATCGCGCCGTCCTGCAACACCTGCATCGACACGCCGGCCAGCAGCAACACGGTCGTAGTCATGTTGCACACGAGCGACAATGCGAAAGCAGCCGGCGCTCGCCATTGCCCGTCGAGCAGCACCCAACCACCAACGACGACCCAGGCGAAGAAGTTCGCAAACGCCACGACGACCTCAAGCACTGGCGTCAGGGTCGGACTCCATATAAGGAGAGCACCCCACAAGCACCCTCCCGCTACGGCAAGCGCCGCCAACAAGCGGTCGAGCATCGGCATGTGCTCACGCCTGCGACGGGCCAGCAACACTGCGAATACCAGGATGGCTAGCGGATAGAGGGGCACGCACACCGTCGCGCCAACGAGGGGGGCCAGCAGGAGCACACTCCAGGCAGACAGGCGCACAGGACGCGCAGGGTGCCGCCTACCACCAAACGCCAGCCAGAAGCCAAATGCCAAAGGCGCGAGCAGAACCAGCAACCGCCCCAGCGCCGAATGTGGCCAGGCATGGGCAGAGACGCGCTCTAGCAACCCGTTCCAAGCTGGGAGCGCAGCCGGCGCAATGTCCGGATGCACCACCGTTGGCAGGTTCGACGGACAGTCGTCAAGCAGCATCGCACCCAACATATCCGCGCAATGCTGCGCCACGCCTGCATCGGGTGACAAGATCAGGCAGCGTAGGATCCACTGGGGTTCGAAGCTGAATGGGTTGTCCCATGCTGGCTGCGACCTCCCCGCGAACATCTCCGCAAACTGCCGCGAGGCTGCCAACGCAACCACACCACCCGGTTGCGTAGCACCCAATCCCCGATCCGGAATGGCCGTCTCCAATTCCGTCTTCTCGCCCAATTCCGCCGCCCGCAGCAGCAGGTTCGCAGCCAACTCCCGATCCTGGAACGTGAGGCTCGCGACCGCCTGACTGACGAGGGCAACGGGCGCAAAGAACGGCGCCCCTTCGGCTGGAATCGCAAGTTGTCGCAGGCCCGTCTGCACCTGCTCCGCGGTCACCTTCGGCGCCCCCACCAATCGGCGAGCGCGTTCGTGCCAGAACGAGCGCGTCGACAGCTGCGCCCCGACCGCAGACTGCGTCGTGATCTGCATCGCAAACACGCAGCCGTTCTCGGCGGAGAGGAAGAACGCCGGCTGCCCTTCGGTCAGCGCACACGACGGCAGTGGCCCTACGTCTCGCTCATTCGACAACCGCGCCTCGCCCGCCCGCGAACTAGACGACGTCATGCGCACGAAGTGCACGCCCGCCGATTGGCCCTCCCAAACGAAGTCCAGGCCGACATTGCGTTCGGGCTGCCCGAACTCGCCGGGCAACACGCGAAGGTCGCCAACCCAGTAGGAGCCAGGCTGACGCGGCTTGTTCTCGTAGTACTCCCGGCCGAGTCGGCGACCGCCCCTCCACGACGCATCCGGCCATGCCCCCTGAAAGTAGAGGCTCAGATGCTGTGCCGTCTTCGCGTACAGGGGCACTTCACGCGCACACAAAACCGCCTCCGAAAGTCCCTCCAGCGAGATCTGCAGCAGCGCAACCTGCAAGAACGCACCAGGACTCGCCTTGGCATCCGTCTGCGGGCCGTCGCGCACGATCTGGTTCGTGGCGTCGAGCACCTGTTCGCCAGGGTTGTAGTGAGCAATGCCGAATCCCGTGCGGACGCGCAACCATGCGTCATAGCCGCACAGGGCGAGCCAGATGAGCGCGAGAAGGGTGAGGAAGCGGCGGTTCATGATTCTTGTCTCACTTCATCACGAAGTGCGCATAGGCATAGAGCTTCCGGGCGGCTTCTTCACCAAGTTCATTCGCCACACTGCGCAGCCGGCGATAACCATCTTCCTCCGCCGCCAAACCAGTGGTGAGGCCTCCGACGATCTCGCACGCGGCACCAACCAACTGCCTGGCGCGAGCCATTGCCTCGCGTAATTCTCCCATCGTTGCGCGAGGTGACCTCGCAGCCAGTCGCGCCATGGGATCCGTCCTCCTGGCCGGCCCCATTTCTACGAGCGTTTCTATCGCGTCTTCGACGCCCCGAGAGTCCATTGCAGATGGCACCGATTCTCCCAGACTTCCTGCGGAATGAGAACGGCGGGCCAGATCACTTCCCCGCGCTCCTGGTCGGCATCCTTCCCCACTCCAGGATCGACCGAAGCCGCCCCGAGAGCTGTCTCCCTATCCGCGGATCCTGACCGTGGCACTTCTCCGCGCCGGTGCCGACCCTGCGTAGGGCAGTCAGGCAAGATACAAACAACACACGAGCGCGAGACAACTTCACTCCTGGCGATCGTGGTGGGCAGGCTCCCGCTGTGTTGCAATTGCATCGAGGAAGTGGTCGCTCGCGACCCCTTCTGCGAGACCAACCGCAAACGCGCTGGTTTCTCCCGGCAGCCAAGTCCACGCCCCCCAACAGGAGCTTTTGTCTATGCCAGTAACTCGCCGATCGCTGTTCTCAGCCATTCGATCTTCTTCGCGCGCCACCGCTGCTGCCGCGATGCTCACCGCATGCATGGTGGGGAGCCCGCTCGTTGCTCAGCTGCAGACGCAGGCCTTCTACCCGTTGCTCACCGACCTCTTGGACGCGACTGCCAGCTACGGCCCCGTAGTGCTCGCTGGCAACCCGGCACCGGCGGCGCCCACCGGCAACGGCGTGTGTGTCAACGGCGTCTACGCCGGCAATGCAGCGGGAGGCCAGGACGTTCTGACCCCCAGCATCGCGGGCCTGGACCTGAACGATTTCCAGATCGACGTCGATTTCAACATCGCGGCACTGCCTGCGGGCAATCGCCCGATCCTCATGTGCTCCAAGTGGTATCGCTGGATGGGGCTCTACCTCCAGGCAAACGGCACGGTCGGCCTGATCTACAACAACAACGTATACTCCTGGTCATCGACCGTTCTTGCACCAGCGACTTGGTACACCGCTTCGATGCAGTTCGACAACGGCCTCGCGGCCCTGTCGATCAATGGGCAGTTGGTCCTGGTCGTCGCGATTGGCGCCCTCAATACGGGGAACTACCGCGACTTCACGACGAACAATTGGAGCAACGGCACCAACTTCAACGGCTGCATCCGAAACCTGCGGATCAGCAACGATACCACCATCAACGCGGCCCAGTGGCTCACCTACGGCACGGGCTGCGTGGATGGAACTGCTCCGGGCTTCTACGAGCAGTTCAGCACCTCCTCACTGTTCGACCTGTCGAACACGGGCGTCACGATGCAGTCGGCTTCGCCGTCGTACGTGCTGATCCAGGGCGCAGGCCCCATCGTCCAGCCGGTCTCCGCGCCGCAGACCGTCGG
>JADZDL010000213.1 GCA_020851075.1 Planctomycetota bacterium | reverse complement strand
CACCGGCGAGTCTTCTTCGGTGACCCGGTCATTGCCCACCGTCAGCGGGAACGGCGCCAGCAGCGGGTGGCCAGCGCGCTCGTTCCATTCACCTGGTTTGTGGTACATCGACACCACACGCCCACCCGCCGATACAAACTGCAGCAGGCGATCGCGCACTTCGGCGAGTTCGGGCCGATGGAAGAACGCGCGGATGTCGAGCAACACCGTCGTGAAGTCCTCGAGTCGCGTCGTCATGAGCGCATCGCGGTCGAGCGCCACAAACGAGATGCCGAGGTCGTTCAACGCGCGATCGATCGTGTCATCCGGACCGCGCACGAGCCCAACGCGCAGCCCTGGAGGCACCGACACATCGACGGGCAACACGCGTAAGCGCGTCGACCAGCCGCGGAAGCCGATCTCCAGGCCTGCATCGCTGGTCAACTCATCCGCATCGATCGTTGCGCGCACGAGCAGGCGCGCATTGGCGTGTTCCTGGGACAACGCGAGGCGACTCGGAATCGGCACGGCTTGAATGCCCGGCCCCATCGACAACCGGATCGCGGCAGCGGCATCCGTGCTGAGGTGACTCGTCACGCTCGCACTCAACAGGCGTTCGACCTTCTGCCCCTTGGGCACCATCACGACCTGGCGATCCCATTCCACCTCGATCGGCGAGACCGGGGTGTACGGCAGGCTCGGCAGCAGCGTGATCGGCACACCCTCAAGCTGGAACGTGATCGTGAGGTCCACGAACGCCGGTTCCGGGCTCGGTGCCGCAGAGTCTTCGGGAGCTGCGCCCGACGAGAACGTCGCGACGAGGCGTCCAGGCACGGGCGGCGGCGTGATCGTCGAGGGTTTGGGCTCGGCGGGATCCGTGGTGCTCGGGGTCGGAGCGCTGGCAGTCGCATTCGCGCCCGCGCTGCCATTCGCCACCGCCGACGGAACTCCATCAAACGGCGTGTTCCGCACCTGGGCCGGCGCCGGGGTCGCTTCCACGCCATCGCACTTCACGGCGAGATCCTGCACCTTCGACATGCCGTGAACGACGACGTACGCCTTGCCGGAGCCGCCCCACGGCACTTCCTCCCCGTCGAGCCAGACCTCCGCCCGCACGTTGGCAAGTGCCAGCAACACGCGCTGCAACGCCGCGATCCGCCGCCGCAGCACATCCAGATCGGCAAACCGCCGCGGCTGCGCACTTGCAGACGTCCCGGGGGCACCGACCGCCTGCTCGTACGCCGTGCGCGCCTGCGCCAGCAAGCGCTTCGTCAGGGTCGCCAGTTGCGCGGCCTCAAGATGCGCGGCATCGACCGGCAATCGATCGAGCCCGTCCTCGCGACGACGCACCCAACGCAATAGGTCACTCGCCGCGCTCGCCACCGCCGCTTTGTCGGCAGCCACGCTGGCATCGAACAACTGCTCGGCGTTGACGAGTTTCCACCAGTCCTTGCCAACCTGCAGCGGATTGTGGGTGCCCCAAGGGCCCTGCGTCACGTGCTGCGTCCAAGCCCGGAACGCGATGCGCGCGTAGGTCTCGCCGCGCGCCGGCTCGAGTTCGGCGGGATCCAGCGTCAGCTGCGCATCGTCGACACTGCAGCGCGCGTACAGCGGCGGCACGTGCAGCCCCTTCGCCGCGCGCTCTTTGAGCAGCTCGGTGATGGCCCAGTACGAAGCGCGGTGGTGCCCATGGCCCTGCGTGAGGTTGTGGTTGGTGACGAGAATGTCGGGCTCGACCCGATCGAGCACCTTGCGCAGGCGCTCCTTCAGCACTTCGCCATCCCAGACCTTCAGCGTCTCTTCGAGCGTCTTGCTGAACCCGAAGTCGGGCCTGCCAAGCCACCGCACCTCGACGTCGCTCATCGCCGCCGCGCGCAACGTCTCGCGCACGCGCAAATGTGCCAATTCGGGCCCGATCTCGCGGCCGATCGCGTTCTGGCCACCATCGCCATACGTCGAGTACACCGTGACCACGCGCATGCCGTACTTGCGGCGCAGGATCGCGTTGGTGCGCGACGACTCATCATCGGGATGCGCCGCTACGTTGAGAACGACGCCATCGGTCGCGGCATCGAGGCAAGCCTGATGCAGCGCGACGAGACCCGCTTCGGGTTCGTGCTCCTGCGCGCGAACGAACGCCACCGCCAGAACAAACCACGACGCCGCCAACAACCGTTGAATTCTCATGCGCGAAGACTCCGCAGCCGCTGCATGGCTTCGTTCAGCACCGGCCAATCGACCGCAAACTGGAACCGCATGCAGTGCACACCCTGCGGGCGCGCATAGAACAAATGGCCTGGCA
This sequence comes from Planctomycetota bacterium, assembly GCA_020851075.1. GTDB lineage: Bacteria > Planctomycetota > UBA1135 > UBA1135 > UBA2386 > JADZDL01. Next base: position 5,481 of record JADZDL010000213.1, on the reverse strand, counting down.
CCGCGTTCACCCCGATGCGTTCGATCATCTGCAGAACCGCCGGATAGGGCTCCAAATCGCCAAACAGGCGCCCGTAGTCGGCGAGCACGTAGTAGGCACCCTGCGGCACCTGGAAGGCAAACCCGGCATCCCGCAGCGCCGCGCAGAAGGCGTTGCGCTTCTGCTCGTAGCCGTTCTGTAGATCGGTATAGAACGTCTCCGGCAGTTGCTGCAGCGCTCGCTGTACACCACGCTGCATCGGCCGCGCGGCGCACACTTCGATCTGGTCGAACACGATGCCGCACTTCTCGACGATCTCCGCCGGCCCCGCCAGGAACCCGATGCGCCACCCCGTCACCGAGAACGTCTTGCTGAACGAGTTCATCGTCAGCGTGCGCTCGGCGAGCCCCGGCACCGTCGCCGGCGACACGTGACGGCGGCCATCAAAGCACATGTACTCATACACCTCATCGGTGAGCACGAGCACATCCGTGCCATCGAGCACTTCGGCGAGCAACACGAGTTCTTCGCGCGCCCAGACCTTGCCCGAAGGATTGCCCGGCGTGTTGACGACGATCGCGCGCGTGCGCTTCGTGATCGCCTTGCGCAACGCGCCGTGGTCAAACGCCATCGTGTCGCGATCGAGCGGCACGGCGACTGGCACCGCCCCAAACAGCGGAATCGTGGTCCAGTGGTAGCTGTAGAACGGCTCGAAGACGATCACCTCATCGCCGGGCTCGATGAGCGTCATGCCCGCCGCGAAGAATGCGCCGCTGCTGCCGGTGCACACGGCCACGTTCTCCGCCGAATAGTCGAGCCCATTGTGCCGACGGAGTTTTGCCGCGATCGCTTCGCGCAGGTCCGGCAAACCTGCGTAGGGCGTGTACAGCTGTCGATCGCCCCCCTCGATGCAGGCAATCGCCCCCTCGCGCAAGGGGCTTGGGGTGTCCAGGTCGCACACCCCTTGGCCGAGATTGATGCCACCTGGCACCCCGTTGATGACCAAGGTCAACGAACGAAGCAGGTTGCCCTGGTCGAGATGGCGCCGGCGGGAGGCCGGTCGCGCGAAGGCGCTATGGAGGGAGGTCATGCGGCGGGTGGCGGATGATACGGCGCGTCAGCGATTGCGCAGGTACCAGAGCTCCACCTTCTTCACCGCGGCCCGATTGGTCTCGGCGTCCTTCACCGGGTCATACCCAAATCCCTCCCCCGCGATCTCCACGAGCGCCATCGCCGCCGCTTGCCGCTGCGGCAGGAGCTCACTGCGCAGCGCGGCGATGAGTTCTGGCATCACTTCCTTGCCACGCCGCGCCAATTCGTCGGCACAAGCCGCCACCTCCTCGGGCTTCGAGTTGGGCCCGATCGCTGGCAAGGTGACGATGTGAGGAGTGATCGGCGCCACCACCTTCTGGAACTTGCGCCGCAGGAACAGGATCGCAAACGCCGTCGACGCCGCCTGACCGCGCCCGGCGGCACCCGGCCCGGCCCCAGCTCCAGGACCAGCGCCCGCGTCCGCGGGACTGTTCCAGCCACCGCCAGCCAGCTGATCGCGGATCAACATCTGCGCGCCAAGCGCATACCAGTCCTTGCCGCCGACCTTGTCGACATCACACAAGATGCCGGCGCGCTCCAGGCCATAGTGAAAGTAGTAACTCCAGTGCTCTGCCGCCGAGCCAACCACCGTGGCGTTGCGATCAAACCACTGCCACCCGCGCGCGATCTGCTTGGAATAGGTCGAGTTCGGCCGGTCTTCCTGCCCGAGCGCCTGCCGGCAGATCGCCAGCACCGCGATGCCAGCCGCCGTCATCGACGCGTAGCTCGCCATGCCCGTTTCGTTGCGCTTGCGATAGACGAACCCCCCGTAGGAATCCTGCTGATCGCCGACTTCCTCGGCCATCTTGGTCCAGACCGAACGTTCGATCCGCGCGCCCATGGCTTTCGCCGCGCGCAAGCCTAGGGCCGCGTACTGCGTGTTGCTGAGATCCCACCCATTGGCATTTTCGCGATAGTCAAACGCGCCGGAGCTGTTGCGATGCGTCAGCAAGGCCTTGGCATCACGCTTCGCCTGGACCTCCCGATCCGGATAGGCGGGGAACGCCTCGAGGACCAGCAGGCGCAAGGCCAGATCGTAGGTCTCGGTCGGATTGGCGTTCGCAAGCCGCCGCATCGCGGCTGCAAACACGGCATCCGTGGCCGGCACGCCATCGTGAATCGCCGCCAACAGCACGAGCGCCAGCTCACCCGGGCGCACCTCGAGGTTTGCCATATCCTTCAGGTGCGACATGAGTGCTGGCCGCGCTTCGTCCAGCGCGCGGTTGACCTGCTCACGCAGCACGTCACCCTGCGCAACCGCGGTCGACGACAGCAGAGCCAGCAATCCGCCAGCGAGCGGCTTGCCATTCATGGAGAGGAACCTCATGGCGGGACAGCAGTCAGGATAGTCTCGTTCTGCCGCCAGGAAACCGCCAGGCGACCAACTCGGCAAACTGCCGCGCGCCAACCAACCCGAGCATCCACCTTCGCTTCCCAGGCGAACCCCCATCCATGCGCATCGCCATCACCGGAGCCTCGGGCTTCGTCGGCAAGGCCCTGGCAGCCAGGCTCGAACTCGCCCATCACACGGTGATCCGGCTCGCTCGCCGCGACGCCGGGCCCGGCAGTGCCCGCTGGGACCCGGCCACCGGTGAGATCGATCGTGCCGCCCTCGGTGCCATCGACGCAATCGTGCACCTCGCCGGCGAGAACGTCGCTGGAGGCAGATGGTCGACTCGCCGCCGGCAGGCTATCGCCGACAGCCGCGGCCCCGCCACCGAACGGCTCTGCAAGACCCTGGCCAGCCTGCCAACCCCGCCGCGCGTGCTGGTCAGCGCCTCGGCAATCGGCATCTACGGCGACCGCGCTGACGAACTGCTCGATGAACAGAGCCCCCCGGGCCGGGGTTTCCTGGCCGACGTCGGGCGAGCCTGGGAAGCTGGAACGGCGCCCGCCACCGCGGCCGGGATCCGCGTCGTCAACCTCCGCATCGGCATGGTGCTCGATCGCCATGGCGGCGCGCTCGCAAAGATGCTGCCCGCGTTCCAATTCGGCCTTGGTGGTCGCCTTGGCTCCGGGCGCCAGTGGATGAGCTGGATCTCACGGCAGGACCTGCTCGCCGCCATCGAGTTTGCGCTCAACACGCCGTCCTTGCGCGGCCCGGTCCTGGCGGTGTCCCCGCACCCCGTCACCAATCGCGAGTTCACCGCGGAACTCGGCCGCGCACTGCGCCGCCCCACCGTGTTGCCGGCGCCGGCGTTCGCGCTGCGCCTGCTGTTCGGCGAGATGGCGGACGCGCTCTTGCTCGCTGGACAAAGGGCCATGCCAAAGCAGCTGACCGCGGCAGGCTTTGTGTTCTCGCACCCGGAACTCGGCAGCACGCTCCGTGAGCTGCTGTCTCGGCAATAGCCGGGACTTCTTCTACGCAAACAGCTCGTCGAGCGTCGCCGCGTCGAGGACCCGATCAAACCAACGGTCCAGCTCGACGATGCCAGCGCCACCAACCCGCTGAGCAATCTCGGCTGGCAGCGGACCAAACCGCTTCTCCAGCAATCTGCACAAGCGCCGGGCAACGCCGCGCAGTTCACCACGGGCCTCACCACGGGCCTCACCTTCCTTCATCAACCTCTCCGCAGTGCTCATGATCGTCTCCTCAGGTCGTTGTAGAATCCGTTCAAACGCCGCGTGCAAGTCCCTGGGTGTTACCTCGGTGGTGCGGAGAACATAACATGCCAGACGTTCCACAGCATCCGGCCCCGAGTCGGGGTCGCGATCCGCGGCTCGCAGCAAGTCCCCCCAACGCTCGATCGCAGCGCGCGCATCCGCCTCGTCGAGCGTTCGAAGGAAGCGCAAGCTGAGCAGCGTCACCAGCGCCAGCGGCGGCAACGAACGACGGCGTAATTCCTCCTCGCTGCAGCGCGACAGGTCGTCGAGTACAAAGTGCACCTGCACCTGCAAACGCGCCAGTTCCGCCGCAACGCCGGGCGTCAGCTGCAGCAGGACCCGGTCACGAAGGTCGTGAGCCCGCCACGGGCGATCCCCGTGATAGAGCACGAAGGCGAGCAGCAACTCACCCTCGCGGCCGAGGTGCACCGCATAGCGCATGACCTTCTGGGTCAGCGCTCGCGCGGCAGCACTGCAATGTTCGCTAAGGAAGTTGATCCAAGGCCCCGCGTGCAGCGCCCCGCGATGCACAACGTCTGCCACGTTCAGGCGCAGGTCGTACGCCCCAAGCCGCTCTGGCGCAGCTTGCAGAGAATGCCAATCGACTGCGCTTGCCACCGTCGGCGGCAATAGGGACGCAATCCAAGCCGCGGCCTGGTGCGGTTTGCCAAATGTGAAATGAAACAGGTTGTCGTGCGGCGTCGTCATGATGCCCTCCCACTCCAGTGGGAAATCGGACGGTGCATTTCGGCGACAAATCCGACGAATCCGCCAAACTCCGCGCCGAACCGGCACTAGCCCCAGGGCCATCCGCCGCGTATGCGTGACACAATGACTGCGCCAGCCATCGGTCTGCCTCTCGCGTTGCTCGCCCTTCTCTCGGTCGCAACCGGGCAGAGCCCGAGCAAGCAGCCGCCCAAGCCCGGTGCTCAGGAACCGACCGAAGATCCGGTCCAGGCGGGCGACATCGCCGCCTTCACCACGTGGCTGCAGCAATACAAGGTCGGCGCGTTCCGCCTGATGAAGGACGGCAAGACCGACGAAGAGGCGCTGGCCTCGCTTGACGCGCAGATGGCCAAGATGGCGAAGTGGAACACGCTCGGGGCCGCGCGCATGCTGTTTCTCGCGGCAAGCGTTGAGCCGAAGCCAGCGGGCGCAAACTCCTCGACCGAACTCGTGGACTTCCACCGCGAACTGCAGCCTTGGCGCGTGCAGTCGCTCGCCTGCAAACACCTGCGCACGATGACCGGGGAGGGCATCCTGCCGTGGCTGCTGGGCATGCTGAATGCGCCAGGCATCCGCGCTGCGAAGGCCAACCAGGACCAGCAGAACGCCGCCGCGGTGCTGCGCGTTCTGGGTGGCCACTCGAGCGTCGAGGCCCAACTCGAACTGCTGCGCGCATGCCGCACGATGCCCACCGAGCTGCGCGTGCAGGCCGTCAATGCGATGGCGAAGGACGCTTCGCTCGACCTCACTGCAACCCTCATCGAACTACTGCGCGACGCCGAACCCAACGTCCGCATCGCCGCCGCCAACGCGATCGGCACCGCACTGCAGCCGCACGTCGACGAGTCGCTCGGCAACCAGCCAACTGGCAACACCCTGGCCCTGCGCGACCTCGCCATCGGCAAACTCGAAGACCTGCTCGTGAAGGACCAGATCTGGCAGGTGCGCAGTGCGGCCGCCTACGCCCTCGCCGTCATGAAGTGCAAGCCCGCCATCCCCGCGCTCATCCAAGGACTCGACGCGGAGCTCCAGCGCAAGAAGGACCCCTGGGCGATGGATGTCCGGCTGCACAAGCTACTT
>JADZDL010000212.1 GCA_020851075.1 Planctomycetota bacterium | reverse complement strand
GCATTGGTAGAGCTTGGTTACTGGTCCTTGTTGAAGAAGCAAGTCCCGAGTAACCAAGCCCCCCTTTCCAACCGTGCGTGCGATTTTCCCGCACACGGCTGACCGATGGTCTTGTTCATGCCGTCTTGCTCCCTGGGTATTGGATGGTGCCGAGCAGCTTGTGCAGGCCACGCTCACGCAGCTTCTCCAGCGGCCATGCCGCCCGTTGGTGCGCCACGCGCCAGGCAAGCCGATGGCCATGAAAGCCACGCTGCTTGCCGAGCATGCGCGTGATGCGCCGCCAGACGTAATAGTCGATCTGGTTGAACTGCCTGCTCGCGTTGCCGGTCCTGAAGTAGTTGCCCCAGCCCTTCAGCACGGGGTTGAGGTCGGCGATCACCTCGTCGACGTCCTTCAGGCCAGCCCGGCGGCGGCGGTCCGTCAGATCTCGAATCTTGGTGCGGACGTTCCGCATCGTTTTCGCCGATGGCCACCGAAACAGATACGTGCGCCCCTTGAAGTGGGACTTCACAATCCGCAGGTGACAACCGAGGAAATCGAAGCCGTCCTTGCCGAGCCCGATCTGCACGAGCTTCGTCTTCTCCGGATGCAGCACGAGCTTCAACCGCGCGAAGATCTCGCGCAGCCGTTGCATCGCCTCGTTCGCTTGTGACTCGCGATGGCACAGCACTACGAAGTCATCCGCGTATCGCACGAGGATGCCGAGGTGCTGACAGTCGCGCTGCCACTCGCGGTCGAGTTCGTGCAGGTAGATGTTGGCGAGCAACGGCGAGATCACGCCGCCCTGGGGGGTCCCAGAGTTCGGATTGCGCACGATGTTCTCCTCGTCCAACACGCCCGCATCCAGCCACTGCCGGAGCAGCTTCAGCACGCGGCGATCACAGATCCGGCGACTCACGAGGTCCATCAACACGACCTTGTCGATCGTGTCGAAGAAACTCTGGATGTCGCCGTCGACGACGAAGTGACGCCCGCGACCACCTTCGATGCGCAGCTTTTCCAGTGCCTGCGTGGCGCTCCGCCGAGGGCGGAAGCCGTAGCTGCACTCTTCGAAACCCGCCTCGTAGATCGGCTCGATCACCAACTTCGTCGCCATCTGGACCACACGGTCCTTGACCGTCGGTATCCCGAGCGGTCGCTGCCTACCGTCCGGTTTCGGGATCCACACGCGCCGCACCGGTTGCGGTCGGTAGCACCCGTTCCGGATCTCGTCGCGCACTTCCGCGAGGAACTGCGCAACGCCCCGCTGCTCGATCATCGTCAGCGACACGCCGTCGATGCCAGCAGCGCCATCGTTGCTCCGCACTCGCTCCCACGCCTTCTGCAGGATGTCACCCCTCCAGATCCGATCGAATAGCGCATGGAAGCGCCGCCCAGGGTTTCGCTTGGCGGCACGAAAGAGCGCGTGTTGGAGTTCTCGTACTTTGTCTACGGGGTTGATGGGCCTTGCGGCCATGCCCTCGCACTTACCCCCAGCCACGCGCACGACCAAAGCAGGGCCCCTTCCCTCCACCGGCGTTGTGGCCACCGGCATCGACGGTACTACGAACCCCTCGGACTCCCTCCCAGCACGGCCCCCTTTCGCCTTCGGCTTATGGGAACCGCCTTCGCCTGACATCGGCCGCTGGGTAGGGCCTCTCCTGTTCCGTGTCGAGCTGTCGTCGCATGCCCTCCTCTCTACCCCGGGGAAGTCCTGCGCCGCTCCGTGCTCAGGCGCAGTCTGTTGCCTTCGCCGCGACATGATCGGCTCGGCCTTCCCACCTTTCGGGTCTCTACTCTCACGAGGCTGCAAGGTTCACCCTTTCGGATTGGGCCTGCGACTTTGCTCCCCGGGTTCGAGGCACACGCCTCGAACCCGGGCTCTGGACGCTCCGCTTGGCACGGGCGATCTCTCGCCCGGGCTGGAGCCTGCTACGCGGCGCTTCGGCGCTTACCGCGACGGGACTTTCACCCGCAAGTTCGACACAGCTTGATCCGGCTACAAGCCGGGTTTGTGCAGGACACACCATGGGACCAAGAGCGTAGCAAACAATGACCAGAGCATGACACAACGCAAAACGCGATGCGTAGCGTGCCCTTCGTCAACCAACGACAAGCCGCGGCAAATGCCGCAAAAACGTCATGAAGAATCCCGTCGTCGCGCTCTGCCTCTGCTCCGCAGTGGCTTCCCTGTCCGCCCAGAACTACCTGGAACTGCCGGTGTCCGCCACGCCGAGCCAGGAGTTGCAGAACTACAGCCTGCTGCCGCTCATGCAGGTCAACTCGCGCGTGCAGATGTTCTACACCGCGACGGAGGTTGGCTCGCCGACCTTCACGGCCAACCAGCTGGAGTTCCGCTTTGACGGCCCCGTGCCGCAGGTCGGCGCCCCTGGCCCGTTCCTGATCCAACGCCTGCAGATCTCGATCGGTGTGAGCACCATCGCCATGCCCGGCGCGCGCTACGCCGACAACCTGACCCAACCGCTGGTGCCCGTGTTTGACGGCCCGTGGAGCTTCTACCCCGACCCAGGCAGCGCTTCGCCGCACCCGTGGGGCGCGCCGAACGGCAGCCTGACGTTCCCCTTCACGGTGCCGGCTTCGGTGACGATTCCGAATGGTGGCTGGCTCGTCATCGACCTCGTGATGGAAGGCAACAACATCGCCAACTTCGGCTACTCCCACGCGCTGCTCGACGGCGCCACCACCACCGGTGGCGTGGTCGACGGCCAGTCGATGCCGTTCGGGCAGGGTTGCAGCCTCGGCACGAGCCAACCGACCGCCACGATGGCTGTGACGGGCACGCGTGCGCCCGGCGCCGCATTCTTCCTGAATGCCACCAACCTCGCACCGAACTCGCCTGCGTTTGCCCTGTTTGGCCTCAGCAACACGGTCGGGGCCTTTGGCCCGCTGCCTTACAATCTCGCCGGCAGCTCTTGCAACTTCCTTACCAGCATCGACTTCAGCTCGATCCTGCTCGCCGATGCGGCCGGCTCGATCACGGGTTCGCAGGCCGGCGCTTCGCTGGCGGTGCCCGCCGACCCAGGCTTTGCGGGCCTCAACCTGTTTGCCCAGGTGGCGAGCTACGCGCCGGGCGCCAACCCGTGGGACGTCGTGCTCACCGATGGCACGGCCATCACGCTCGGCTCGATCGGCACGCTTGGCCGCGGCACCTACCTGGTCGGCAACGGCGACAGCGCCACTTCGCCGATCGCAACCTCGGTGAAGCCCTTCGGGTTCGCCATGCGCTTGCGTACGCTGTAGCCCGACGTGCCCCGCTCGCCTAGCTCCATCCTGTTTGCGCTGATCCTCTGCCTGTCCTTCGCGCTGGTCGTGTGGTGGACCATCTTCCAGGTCCACGCCAGCGGCGAACTGGAGCTGGCCAGCCAGCACCTTGCCGCGCAGGACATCAACGGCGCCGCCCAGGCGCTCGGTGCCAAGGATGCCGCGAGCCTCGCGGCACTCGCGCGCACGCGCTACTGGATGTTCTGCAGTGAAGGCATCGTCTTTGGCGCCATCCTGCTGATCTCGGGCTGGCTCTACGCCGCGAGCGAACGCCGCGAAGCGCAGTTGCAGAAGCTGCAGGACCACTTCCTCGCCGGCGCCACGCACGAGCTGAAGACTCCGCTCGCCACGATCGTGCTCCTGCTCGAATCGCTGCGCGACGAACGCCTGCCCGCCGACAAGCGCTCGCGGTATCTCGCCACCGGCCTGCTCGAAGCCGAACGACTCGAACGCGGGCTCACCAACGTGCTGACCGCGGCGGGGCTGCGCACCACCGCGCGCCCCAACACCACCGAAGCAGGCGATCTGGTCGCGGATGTGCAGCACGCGCTCGCCGCCATGGAAGCGCGGGCCATCGCCGCGCAGGTGGTGTTGCGCAGAGAGCTGCCAGAGTCCCTGCCTATGCAACGCGACCCCGAGGCCGTACAGCTCGTGCTGCGCAATCTGCTCGACAACGCCATCAAGTACTCGCCGCCAAACCGCGAAGTCACCGTGACCCTGACCAGCGCGGACGACGAAGCGAGGATCCGCGTGCGCGACCAGGGGCGCGGTCTCGACGACAAAGAACTGGCCAACGCGTTCCGCCCGTTCTGGCGCGGCAATGACGCCGCTTCGGGCGGCACGGGACTTGGTCTGCATCTCGTACACGAGCTCGTCCTCGCCCACGGCGGCTCGGTTGGCGCCACCAGCGAGGGGCGCGACCGCGGCGCCGAGTTTACCGTTCGACTTCCCCTTCGCCGAGGTTCCCGATGAGCCGATGGATCCTGGTTGCCGAGGACGAACGCGCCCTCGGCGAAATGCTCTGCGACAATCTCACGCTGGAGTCCTACCACGCCGAGCACGTGCTCACTGGCACCGCCGCGCTGGATCGCATGGGCAACGGTGGCATCGACCTGCTGATCCTCGACGTCATGCTGCCCGGCTGCGACGGTTTTGAAGTGCTTCGCCAATTGCGCGAGCGCGGCGACATGACGCCTGTGCTGATCCTCAGCGCCCGCAGCGCCGATCGCGACCGCATCAAAGGACTCGAGCTGCAGGCCGACGACTACCTCACGAAACCCTTCAACCTGCGCGAACTGCTGCTGCGCGTCGACGCCTTGCTGCGCCGCCGCCCACCACCCGCCGCCGGCTCCGAAGTGCTCGAATTCGGCGGCAACCGGGTCGACTTCCGCGCCATGCGCGCCCGCACCCGCACCGGCGAAGAGGTGACCCTCACCGCCACGGAAACCAAGCTCCTGAAGCTGCTGGCGGCCCACGCCGGCACCGTCGTCTCTCGCAAGATCGTCGTAGAACACCTGTTCGGTAGCACCGCGACCCTGACGGTGCGCACGCTGGACAACGTCGTGCTACGCCTTCGCAAGTTGTTTGAGATCGATCCAGCCGCACCACTGCACCTGTTGACCGTACGCGGGCTGGGCTTGCGGTTTGACGGTTGACGATTGCGCAGGCGCCATTTCGTTCTGCGGGGCCAACGACGTAATCTCGGGTCTTTCGGCCACAGAACGCCACCATGAAGCGAATCTCCGTTCCTACCCTCCTCTTCCTCAGCCTCGCCACCCCGCTCGCCGCCCAGGGCGCCGAACAAGACCTCCGCATCAACGCCAAGAAGGGTGCCACCGCCTGGTTCAAGCATGAAAGCAAGATGGAGCAGTCCATCGACATGGGCGGCCAACAGATGGATATGGGAAACTCGGTCACCTACACGCTGCAGGTCAGCGTGAAGGAAATCGACGACAAGGGCATGATCGTGCTCGAGACCAAGATCGCGCGCATCGCCGGCGCCATGACGATCCCCATGATGGGCGACGTCGAGTTCGACTCACTCGACCAGAAGGCCGGGGACGCCCCCGCCGAAGACGAAGACGGCGGCATGGGCATGCCCAACTTCGACGCGATCGGCGTCGCGATGTCGAGCCTCAGTGGCACGACCTTCATCGCCCGCCTGGACCCATACGGCAAGATCACCTCCATGGACAACCTGGAGAAGACGCTGGAGACCGCTCGCGAGAAGGCCGGCCGCATGGGCGCCCAGATGCTCGCCGCACAGCTCAACGCCAAGAACTTCGAGCGTCTCGCCGAAAGCGCGTTTGGCCCCCGTCCTGACAAGGCAATGGCCGTCGGCGGCACCTGGGAGCGCAACGAAGACGGCAAGTCCTCGAGCATGCCCATCCAGAACAAGATGAAGATGACCCTTGCCAAGCATGACGACGAAGCCTTCGTGGTCACGGCCACGGGCACGGTCGAAAAGACCGCCGGCGAGGTCAAGGTTGACGCTGGCGAAGGCAAGGCCGACGACGGCGACGACGAGGCCGACGCGCAGACGAAGGAAATGCTGGCCAAGATGGAGATCAAGAACGGCAAGCTCTCGGGCTCCGCGAAGGTCTCGCGCACGGACAGCTTCCTGCTCGAATCGAAGAGCACGACGACGATGGATCTGTTGATGCCAAGCCCGATGGGCGGCGAAATGACCATCAACCAGAAGATGACGGTGACCACCACCCGTACCACCGCCGAAGTGGCGATGAAGAAGGCTGGCGCCAGCAAGGAAGCGCCGAAGGAAGGCGGCAAGTAGCCGCTCCGCAAGCCGCGGAATCGCTAAGAAGGCTGGCCGCCGGCGGCCGATTCGCACTGCAATTCGTGTTCGCCTGCCGGCTTACCATGCTAGTCCGCCGGGCGGACGCCCATTACTGCAATGCCAGATCGCGAATCCCTTCACGTCGCCGAATACCACGGTGACGGTATCTCCTCCGAACTGTCCGCGGCCGTGCACCAGGTGGCAGCCGCCCTGCCGATCGTGGTGCACTTCCACCCGGTCGACCTGACCCTCGAGTCACGACGCAAAGACGCCCAGGCCTGTTACGACGCCGCGATGGCGGGCATTCGCGCTCATGGCACCGCGATCAAGTACCCGACGGTCACCGAGAAGGAGAGCCCGAACAAGGTCCTGCGCGAACGCTGCGGCTTCTCAGTGATCCATCGCCCGGTCGCAACGCTGCCAGGCGTCAAGACCCGCCACGACGGCAAGGTCGATCTGCACATCATTCGCATTGCCGTCGGCGGCACCTACGAAGATGCCGGCCGCCGCATTGGTGACG
>JADZDL010000211.1 GCA_020851075.1 Planctomycetota bacterium | reverse complement strand
CGCCACCCGATACCCGGGCCAAACACGATGTATCTGCACTCCTCACTGGCTTCCCATTCCCTTCTCATTGCAGCACTTGCCATGCCTCTTGCTGCGCAGGCAGACGGCAAGACTGCGGCTCCGGCTACCGGCCCGGTCCTCGTTCTGAAGACCTCGCAGGCGGAGATCGCCTCGATGGTGGCGATGAACCTCGCCCTCGAACAGGAAATGCCGGAGGCGCCCGAGGGTGGGCACTATGTGCTGTCGCTCGGCGCGGACCGGAAGTTCCAGCTGGCGACGGGCACGGGCGACGTCGGTCTGCTCGATCTATCCGGCGATCCGGGGGCCCTCATGGACCTGTTCGCCGAGGAAGTTGCTGGCTACAAGCCCATGGTGCAGGGCAGCCTGACGCTCCTGATGCAGTCGCAGGGAGCGACCGCCAAGGATGTCGCGGCGTTCACGAACTCGTTGTTCGACCTGCCAAAGCAGATGCAGCGCCTCACCCTCGTCGTCACGGGGGATCCGGAGGATCCGACGGTCGAGGGCATCGACATCAAGCTCGGTCTCGAGCCCAAGGCGGGAACGGGTTTTGCGAGCTTCGCTTCGGCCATGCAGCCAGCGAGCCAAGGTGCGCCGATGCTCGCGGGCGGCAAGAACCTCATGGAGATGCAGTTCTGCCTCGCTCCCGACAGCCTCGCGCTGATGTCGTCGCCGCTGCTGGATTGGGCCATCAGCCTGACCAACCAGGACGAGGAACAGCGCAAGCAGGCAGCCGCGATGACCGCGCAGATGATGAAGTCCTTCGACGGTGGCCTCAGCATGGCCATGGACGCGAAGATGCAGGGTTGGCTGCTGGTCGGTATGCAGGACGGTGAGAAGCTGCGCGAGATGGTGGACAGCGAGGCCTACCAGACGCTCATGAAGGGCCAGAAGATGGCGAGTCGCGACGTCGAGATGGAGGTCACCCTGAATGCGTTCGAGCATCGCGGCGCGAAGGTCAGCAAGACCAAGATCTCGGGCGAGCCGAACCCGATGATGCCCGATGGCACGATGGAGTCGTTCTTCGCGGCGGTCGGCAACTACATGACCGTGTCGATGGGCGGTGGTGATGCCAACGCGAAGGCCGTCATCGACGCCGTTTCGGACAACAAGCTGAAGCGCACGCCGATCGCGAATGGCGCCGTGATGTCGATGGTGCTCGACCTGCACGCCATGATGGTCATGACGCAGCCGGAGCTGGCGGACATGGACCTCGAAGGGCAGGTGCCGAAGGCTGCGACGGTGACGTTTGGCAAGCACGGCAAGGGCCTGCAGCTGCACGTGCACGTGCAGTAGGCACTTCCCACCCTGCGCTGCACCAGCACGCAGAGGCTAGTACAGCAGGAACCGCCGCGCGCGCTGCCACCAATCCGGCGCGGTCGCGGCGAGCGCATCGAGTTGGCTCCAGGGCCGCTCGCCTTCGACGAATGCGCGCACTTCGGGGCCGCCGGCGAGGATGTCGATCGGCATCTTCACGGTTTCATATTCGTACGGTGGCTGCAGCCAGGCGAAGTGCTGCGGCCACAGTTCGTGTACGGCGCGCAACAGTGCCAACGTCGTGCGGTACGAATGGAACGCCCGTGGCTCCGTCACGTGCAGGAACAGGCCGCCGCAGCCCTTGCCGTGCCACTTCTGGAACGTCGGCTCAAACTGCACGGGCCGCAGCGCCACACCCTGCAGCCCGCGGGTGCTCAGGAAGGTGAGCAGTTGCCACGGGTCCACAAAGGGCGCGCCACACTGTTCGAACGGCACCGTGGTGCCGCGCCCTTCACTGAGGTTGGTACCCTCGAGCAGCACCTGGCCGGGATAGACGAGTGTGCCTTCCCAGCGCGGCAGGTTGGGCGACGGTGGCACCCACGCGCGGCCGGTGTCGGGCCACAGCATGCTGCGGCGCCAGCCGCGCATCGGCACCACCTGCACGTCGGCGCCGAGGCCCATGCTGTCGTTGCAGAAGCGCGCCAGTTCGCCGATCGTGAGCCCGTGGCGCATCGGGATCGCCGCGCGGCCGACGAAGCTGCGGTACTCGAGGTCGAGCAGTGGCCCCTCAGCGGCCTCGCCGCCGACCGGGTTGGGCCGATCGAGCACGAGCATCGGGATGCCCTTCTGCGCGCAAGCTTCGAGGCAGTGGGTGAGGGTCCAGATGTAGGTGTAGACGCGCGTGCCGGTGTCCTGCAGGTCGACGACGAGCGCATCGAGGCCGTCGAGCATCTGCTGCGAAGGCTTGCGTGTCTCGCTGGAGAGGCTGTGCACGGGCACGGACAGCCGCGCATGCGTGCCGTGGCCCGTCTCGATCATGTTGTCCTGTTCGGTCGACCACAGCCCGTGTTGTGGCCCAAACAGGGCTTTGAGTTTGCCCGGGAAGCGAGCGTGCAGCACTTCTGGGGCGTGCCGGAACGAACGATCGACCGAGGCCTGATTGCAGAGCAGGCCAAAACCGCGCGTGCGCCGCAGGAGTTCGGGCGGCGCTTCACAGCACGTCTCCAGGCCGATCTGGACGGGCGGCAGGGTAGGGTCACTCATAAAGCAGGAACGGCTTGCGCCGCATGCGGAACAGCTCGAGGTCCTTCTTCCAACTGGCGACGATGGCGTCGGCCGGGGTGCCGGCGAGGATCGCCGCCGCGGTGGGTTCGTGCTTGAGCAGCCAATCGAGTCGCTTGGTATCCCACGCCTTCTCATGCTGAGCGCGCAGGGCGCAGGCGAGGTGGATGCCCGTGCGCACCGGTTCGAACGTCTGCCAGTCGGTGATCACGACGTTGAGGCCACTGCACAGTTCGCCGCGAAACTTGCTCGCCGTTGGCGTGAACGACACGGGCACGAATGTGACGCCGGGCAGCTTTGCTTCGCGCAGACGCAGCGCGAGGGCCACACCATCGCACCACGGCGCGCCGAGCACTTCGAACGGCGTGTCCGTGCCGCGGCCGACGGACAGGTTGGTGCCTTCGAGCAGGCCGATGCCTGGGTACAGCAGCGCCTGGGTCAGCGAACGCATGTTCGGCGACGGGTTGACCCACGGTAGACCCGTGCGGTCCCAGAGGTCGGCGCGCTGCCAACCGACGCACGGCACCACCTGCAGGTCGAGTTGCAGGCCTTCTTCGCCCTGGATCATCTTCGCGAGTTCGCCGGCGGTCATGCCATGCCGCAGCGGGATCCGGTGCGCGCCGACGAAGTCGCGCCGGTCGTCCGCGAGCACGGGGCCTTCCATGCGAACGCCGCCGATCGGATTGGGGCGGTCGAGCACGACGAAGCGCAGTTGGTGTGCGGCAGCGGCTTCCATGCCGTTCCGCATCGTCGACAGGTAGGTGTAGAAGCGGCAGCCGATATCCTGGATGTCGAAGACCAGCGTATCGATGCCCTGCAGCATCGCCGGCGTCGGCACGCGCGTCTCGCCGTACAGCGAATAGACGGGCAGGCCGGTGGCGGCGTCCTTGGTGTCCTTGGTCTTCTCGTCGAGCACGCCTTCCCAGCCGTGTTCGGGCGAGAACAGCGTCACCAGCTGCACTTCGGGGGCTGCGGCGAGTACGTCGACGGTGCGGCGGCCCTCGGCGGTGCGGCCGGTGTGGTTGGTGATGAGGCCCACTTTGCGGTTGTGCAGCGGCGCCCGTCCTTCGGGCGTTGTGATCACGTCGGCGCCGGTGCGGGTCTGCGCCGGCAGGGCCGCCAACAGGAAGAGCGCGGACAGAACGGCGCGGGAGAGTTCGCGGAACATCAGGCCTCGTTTGCCGGTGGTGTGTGTGCCGTTCGCTCCGTAGCAGATGGCGGGATTGTCGAGGGTTGGGCGGCAGGCAGCACGAAGCTCGCGAGCCAACCGGTGACGAAAGTCGTGCCGCAGCTCACGATGCCAAACCACGGCCACGCGAGTTTCCACTCCAGGCGTGGCAGCACGAAGAACACGGTTGCCGTGGCCAGCAGCCCCGCCACGAGCCCACACAGCGAAGCGTTGGGCGAGCGGCCTTTGCAGAGTGCGAGCAGGAACAGGCCGAGGATCACACCCGTCGTCACCGTGGCGATGCCGAGCACCTGGTTGACCACGGCATCGGCGCCGCCGAGACCACTGATGCCGACCGCCATCTGCAGGCCCGCAAACAGCAGCGTCGCGCCGCGCGCCGCGCGCAGCGCAAACGGCGAATCGGCGCGGTGGCCGGTGCTCGGCAGCAGGAAGTCGTTTACGAGCGCACTCGCCGAGGCCGAGAGGGAACTCGACAGCGTTGACATCGCGGCCGAGAAGACCGCACCGAGCACGATGCCGACGAGCCCCACGGGCAGGTGATGCACGATGAAGTCCGCGAAGACGCGGTCGCTCTTCGCAAATGGGACCGCGGGTGGGTGCTCGGCGTAGAACGCCGACAGGCCAAGACCGAGCAGCAGGAAGAACACGAACTGCACGAGCACGATCGGACCGCTCCACAGCAGCGCCTTCTGCGCATCGCGTTGGCTGCGCGCGCTCAGGTAACGCTGCACGATCATCTGGTCGACCCCGTGGCTGCCGACCGAGAGTACGGCGCCGCCAAACAACCCGGCCCAGAATGTGTAGGTCGATCCGAAGTCGAGGCCGAAGTCGAATACGCGCAGACGGTCCTGCACCGCCATCGCATCCAGCGTGCCGCCGAAGCCGTGTTCGAGCTGGCCGCCGAGCACAAACAGCGCGGCGATCGCACCGAGCATGTAGACGACGAATTGGATCACGTCGGTCCAGACCACCGCCTTGATGCCCCCGAGCACCGTGTAGACCACCGTGACGAGGCCCGTGACTGCGACCGAAGTGCTCAGCGACCAACCGAGCATGACCTGCAGCACGAGGGCCGCCAGGTAGAGTCGCAGCCCGTCCGCCAGCGTGCGTGTGACGAGGAACAGGCCGCTCGCGAGCGTGCGCACGGCCGGCCCGCTGCGGTTGCGCAGCACGTCGTAGGCGGTGAACAGTTCGCCGCGGAAGTACAGCGGCAACAGCCCGAACGCGGCGATGGCGCGACCGGCGAGGTAGCCGAGCGGGAGCTGCAGGTAGCGCAGGTCCCCCGTGGTGCCCGGCAGGCCACCGCCGTAGGCAATCCCGGGCACACTGAGGAAGGTCGCCGTGCTCGTCTCGGTCGCCACGATCGAGATCAACAGGGCCCACCACGGCAGATCGCGGCCGCCGAGGAGGTAGTCCGAGGCGTTTTTCTGGCCCCTGCCCATCCACAGGCCGAACGCGATGGTCGCGCCCATGTAGAGCACGAGAATCAGGAGGTCGAGGGTGCTGATGGACATGGGACGCCGGCTTGCACGAAGGTCTATACTGGCCCGACCTGCGATGACCAAACCGGATCTCACGACGCTTTCGACCGAGGCCCGCAACCCCAACACGACCGAGCTCGACGCGATGTCGACGCTCGCCCTCGTACAGGCGATGAACCTCGAGGACCATTCGGTGGCTGCCGCGGTCCATACGGAACTGCCGCGCATCGCCGCGGCGATCGACCGCATCGCCGAGCACATGCGCAAGGGGGGGCGCCTGTTCTACTGTGGCGCTGGCACCTCGGGGCGGCTCGGGGTGCTCGATGCCGTCGAGTGTCCGCCGACGTTCTCGGCAGAGCCGGAGCAGGTCCTCGGGATCATTGCGGGCGGGCCAGGTGCGTTCCTGAAGGCGGTGGAAGGGGCCGAGGACGACGCCGAACTCGGCGCCGCGGACCTGCGCGCGCGCGAACTTGGCAGCAAGGACGTCGTCGTCGGCATCGCCGCCAGCGGGCGCACCCCGTACGTGCTCGGCGCGCTGCAGTACGCGCATTCGGTGCACGCGTTGACGGTCGCGGTCGTCTGTTCGCGCGGTGGCCCCGTGGCCGCGGCCGCCGAACTGCCGATCGAAGTCGTGACGGGACCCGAAGTGCTCACGGGCAGCACCCGTCTGAAGGCCGGCACGGCGACCAAGATGGTGCTCAACATGCTGAGCACGGGCGCGTTCGTCCGATTGCACAAGGTCTACGGCAACCTCATGGTCGATGTGCAACCGACCAATGCGAAGCTGCGGGTGCGCAGCGTTCGCATCGTTGCGGAAGCGGCACAATGTGACGTGGCTACGGCCGAGCGGTTGCTCGAAGAGTGCCTCGGCGAGGTGAAGACCGCGATCGTCGTGCATCGGAAGGGCGTCGATCCGGCGGCCGCGCGCACGTTGTTGTTCCACTGCGAAGGCAGCGTGCGCGCGGTGCTCGAGTCGTGAGCGCACCCGCCAATCGGTGGGTAGGGCTCGATGCGCTGCGCGGGCTCGCGATCGCGTCGATGATCCTCGTCAACAATCCGGGGCGCTGGGGGGCGCAGTTCCAATACGCGCCGCTGCGCCACGCGGAGTGGCATGGCTGCACGTTCACGGACCTGGTCTTCCCGACCTTCCTGTTCTGCGCGGGCGTCGCGATCGTGCCGGCGTTTGCGCGCAAACTGGCCGCCGGAGCGCCGCGCGGCCCACTCGCGTTCGGCATCGGCAAGCGCGTCTTGTGGCTCGTGCTGCTCGGCATGTTCCTGTCCGCGTTTCCACTGATCACGTTCGCCGAGGACAAGGAGCTGTTTGGTCCGTTGCTGCGAACACGCTTTCCGGGCGTGCTGCAGCGCATCGGGGTCTGCTATGGCATCGCCGCACTGCTCTTCCTGTTCACGAAGGCGGCGGTGCAGCGAACGGTGTTGTTCGGGGTCCTGCTCGGCTATTGGGCGATCGTCACGTGGGTGCCCGTGCCCGGGGTTGCGGCCCCGGATCTCGGCGATCCGATGACGACGTTGCAGGGGTACCTCGACCGCCTCGTCTTTGGCAACCACATCTATGTGAAGGGCAAATACGACCCCGAAGGGCTGCTCAGCACGATGCCCGCGATCGGCACGTGCCTGCTCGGCGTCGAAGCGGGCCGCGTGCTCGTGTCGGCGCGCGAACCGCTGGCGAAGGTGCGCGCGCTGCTGCTCGGTGGCGCTGCACTGCTCGCAATCGGCTACGCGTGGTCGTTCGTGTTGCCGTTCAACAAACCACTCTGGACCAGCAGCTACGTGGTGTGGACGGCGGGCATCGCGATGGTGGCCCTGGCGGCCATGCAGTGGCTATTCGATGTGCGTGGCCTGCAACGACTCGCGCATCCGCTGCAGGTCTACGGCGTGAACGCGCTGCTCGTCTTCGTCGGCAGCGGCCTGCTCGGCCGGATCGTCGGCTCGCTGTGGACGGTGACGATCGACGGCAAGCAGGTGGCGGTGAAGGAGTGGTTCTTCCGCACCGTGTTGCTGCCGATCGGCGATCCGCAGTTCGCCTCGCTGTTGTTCGCGGTGCTGTGGATTCTCGGCTGGTATGCCGTGCTTGCGCAGTTGTTCCGGCGCGGCATTGTCTGGAAGGTGTGAAGTGCACGCTGAATCGGATACGGCGGTTACCGGGGGGGCTTGGCACGGGGCTCCGGGCTCAGGACTAGCCGGGAAGGCTGCCACTGACGCGCCAGACTCTTGCTCGGCTGCCGGCCCTTCTGCACAGTGTGCGAATGCCCGAACGTGTCGCTCCCGAAGTCCGCATCCTCGCCAACGCCGAGGCCGCGGTGCCGTTCCTGCTCGACGAGATCCGGCGCGCGATCGCACCGCGCCCCGCAGCGAGAGGGCCGGCGCTCGTCGGGTTTGCCACTGGCGGCACCTACACCGCGATGTTGAAGGCGCTCGGCGCCGAGCTCGACGGCAGGCGCATCGACGGTCAGAGCTTTGTCGCGACGCACCTCGATGAGTACCTCGGCTATCCCCCGGAGCGCCGCGGCGGCATGGTGCACGAACTCGGCACCAACTGCCCGGCCTTGCTGGCGATGTTGCGCGCGGGCACGTTCTTTCCGGTGCCGCACGTCGACGCGGATAGTGCTCTGCGCGCCCACGACGAACTGCTGCAGCGCGCTGGGGGCGTGAAGTTGCAGTTCCTCGGCATCGGCCGCAATGGCCACCTCGCGTTCAACGAACCGGGAACCCCTTTCGATAGCGGCTTCCACCGCACGCGCCTCGCCGAGACTACGCGCGAGGATGCACGCGCGCGGTTTGCGCCGGAGGAACCGCCGCGTGAGGCCGTGACGTCGGGGCTCGCGACGATCCTCGCCGCAGATCGTCTGGTGCTGTGCGCGTTTGGTGCGGCGAAGGCCGAAGCCGTTGCTGCCATGCTGCGCGGCGAAGTCTCGGTGGCTTGTCCCGCATCGGTGCTGCGCCAGCACCGCAACGTGCTCGTGTTGCTCGATCGCGCGGCCGCGCAGGGGCTCCCTGGTCAGCAGGTTGCGCAGGGCGCCTGCTGAGCGGAGCCTTCGCCGCGAACAATGCCGTCGGAGAACTCCATGCGTTGCCGCTGGGGGTATTGACGTCGGAATTGCACGTAGAAGCCCGCCCACTCGCCGGATGGCAAGTGCATTCTCGCTTCCCCGGCCGAGTTCCTGGGCGACATGCGAGAGGATCCTAGCGGACCGTGGCGGGTCGGCAAGGCGGCCGTTTCTAGACGTTGCCTGGTCGGTTAGGCTGGCCCTCGCGCAGTGGCTGGTGCCTGAGACGTCGGGTGGGGCATGCTGCGCTGGAACGAACTCCGAGACTTCCCCTGATGCTCCGTCGACTTCCGCTGCTCTGCCTTTCGCTCTTCCTTGCGTTGCCAGCTCTGGCCCAAGACACCGCCGCAGCGAAGAAGAAGCTGCGTGTGCACGTGATTGGTGCCTCGGTGAGCGGCGGTTTCCGCGATGGCCCGGCGTTTGGCGCGAAGGAGCAGGGCGATTCGGTGACGTTGCAGCAGGTCGTCAAAGCCTGGGCCGGCGATGCCGCGCGTGTGACCACGCACAGCACGACGCAGATGACCGTCATGTTCACGGATCCCAGCACGATCGGTGCCGAAGAAGTGCAGCAGGCCCTGCGCAGCAAGCCCGATGTCGTGCTCGCGATCGACTTCCCGTTCTGGTTTGCCTACGGCTTTGTGTCCGGGGATGAGGCGACGGCGCGCAAGGAGAAGCTCGCCGAGGGCCTCGCCATGCTCGCGAAGATCGAGGTGCCTGTGCTGCTCGGGGACCTGCCGGACATGCATGGGGCTGCGCGCCGCATGCTGAACCCACGCCAGATTCCGAACAAGGAGCTGCTCGCCGAGCTCAACGAACGGCTCGCCCAGTTCTGCAAGGAGCGCACCAACATGCACCTGATGCCGCTGTCGGGCATCGTGCGCACGATGCGCGATGAAGGGGTCGAGCTGCCGTTGGTGGGGGGCGCCTTGAAGACGGCACCCGGGGCGTTGCAGCAGGAGGATCGGCTGCACGCGACGAGGCTCGGCATGGCCTACCTTGGTTATGTGCTGCAGCAGCCGATGCGCGGCCTGTTCCCGAAGGAGCATGCGCTGCGCACGCGCGAGTGGAAGTTCGAACAGTTCCTCGAGGCCGCGGGCGCGGAAGGTGATCTGGAGCTGGTTCAGGCCGTCGTGAAGAAAGCCACGGCCGAGAAGCCCGAGGTGGTGGGCAAGTGACTGCGGTTGCCAGACAGGCGCCGAGCGTGCGTTCGTGGCCTCACGCGGTGCTGGTCGCGGCGCTGGTGCTGTGGCTGCCGACGATGGTGCCGCTTTGGCTCGGTCCGTTGGCTGACCTGTCGCCCGGCGTGGTAACCAACTACCTGCGCACGGTGCCCGTGCTCCCGGGCGTGCTGCTGCCCGTTCTGCTGCAGGCGCAGGGAGCGTGGTTCTGGTTCGAAGGGGCGATTGCGAGCATGGTGGTGTTCCTGGTCTTTCTGCTCGCCATGCGCGAACTGCCGCGCCCCTGGTCGATTGCCCTGCAGGTTGCCGTGGGTGGGACGGTGCTCTTCGAGTCGATGGTGTTTGCCTACCTGCTCAGCGAGTAGGCGCGCGCGCGGCGATCAGCGCAGCAGCGCCCGCCAGGCTTCGTTGTTGGCCAGGGGCTTCAGCGTGTCGCCGAGCAGGTCGCGCTGCCAGGGCTCAAACGTGGCGCCCTTCTGTTTGGCGAGCTTGGCAAACTGCGTTGCGGTATCCCGATCGCCGGCGTCGAGTGCCTGCACCGCATGCAGCGCAAACAGGCGCACGTCGCGACTGCTCGTGCCGGCGCGTTTGGCCTGCACGACGAGTTCCTTCAGCTTGTCGTTGGTGCTGAACTGCGCCTCCTGGGTCTGCACGCCCAGCGTTTCGGTGAGTTCTAGGCACGTGCGCTCGATCGCGCAGCGCGCGGCACCTTCGGGATAGTCGAGCCGATCGGCGAGCCGTTCGAGTTGGCGGAAGTGCGATTGCAGGCGCGTGCGCAGCGCCGGGTGCGGATTCTCGACCACGGCGGCGATTGCGCCGTCGATGTCGCGTTGCTGCAGGCGCACGGTGCTCAGCAGCACGCGCAATTCGGGGTTGGGTGGGTCGATCGCGAGCGCGGCAGTGGCGAGTGCGGCGGCTTCCTTGTAGGCCGTGCCCTGGGCGAGCACTTCACCGACCAGCAGGAACAGCTGCGGTTCGTGGGGGCGCAGTTGCAGCGCCCGGGCCGCGTTCTTGCGGGCTGCAGCCAATTCCCCGGCGAGCAGCTGTTCCTGGGCGAGAATCTGCAGCCAGCGCGGCTCCCAGGGCATGCAGGCGACAGCGCGCGTGATCGCGGAACGGGGCGGTGGCTCCCCGTGCGCCTTGGCCCATTGGTACGGCGCAAACAGGGTGTTGGCGAGAATGGGCAGGAGCCCGAGCGTCATGAGCAGGAGCCCGATGCCGCGGTGCAGCCAGGGCAACCAGCGGGGCAGGGTGGTGAGGATGGGTGCCTCGGAGCCGACCAGCAGCATCGCCGCCGCAATGGCCGGGGCGTTGCCGAGCGGGGCGCGCACGAACATCATCATCATGAGCACGAACAGCGGCAGCAGCCGCACCTTCTGGCGGTTGCCACGCTGCAGCGCGAAGAGCATTCCCGCAAACAGGCCGAGCGCCGGCAGACCGCCGTCGACGAGCAGTTCGAGCCAGTCGTCGTGGGCGGTGCGCACTTCGGTGGCAAACTGCCGCCCGGGGCTCGATAGCTCGATTTCCTTCTGGCTGCGCACGCGCGGGTATTGCACGGCAAACTGCCCGGGGCCCCAGCCAAACAGCGGCCGCTCGGCAAACAGGGTCGTGCAGCTGCGCGCGATCTCGCGGCGCACCTCGAGCGTCGCCGTCGCCCGGTTGCGTTCGGCGGCCTGCGCGATGGCGTCGAAGGTCGGCGGCCGGGCAACGGTCGCCGAGATGAGGTAGCCGCCTCCCGCGCCGAGTACGGCGAGCAGCAGCGGCAAGGCGCCGAGCGCGCGGCGTTGTTGGATCGCCAGCACGAACAGGCCGATCGGCAGCGCGATCATGCCGGAGCGCGATTGGTTGACGACGAGGTAGGCGCCGGCGAGGGCGATCGCGAGGCGCGACAGCCAGGCTCGCCGCGGGGCCAGGTTGGCCGTGCCGAAGGCGGCGGTGGCCATCGCCGCGATCGCGGTCCATTCGGAGGCGACGTTGAGGTTGCCGAACACCGAGACGGGTTCGCGTTCGACGCCATACCCGCAGAACTCGGCGAGGCCCAAGCGCTGCAGGATGCCGTAGACGGAGGTCAACAGCAGGAGCACCGCGATCGGGGTCGCGAAACCGCGTTGGGTCGCCGCACCAAGGCGCAGCACGACGAGCAGTGCGAGCCAATGGGCGAGGCGGTAGACCGTCTCCCAAGGCTGCAGCGATTTGATGCTGATGACGGCGCAGACGGCGAGGAACGCGAGGAACGTGAAGAACGCGTTCTCGCCGCGCACGCGCGGCAGCCTTGGCCAGAGCAGGGCGGTGGCACCCGCGAGCACCAGCAGCAGGCCGCGGCGGACCTGTTCGAAGTCGACCCAGTACGGATGGAGCGGCAGCACGAGCAGGCCCAGGAACACCCACGGCAGCCACCGGGGGATGCGGGTGTCCGCGGTGTCGACCTGGAGTTCGCTCACGCGCCGGCCTCCCTCGTGCAGGCGGGCATGTTCACGAACCCGCGGGGTTGTCGAACTTGAGGATCGCGTCCACGTAGCTTTCGACGCGGAACGGCTCGAGATCCTCCAAGCCTTCGCCAACGCCGAGGAACTTCACGGGCACGGGCAACACGTCGCGAATGCCGAATACGGCGCCACCTTTGGCGGTGCCGTCCATCTTGGCGAGGATCAGGCCCGTGATCGGGGCGGACTTCGCAAACTCGCTGGCCTGGCGGATCGCGTTCTGGCCGGTGGTGCCGTCGAGCACGAGCAGGGTCTCGTGCGGGGCATCGGGCAGGTTCTTCTTCACGACGCGCACGATCTTCTCGAGCTCGGTCATGAGGTTCTTCTGCGTGTGCAGGCGGCCGGCGGTGTCGAGGATCAGGTAGTCGACCTTGCGCGCGATCGCGGCGGCCACCGCGTCGAATGCGACCGCCGCGGGGTCGGCGCCGGTGCCCTGCTTGATGATCGGGATATTCATGCGCAGAGCCCACATCGTGAGCTGTTCGACGGCGGCGGCGCGGAACGTATCGCCGGCGCCGAGCAGCACGGACTTGCCCTGCAGCTGCAGATGGCGCGCGAGCTTCGCGATCGAAGTCGTCTTGCCGGCACCGTTCACGCCGACGACGAGGATGACCGTGGGGGCCTGGGGCGCGCGCACGAGCGGTGCCTCGCAACCCTCCAGCATCGCGATGAGTTTGCGGCGTAGGAACGGCGGCACCTCGGCGATGTCCTTCACCTCGCGCTTCTTGTAGGACACCTTCAGGTCCTCGACGATGCGCGTGCCGACTGGGCCGAGGTCGCTGTTGTAGAGCACCTCTTCGAGGTCCTCGAGAAAGGCCTCGTCGAGTTTGCGGCCGGAGAACAGCCGGCTTAGCCCGGCGGTCAGGACGTCGCGCGTCTTCTTGAGCGCCGACAGCAGCTTGCCGAAAACCATCGTGTTGGAGGCCTCCCCCGGCGTGAAACTACGCCGGTTTTCTGGGAGGCGCTGGCGCTGTTCTTACGCGTCCATGCCCAGGGAATCGAGCCCCTTCGGGCTTTCCTCCACCTTCGGCTGCGAGTGGGCGTGGCCGGCAGCAACCCCTTGGGGCTTCTGGGTTGGGTTTGCCCGTTCCTTCTCGAGGTCGAGCCGCACGCGGTCGAGAATGCCGTTCACGAAGCCGCCCGAATTGGCGGTCGAGTACTTCTTGCCCAGTTCAATCGCCTCGTTGATCGCGACCTTGGGCGGCACATCGCGGCAGAACATGAGCTCGTAGAGCGCCATGCGCAGCACGTTGCGGTCGACGTTCGCCATGCGCCGCAGATCCCAGTTGCGCGTGACACTCTGCAGGCGCTGGTCGATCTCGGTGCGATGCCCAAGCGTGCCCTCGACGAGGCGCACGGTGAACTCCAGCATGTCGGCTTCGCCCTGGCATTCGTCGGCGCATAGGGCCGACAGGGTCTTGCCGAGTTGCTCCGCGTAGTCATCGCCGCGCAGGTCGAACTGGAAGAGGAGCTGCAGGGCAACTTCGCGAGCGCGCGTTCGGCGGCGGATGGGGGCGGTCATGGCAAGGAGCGATTCCCGGGAGTGGGAGGGGCCCCGAATAGTAGCCGCATTCTGGCGTTCGGGGAAGGCTTTCTGGCCTTCAGGGAATCACTCCGGGAGATGATGCCGGCAGATCCCTGCCCGGCAGTGGCCCGCGGTTGGAGGATCGCCTCAGCCGCGCGTCAACGCCCCGATCTGCGAGCGGAGGTCGGCCATCGCCAACGCCGCCATGGCAGCGTCGGCTCCTTTGTTGCCATCGGCGCCACCGGCGCGCGACAGGGCTTGGTCCATTTCGGCGCACGTGAGCAGGCCGAAACCGAGCGGGATGCCGTGGTCGAGCGAGACCCGCACGGCACCCTCGGTGACCCCCGTGCACACATACTCATAGTGGTCGGTGCCACCGCGCACGACGGCGCCCAGCATTACGAGGGCGTCAAAACGACCGCTCTCGGCGAGCCAGCGGCAGGTGATCGGCAGTTCGAAGGCGCCGGGCACCCAGCAGACGGCGATGTCCTCGTCGGCGACGCCCGCCTCAAGCAGGGCTTTTGTGGCGCCGGCCAGCAGCCGTTCGGTGACCATCTCGTTGAAGCGCGCGACGGCGATGCCGACGCGTTTGCCGCGCCCGGCGAGGGAACCACTGCAGACCTTGACCATGCGCGCACGGTAGCCGTGCCGCGGTTGCCAAGGAAGGTCTCGCTGGCTCAGGCCTTGATCTTGCTCGCCGTCGGGTCGGGCTTCTGGAAGATCGACGGCTTGCAGTACTGGAAGGGCTGGTTGACGTTCATGAGGCTCTCGGACTCGCCGACGATGAGGAAGCCACCAGGCTTGGTCACCTGGAAGGCGTTCTTCATCACGCGTTCCTTGCTCGGCACGTCGAAGTAGATCATCACGTTGCGCACGAACACGAAGTCGAACTGGCGGTTGCCCGGCAGCGGCTCCATGAGGTTGTGGCGCTGGAACGTGACGGCCTTGGCGAGCTGGCGGTCGAACAGCAGCTCGTCGGTCTTGGTCTTCGTGAAGTACTTCTTCACCACCTCGGGCGGCGTCTGGGCGACGGCATACGGCCGATAGAGGCCGGCGCGCGCTTCCTCGAGGATCTGCGTCGACAGGTCCGTGCCGAGCACCTCGACGGGCATGCCGCCGAAGTTGGGGCCGAGGATCTGGTGCAGGATGATCGTGATCGTGAACGCTTCGGCGCCCGACGAGGCGGCGGCGGACCAGATCCGGAACCCTTCGCGGCGTGTGCCCGGATTGGCGGCGCGTTGTTGGGCCCACTGCTTGAAGAAGTCCCAGTGCCGCTGGCACCGGAAGAAGTAGGTCTCGTTGGTCGTGATCGAGTCGAGGAACGCGGCTTGTTCGGTCGACTGGGTCGTACTCTGGATCATGGCCAGGTACGCGTCATACGTGGCGACCTTGGTGTCGCGCAGGCGGCGCCGGATGCGGTTGCTCAGCAGCGCCAGCTTCTCGGTCGGGTAATGAATGCCAGCCAGCTTGTAGATGAGATCATGGAAGCGCTGGAATTCGGCTGGGCTCAGGTCACGTTCCATGGGCCTTTCCTATCGGCTGGCGGACCGGCCGAGCTTGTCAGGGCTTTAGGCGAAGGTGGTTTTGGGCGGCAAGGCCCGGTGGGAGCGAGCAGTTGGCCGGAAACCTGTTCCTTCGCGGGCGGCGGTCCCCGACCATGCCGGGACGTCCGCGCCACGGGCGCCGTCATCATGTTGCCCACCCTGCCCTTCTGGATCGCCTTCGTCGCCACCGTCCTGCTGCTCGCCGCCTCGTTGGTGACGGGGCTCACGCACCGCCGCCGTCTGCACATCTGGCTCGGCCCGCTGACCATGGTGTCGCTCACGGTCGCGATCGTGCTGACCGAGCAGCTCATGAAGCGCTACGAGTTCCCGGCGGAGACGCTGCGCATGCACCTGTGGTTTGCGAAGGCCGGCGGCCTGTTGGCGCTGCCGGTGATCGGCACGGGCCTCTGGCTTCTGCGCAGCGAACGTGCGCGACGCTGGCACCGGATCGCCGTGCTCGTGTGGATCCTCAGTGTGCTCGCGGCGACCGGTACCGGGCTCTACTTGTTCAGCCTCGGCACCGTGAAGGCCGGCT
>JADZDL010000210.1 GCA_020851075.1 Planctomycetota bacterium | reverse complement strand
GCTCATCGACGAGCCGCTGCAGACGCATCGCCAGATCGGCGGCATCTCCTGGCGCGAACAACTCCCCATCCACACCATCGCGCACGACCTCGACGAGACCACCAAATCGGCTCGCCAGCACCGGCAAGCCCGCAGCGCGCGCTTCCAACACCACAAACGGCGCGTTCTCGTGCCACGTGCTCGGCACCACGAGTACATCGATGGCAGCCAAAGCCTGCGCCAGCTGCGCGCGTTCGTAGGGGCCTTCGACGGTGATGCGCGCATCGCGGCGCGCCGCTTCGATCATCGGCCCCGAGTAGTCGACGAAGTCACTCGCCCGCCCGCGCAACAGCGCCCGGCAATCGCCCGTGACCTTCGCCATCGCTTCGACAAGCAGATGCGGGCCCTTGTGCGGCACGAACGAGCCGAAGAAGCCAAAGGTGAGCGGTCGCTGCTTGCGATCGGCACCGACTACCCCTGCGACACCTGAAGCGATCCCCGCGCCGTCGATGCCGTAGCCGTGACACTCGATGCGATCTGCGGGCAAACCGTTCTGCACAAACACCGACCGCAGGAACTGCGTCGGTGCCACGATCGTGTCCGCCGCGAGCAGCCGTTCGCGAAGGTACGGAAAGCGCTCGTGGTGCGTCGCCACACGACTGCGCAGATCCCAACCTGGCTTGGAACCGGCACCCACCGTCGCACAGAGTCGCCCAACTTCCTCGGCAATCGGCGATTCGGCGAGCTGCTGAGCAAGTTCCGGCGCATGGCAGGACAGACAACCTCTGCCGCCATCGGGCGGCCCACTGCACGCCGCGCCGTCAGGACGCATGAGGATCACGCGCGGGCACAGGAACCAGAAGTCCGTCAGCGAGATGCACAGGCCACGCCCCTGAGCCTTGGTGACATCGATCAGGTCCGCGCCGACGTGGCGAAGGTGGAAGCTGTGTACGACTTCGGTGTCGCGCTCGCGCAGGTGCGCCGCAAACTTCTCCGCCATCAGAGGATGGCGGTATTCCATGCGCGCCCAGTCACGGCCGAGGTTCATCCAGAAGTTCACCCGGCGCACCGGCAGGCCATTCACGACTTCGCGCGACTCGCGCCACGGCCCGGTCGCCTCGCCAAACGCCGGATCCAGTGTGAACACATCCACGTCGTGCCCACGGCGCTGCAGCTCGCTGCCGACGGCGAGCGCATACTGCTCCGTGCCCGTGAAGTAGCGGGGAGGGAACTGGTGAACTACAAACGTGATGCGCACGCGTGTGGAGAGCCTACTGACCCGGTTTCCGCCGCGCACCCGTCGGCGCCGGCGGTTGCCGCCTTGGCAGCGGGACATCCAGGCCATGGAATGCGGCATAACTCTATCGGCATAATAGCCTTACAGACATTCGCCAATGCGGTCCTGCAGCCTACCCGTTTGCAGAGAACCGTTTCGGAGCGCACACTCTGCGCCACAAACCCCAACCCCGCAGGAGCCCGCCGCGATGTTCGCTCAGCGCATGCGTCAGAAGGAATCGGAGTTCTACTTCGTCAGCTACCCCGCCGAGGATCTGCTGCGCAAGGTCCGCTTCGTCAGCCGCTTCTACGGGGAACGTGGCGAAGTGATCGGCGGCGATACCAGCGACAAGCGGGAGGTCGATGACGTCGAGCGCTATGTGCAGGCGATCGATAAGAACAGCAAGTCCTTCCAGCGTGATCTCAATCGCAGGAAGGTGAAGCAGATCAAGGACTTCTACCGCAACGAGACGCGGCAGCCCGTGATCCCGGGCGCGGTCCTGCTGTTCACCACCGAGAAGCTCGAGTTCCAGCCGATGAAGGGCATGGAACGCGCGGGCAACCTGCTCGAACCGCGCGGCGATTTCCTGATCATCGACGGCCAGCACCGCCTCGCCGGGCTGCACTTCTACCTGCAGGAGAAGGACGCCGACCGCCGCGTCGAGGTGCCCGTGGTTATCTTCGACGGCAAGACCTCGGACTTCGCCACCGAGATGTTCGTCGTGATCAACAGCAGTCACACGCGCATCAACAAGTCGCACCTCATCGACCTCTACGAACGCATCGAGTGGGGCACCGATCCCGAGAAGAAGTTCGCCGCGACGCTGGTGCGCGCGCTCTACGAGGAAGACGACTCGCCGCTGCAATACCACATCAACATGCTCGGTGGCCGCTCCTCCCAGGAGATGTGGATCAACCAGGCGCAGATCTTCGGCGAGGTCTATCGCCTGATCCGCCGCAAGGACGCACAGCACCGTTTCAAGGACGGGCGCGGCTGGAACAAGGAACGTGGTTATGGCCTCGTGCGCGACACGCTGAAGGCGCTGCGCACGGCGTTCGGCAGCGCGTGGGGCGACAACAAGAACCACTTCGTGACGCGCGACGTGACGATCGAAGCGATGTTGCGCCTCTGCGGCGACGTTGCCGCGAAGATCGACGCCACCGTCATGCCGGGCCACGAACTCGTGAAGCTGCTCGAAACGCGCTTCAAGCCGATCGCCGAATTGGCCGTGGAGTTCCGCCGCGAGGGCTTCTACGAGCGCTTCCCGGCGCGCGGCCAACTCGAGCGCATCGATATCATCCGCAAGCGCATGGCGCGGCAGGCGCGGTTCGAATAGCTGCCGGCCAGCGGTGCCGATCGACGGCTGCGGTTGGCCTTCTCTACAGCTTCGCTGGCACTTCGACCCAGAACCAGCCGCGCAGGTCGCCTGCCGCAAAACCGGTGGCGCGGTCCTGCGGGTAGTTCTTTGCGAGCACGTCGCGCACTTCAGGGGCCAGATCGTCGACCTTGCCGTGGCACTGCAGGCATTGCGGCATCAACCGGATCGGGTAGAGCGCTGCGAACTCACCGCCCGCACCGCCAAAATACGCCGGCGCTGCCTGGCCCGCACCAACGTGCTGCTTTGCCCATTCGGGCGCACCATTGTCGGGGTTGCGCAAGGACAACGAAGTGCGGCCGACGCGCACCGCGAACGCCTTGGACTTCTCCTCGGCCAAGGCCGGTGCCCGCTCGCTACACACGGTGATCGCGTGCACGGCCCCCTGCTCGAGCGCCGCGGTCAATTCGGCGAGCAGAGCCTTGCCAAGACCATCGCGGGCCTGTTCGGCTTTGGTCTGCTGCGCCGCCTGTTGGGCATTGAGGTCCGCCGCGGCAAGGGACTTCCACAGGATCGCAGGCTCAGCCTTCGGCGACCGCGAACACGCCGAGGAGAGGAGGAACACACCGAGTCCCAACTTCGTCCACATGAGGAGAGTCTGCGATTTCATGTTCACTCCGATTTCGCGCCGCCGAGGCCACCGCGCGACTCGACCAGCGACTGGGTTGCCTTGGCACGTTCGGCCACCGAACCAAGCGCCACGCCTTCGCGCGACGGACAGAGCTCGAACAGCGGGCAATCCTGGCATTGTGGTCCCTTCGCGAGGCACACGTAGCGACCGAGCAGCAGGATGCGGTGGCCACCATCGATCCACTGCTCGCGCGGCAACCTGGCGCATAGGTCCTGTTCGACCTTTTCGGCCACCTTGGCCTCGGTAAGGCCAAGGCGCTGCGAAACGCGTGTCACGTGCGTGTCGACGACAACGCCCGCCGCGATGCGGTAGGCGACACCGAGCACCACGTTGGCGGTCTTGCGCGCCACGCCTGGCAACCGCACGAGGGACTCCATGTCGTGGGGCACTTCGCCGCCATGCTCCTCCACGATCGCGAGGCTCGCGCCCTGGATCGATTTCGCCTTGTTGCGAAAGAACCCGGTTCGATGCACCACGGCTTCCACCTCTTCGCGCGGCGCGGCCGCGAGCGCGGCTGGCGTCGGCCACTTGCCAAACAGCACGGGGGTCACCGTATTGACGGTGCGATCCGTGCTTTGCGCACTGAGGATCGTCGCGATCAGCAACGTCCAGGCATCGGTATGGTCAAGCTCACACTTGGGAGCAGGGATCGCCTCGGTAAGCCGACGCATCACTTCCGCGATGTCCGCGGACGGGCCCTGATGAGGTTTGGCTGCTGGCGGCTTCTTGCGCGTGGACACGGGCTGCAAACGGTAGCGCGGCCCGGGATCTACTCAACGGCGCGGGCCCCGAAGACCGCGGAACCGATCCGGACGAGAGTCGAGCCCGCGGCCACTGCGGCCTCGAGATCGCCAGACATGCCAAGACTCAACCAGGGCAACGGCAGTCCCGAACTCGCGCGCAACTCCTCCCGCAAAGCGACAACCTGCGCAAACACCGGGGCTGGATCACCTTCGGCAGGCCCCATCGCCATGAGACCCTGCACCCGCAACCGTGGACAACGCGCAACGACGTGACGAAGCAGCGCTGGCGCGTCCGCCAAGAGGCAACCGTGCTTGGTCACTTCCTGCGTCGCGTGGATCTGCAGCAACACCTCGAGGTCCCGGCCAAGGCGTTCGAGTTCGACCTGCAGGGCATCGGCGAGCCGTTCGCGATCGAGACTGTGCACCAGGGCTAGCCCCGGCACCGCGAGCAGTTCGCGCACCTTGTTGGTCTGCAGCGAGCCGATCAGGTGCCACTCGATGCCTTCGAGGTCTGTCGACGCAGCGGCCTTCGCCGCCAGTTCCTGCACGCGATTCTCACCAAATGCGCGCTGCCCCGCGGCATGCGCCTCGCGAACGGCGCTGGCCGCGTGCGTCTTGCTGACCGCGAGCAGCGCAACGGCATCGGCTGGCCGCCCCGCCTTGGTGCACGCCGCGCGGATTCGCGCGCGCACGGCCGCCAGGCCCGCGCCAACCCCCAGACTCACGAATCCGCCCAGTGCGCCGTGAGAGGACCGGGAAACAGCTGCTTGCCGCGCCGCACGAGCGACTCCCGCTCTTCCACCTGGAAGCCCGTGAGCAACGCATCCCACGCTTCGTAGTGCTCCGTGTGCCGCACCCAATCGCGCAACGCCTGACCGATACGCGGCTCCCCACTGTGCCGATCGCCGAGATGCCGCGCGAGGCTGCGCATGAACGTGTGCACCTCGTCGCGGAACGTATCCGCCGTGGTCTCCTCCGGTCCGAAACCAAAGGTCTTCAGCAGATCCTGGCGAAAGTCCGACGCGATCTCGCGCAACGACGCACCCATCTGGACTTCGCGAACGGCGCTCTTGATGTCCATGGGATCAGTGGCGGAAATGGCGTTGGCCGGTGGCGATCATCGCCATGCCGTGCTGATCGGCGGCGGCGACAACCTCTTCGTCGCGCTTGCTACCACCGGGCTGGATGACCGCAGTTGCCCCCGCTTGCGCGCAGACGACGAGACCATCCGCGAACGGGAAGAATGCGTCACTCGCGACCACCGAGCCGCGAATGCGATCACCGCCCTTGTCGACGGCGATCTTCGCCGAATCGACGCGGCTCATCTGCCCAGCCCCGACGCCAACCGTGTAGTAGGCGCCCGCTTCTGCAACGCGCGCAAACACGATCGCATTCGACTTCACGTGCTTGCAGACCTTCCAGGCAAACGCGAGCGTCGCCTCTTCGTCGCGCTTGCTACCACCGGGCTGGATGACCGCGGTTGCCCCCGCCTGCGCACAGACGACGAGACCATCCGCGAACGGAAAGAACGCGTCACTCGCGACCACCGAGCCGCGAATGCGATCGCCGCCCTTGTCGACGGCGATCTTCGCCGAATCGACGCGGCTCATCTGCCCAGCCCCGACGCCAACCGTGTAGTAGGCACCCGCTTCTGCAACGCGCGCAAACACGATCGCATTCGACTTCACGTGCTTGCAGACCTTCCAGGCAAACGCGAGCGTCGCCTCCTCGTCGGCGGAAGGCGCCCGCTTCGTCATCACCTGGTTCTTCGGCGCCTCGGCGGGCACGTCGGCAGTCTGCAACAGGAAGCCACCCGACACGGGTCGCGCCACGAAACGGTGCCGCATCGTCGTGTCCGGCAACCCACCGAGCTCGAGGATGCGCACGTTGGCGCCCCACTTCGGCTGCTGCATGAGCAGCACGGCGGCCGGTTCCACGCGCGGCGCCACGATCACTTCGAGGAAGGTGCCGCTCTTCACGATCGCTTCGGCCAACGCTGCATCGAACGGCCGATTGGTCGCCAGGATGCCCCCGAACGCGGACACCGGATCACCCGACAACGCCAGTTCGAACGCGCGCGACAACGTCTCCGCGATGGCGGTGCCACACGGATTGTTGTGCTTGACGAGCACGCAGCACGGCGCATCAAACTCGAGCGCCAGGCCCAGCGCCGCATCGGCGTCGAGGATGTTGTTGTAGCTGAGTTCCTTGCCACCGAGCTGACGCGCCGCCGCGATGCTCGGCGACGGCTCGCCAAAGCCGTAGAACGCGGCCTTCTGGTGCGGGTTCTCGCCGTAGCGCAGGTCCTGCAGCTTCTCCCCCGAGAACGCCACGCGCGCGGCGAAGAACGGCTCACCAGGCAACGCGCGCCGTTCGCAGTCAAGCCACTGTGCAATCGCCGCGTCGTAGGCTGCCGTGTGACTGAACGCCTTGGCCGCGAGCTTGCGCAGGTGCTCCGGTGGCAGCACACCACCATGCTCACGAAGGCCACGCAGCACCGAGGTGTAGTCACTCGGGTCGACGACCACGGCCACACTCTGGTGGTTCTTGGCCGCGCTGCGAATCATCGCCGGGCCACCAATATCGATATTCTCGACGATCTCCGCGCGCCCGATGCCCGGCTTGCGCAGCGTCTCGCGGAAGCGATAGAGGTTGACGCACAGGAGATCGATCGGCTCGATGCCGTGCTGCTGCATCGCCGCCAGATGCGAAGCCTCATCGCGCCGCCCGAGCAACCCACCGTGGACCTTCGGGTGCAGGGTCTTGATGCGCCCATCCATCAATTCGGGAAAGCCCGTGTAGTCCGCGACCTCGGTTACCTCGATCCCCGCATCCGCGAGGGTCCGGCGCGTTCCGCCGGTGGACAACAGCGAGAAGCCGAGCTCTTGCAGTCCCCGAGCAAACTCGACGACGCCATGTTTGTCGGTGACGGACAGCAGCGCGCGTCTCATTTCTTGCCTTCGTCCTTTCGCATCTTGAGGTAGCCCTCGATGAACGGGTCCAGGTCGCCATCGAGCACGCCTTGCACGTCCGAAGTCTCAACGTCGGTGCGCAGGTCCTTGCACATCTGGTAGGGCTGCAGCACGTAACTGCGGATCTGGTTGCCCCAGCTGATCGAACCGCGATCGCCATAGAACTTGGCGAGCTCTGCCTCGCGCTTGGCGAGTTCGAGTTGGTAGAGCTTGGACCGGATCGTGCGCATCGCCGACTCGCGGTTCTTGTGCTGGCTACGTTCGGCCTGGCACGCGACGATAATGCCGGAGGGAATGTGCGTGATGCGGATCGCCGACTCGGTCTTGTTGACGTGCTGACCACCAGCGCCCGAACTGCGGAACGTGTCGACCTTGAGGTCTTCCTTGCGGATCTCCACGCCCACGGCGTCGTCGAGCTCCGGGACCACTTCGACCGACGCAAACGAGGTCTGGCGGCGCCCCTGCCCGTCAAACGGCGAGATGCGCACGAGCCGGTGCACACCCTGCTCAGCCTTGAGGCGACCATAAGCGTACGGCCCCTTGATCATGAGCGTCGCGCTCTTGATGCCAGCTTCCTCGGCCTTCTGGAAGTCGGTCTCCTCAAACTCGTAGTCGTGCTTGGTTGCCCACTTGATGTACATGCGCAACATCATCTCGGCCCAGTCCGAGGCATCGACGCCGCCGGCACCGGACTGCAAGGTGATGATCGCGTTCATCGGGTCGTGCTCGCCGCCGAGCATGAGCTGGAACTCAAGCTGGTCGAGACGCTCGTTGATCTTGCGCTCGGTTTCGACGAGATCGGCCTCGACAGCGGCCGGATCTTCGGCGCCAAGCTCCAGAAAGACCTGACAGTCCTCGAGATAGCGTGTCAGGGTGTCGATCGGATCGACGACCCCAAAACACAGCTTCTTCTTCTGGACGATGCCCTGGGCCCGTTCGGCGTTGTCCCAGAAGCCCGGCTGGGCCATCTGGTTCTCGATGTCGGCTAGTTCGCGGTGACGTCGAGGGTAGTCAAAGAGACACCTTGATCGACTCGACACGAAGCTCGGCCGCCTTCAGTGCATCACGATGATCGTTCAGACCCATGGGGGAACGATCTGAGCACCGTGCGCGGCAGTTTTCCAGGCTCGTCTCAGCTCAGGTTGCAGCGCGCAGAAAGTAGAACCCGCGACAGGCACTGCAGGCAAAGGATCGAAGTCGGCGAATCATGGCCCGTCGCGGGTTCCGTGTTCGGTCACCGCGTGGTTAGCGCGGCAGGCTGATTCTCGGCGCCGCGCGTTCGCGCATAAGTCCCGATTCCCACGTGCGCAGTGCCCGCTCGCGCGCGAATCGGGGGGCTGCGCGGTCACAACGGCGGATCCCGCCAAAACGGCGCCGCAAACAAGTTTCTACTGGCACCAGATCGGCTCGCATCGGGACGCCAACGGGCGCGAGCACACTCAGCGTCTGGGAACTGCGCACCTGCACATGCCATGGCCATGGCAGCGCCGATCGCAGCTCACCGGCTCGGTCCTTCGAGCCCCATGAGCTTCTTCAGGTTCGCGAAGAAACTCGCCCAGTTCTCCCGCGCCTTCTCCAGATCGCGGCGTACCTGCACGTCGCGCTCGAACGTCTCCGCCAGCATCTCGAGCAGCGGCACCCGCGCTTGCTCCGGTGTGAGCGGATCGAGGATGCGCTCGACCATGGGCTTCACGGCGGCGAGGAAGCGGGGATCGTCGTTGCGATGACGACTGGAGAGTTCGAGAAGCAGGGAGTCGACTCGGGACATATGGATTCTTCCCGGCCGCCGCGGAGGGGTCGGCGAGCCACCGAAGATTACCACCGTTTCGAGACGGTGGGCCGAACGAGACTTCGGTCAGCGCGGCAACCGCCCTTGGCAAGGCGCGTCAAACCTGCGCACAAAATGAACACGGCGGCCTCGAAGGGCCGCCGCATGTGCAGGTGTGTCGAGCGCGAGCGCCGCGGGGCGACTCGCGTCAAACGCTGCTCAGATTACCGTCATTGACGCCGAGTTGGCCAGGCGCTTGCGCGCCATCGACTCCGACGTCTTGTAGCTCTTGAGCTTGTTGTAGAGCGTCTTCGTATCGATGCCGAGCGTGCGCGCCGCCCGGGTCTTGTTGCCGCCCGTCGAAGCGAGCACACGCTGGATGTGGCGTTTCTCGACTTCGGCCAAGGTCAGCTGCAGGACCTCCTCCGGTGCGGTCTCTGCAATCAGCCGCTGCAAAGCGACCGACGACTCGACCAGGACCATGTCGTATTCGGCGCCTTCGATGCGGCCGCGCAGTTCGTCGGTCGACGAACAGCTGCTCACCATGCAACCCCAGTCCGCGGTGGACCTGGCGAGTGAAGCGGCGGAAGGATCACGAACAGAATAGAGAAGCAGTCGTTTGCCGAGAGTCATGTGCGTTCTTCGGAGGCGCACACCGCACTGAGGTCGTCGGGGGAGCTAACGAGCGCGCGCGGGTGCTTGGCGAGTGGCTAGAGGGGTTTGGGGGCGAATGCGTTCTGCTACGGGCAGTCGCCGGTCGGAGGCGAAGCCTTACGACAATTTTCTGATTCCGCTGCTGAGCCCCGAGTACTCCGGAAACTTCACCTTCCCCCCGCAGCACCTCTCCTGCCAGATCGCCGCCCTACCGCACCCGCCTCACTTGACGTGCTTCTCGAGGTGCAGGTAGCCGCTGCCCGTCGTCAACACGATCTTCGTCCGCCCATCGCCACGGGTTCCGCTCATCGCCATGCCCATCTGGGCAGTCTTCTCCTTCTCCAGGCCAAACCCACTGCCCGCAAACCCCACCTCGGCGCGCGCGCTGCAGACGAAGCCGGTGGCCGGTGGGATGAAGCACTGGATCGTGCCCTGGCCCGTACGCAAGCGCAGGAGGTCGCCTGGCCCGGTCACGAACACCTGCATGTCGCCGACTGCCGACTCGATGTCGACGCGTTGTTCCATGTCGACGGCAATCACAACACCCCGGCCGGTAAAGGCCTTGGTGCCGCCCTTGCAGCGCTCAAACCGCAGATCGCCGCGCCCGGTGGTGACCTTGAGGGGCGCATCCCGGTTGACGACCGTGACCCCCCCGTTCCGCACGATCACCACCTCGAGTTCGAGGTCGGCCGGCAACTTCAGCCCCATCTCGTAGGCAAGAACCCCATTCGGCCCGTTCTCGGACAGGTGAGGCCCGCGCAGGACCAGGGTCGACGCATCCGCCGGGTCGACGCTCGCCTTCGGCTCCACCGGGATGGCTTCGATCGCCACGAGCCCTTCCGCCGTGTCCGCAGCCCGACGCATGCCGCCGCCAAAGTGCACCGCGCGCGCCTCCTGACGATCGACGCCCACCGTGCCGTCCTGGATCTCGAGCCGCACGCGCCGGATCTCAGGACCAATTGGCACATCACCTGACATTTCGACAAGCGATCGGTGGGACAGGCCACCGCTGCAGGCGGCCAGCGCGCACACAGCCGCCATACCAAGGGCAGTTCTGAGCCCCTGCCCAAAACGATGCAGCCGGCTGCCCTCAGCTCGACGCACCGAAGATCCGATGGCAATGGCAGACGATGGCATCATGGTCACTTGGCTGAACCTGGGAGAGATCCCGGTTTTTCGCCGAGTTGGAGTTTCCACCTTCGCGTGCCGTCGTGCGACTTCGTTTTCCAAGTACCGAGAACCCCACACTATGCGCCTCACTGCCCTCCTCCCCACGTTCGCCCTGTGCCTTGCCCCGTTTGCCTCCGCCCAAAGCAGTGATCAGGACCTGCGCGCGGCGATCCGAAAGATCGTGCGCGAGGAGATCCAAGCGGCCCTGAAGGACATGCACCAGCCGGGCATGCACCAGCCGGTGGTCGTGAGCGGGACCGTGAAAGGCCAGCCGATGATGGTGGTGCAAGACCTGCCGAAGGACTCGTTCCAATGGACGACGAAAGCACCGAAGGGCAAAGCAGGTCAGAAGGGCGAGGGAGCGGAGGGGAAGGGCATGATTGCCGTGCGCCTCGACGACACGGAAGGGCACGCTGAGACGCTGGGCTTTGGCGTGAACACGGTCGAAGGCAAGCCGATCAAGCTTGAGCTCAACAAGTTGATCGAGGGTAAGTTGCTCGCGGGCAAGCTGCTCGAGGGCAAGGCGCTGGAAGGCTCCACGGGCAATGTGCAGTGGAGGGTCGTCCGCGCCGAGGATGGTGAAGGCGAGCACAAGCACGAAGGTGGTGCCCACGAGGTCAAGGGCATGACCTTCCACGCCGGCCCCGGCACGATGGTGCTCCGGACGGAAGGCGGCGAAGGCCAGGAAGGCCAGTCGGCGCTGATTCGCCTACTCAAGGCACACGAAACCACCGCCACCGAGGCTGCGAAGGCCGCCGCCGAGTGCTGCGAGGCTGCAAAGGAAGCCGCCGAGTGCTGCGAAGTTGCCAAGCAGGCCGAGTCGTGCTGCGAAGTCGTCAAGGAAGCCACCAAGGCCGCCGAGTGCTGCGAAGGTGAGAAGTGCGCCGAGTGCGTGATCGAAGTCGCGCCAGTCGCCAAGAAGGCAGAAAAAGCCGAGAAGAAGGCCAAGAAGGCCGGCAAGAAGAAGGCCAAGAAGAGCAAGCCAGTCGAGACCGAAGAGATC
This sequence comes from Planctomycetota bacterium, assembly GCA_020851075.1. Lineage (GTDB taxonomy): Bacteria > Planctomycetota > UBA1135 > UBA1135 > UBA2386 > JADZDL01. Next base: position 22,441 of record JADZDL010000210.1, on the reverse strand, counting down.
GAGCTGAAGATCGGCTGACCGATCGTGGCTCGCGCGGCCTGATAGCCCGCGAGTCCTTTGACTCTCCCACTGCAATTCCACGTGCGATGACCAAGCCCTCTCAGGAGTACCAGCCGGACCCAGTCACGATGGTCTCGTTCCATCGTGCGCTGGCGGATCACGCGGACAGCCTGAAAGCCTACGCCGCCCGTCTGCTCGGCGATTCGACCGCGGCGGAAGATGTCGCGCAGGATGCGTTCCTCGCGCTGTATCGCCACCTGAACCAGGTGCCCACCGCAGCGTTCCGGCCCTGGCTGTTCCGGGTCGCGCGCAATCTGTGCCTCGACCAACTGCGGCGCCGCAAGTTCAAGCTGAGCTTGTTCCGCGACCTGCAGAAGGACGACGACCAGCCATTCACGCCGGCCGATATCGACAGCGTGCGCCCCGACCAGATCGCGGAGACGCGCGAGGCGAATCACGCCATCGAAAGTGCAATCCAGGAACTACCTACCAAGTTCCGGGAGGCCTTCCTGCTCTGCGAAGTCGAAGGGATGAGTTACGAGGACGCGGCCGCCGTCATGGGCTGTCCCGTCAAAACGGTGTCGACGCGGCTTTTCCGCGCCCGGCAACGCTTCAAGTCACTGGTCAGTCGTTTGATCAAGGTCTGAGCATCCGATGAACTGCAACACCTGCCGCTACGAACTGTCGCAATGCCTGGACGGCCGCCTGCCGTCCGGTCGCCGCGCCGTCGTGATGCAGCACTTGACCACGTGCGAGGCCTGCGCCTCGTTCTGGTCGGAGCTGCAAGCAGCTCAGCAATTGACGCTGCAACTGCAAAAAGAGCGCGTCAGCGACGGTTTCCGTGATCAGCTTTGGGAACGCATTCGCGCCGGCGAAGGCACCCCCGATGCGGTCTTCCACGAACCGGTGCCGCTGCTGACCAAGGCGCGTTACGCGCTGACGGGCGCCGCCGCCGCCGCGGCCGTCCTGCTGGCCAGCACGTGGCTGCGCAACGATTCCAAGACGCCGAGCGAGGATCAGGTTGCGGAGGTGAAGCAGAGCCCAGAGAAGGGCGTGATTGCGGCCCAAGAAGAGCCCAAGGCCATCGGTGGCGGCACGCTCGTCGGTGGCCAGGGTACGACGGGAAGCCGCCGCCTGATGCCGCGGCAGGACCTGCCCGACCAGGATTCGATGCCGGCGATGTTCGCCTCGGCGCAGCCGTTGACCGCGGATCTCGTCGCGATGGAGGCCGCGCGGCAGTTTGAACAACGCTACGTGTCGGCCAATCGCAGCCTGGCTCAGCTGACCACCACCAGGAACCGGACCGACAACCAGCAGGACACCGACCTCATCGTCGGCCGCTTGCTCGACGGCGCCAGCGAACTGCACATGTTCGCGGAAGTGCTGCTCGATCTGCGCGACAACAACCGCGTGTTCTTCCCCGATGCGGAAGTCGGCGCCAACCTGCGCCTCGTCTCGAACATGCTCGGCCAGACCCGCGGCCACCACCGCAACCTCGAGACCGTGCAGTCCTACGTGGCCCCGGCGCTGCGCCAGAGTGATCGCCTCGGCAACATCGCGCGCCTCATCGGTGTGCGTCCGTCCTACGACCCCATCGAAGAACGCGCCGAACAGGAGATGCTGCAGCAACTCAGCAAGCTGCGGCCGGACGTGTTCCCGAAGCTGTTCTTCATCATGCCGAGCACGACCAACGGGGTGTCGTTCCAGATGCTGCAGAACGGCGAGCTGTTTGCGTTCCCCGACCAATGCGGCACGAGCTTTGTGGCTCCGCGCAGCCGCGTCGAACAGAGCAACCAGCGCTTCCGCCTGCTCATCGATGGCCAGCAGGGCGCTCGCGAAGTCCACGTGGAGATCCACATGGACAGTGCCCCGAAGCCGCGCTGACCAACCGGCACAGCTAGACCACAAGACACCAGCGGCCGAATCCGCTCAGGCTTCCTCGGCCGCGCGCGCGCGCTCTTTCGCCCAGCGCCGCTGCAGGTACTCGGGAGCCTGCCCCTTGCGCCACAGCATGGCGATCGCGGTGCTGCCCCACTCGCGCAGTTCGAGATCGAGGTCGTCGTCGAAGTCATCTTCGTCGAGCACTCCCGCCTCGAAGTGGAAGATCACGCAGCCACCCTTGGCGGTGCGATCCAGCAGCGTGCGCGCCCTGGCCATCGACTTGACCGGATCCTCGGCCACCATCGAGTAAGGCGGGTCGAGGAACACGAGATCCGGCGCCACCTCGGCGTCACTCGCGGCATCGGGATCGGGGTTGGCCCGACCGCCCCCGAACGCCCCGCGGTGCATGACGGGCGGGTCCCAGGCATCCGTGCGCATGACCACCGCCCTGGAGGCCGCGTCAGGGCCCAGCAACTGCAGGTTCTGCTTGAGCACCTCGGTCGCGCGCCCGTTCTTCTCGCAGAACAGGACACGTTCGGCGCCGTGGGAAAGGGCTTCGATGCCACTCGCGCCCGACCCCGCAAAAAGGTCCCAGACGATGGCACCTTGGACGTTGTCCGCCAGGATGTTGAACAGGGCCTCGCGGACCTGACCGAGGAGCGGACGCGTGCCCAGTCCCCGCACGGACTTGAGGATGCGGCCACCGTAGATACCGCCGATGATCTTGAGGCTCATTGGATTGCCGCGAAAGGAATGCGGAGAGTGTTCATGGTGGCCGGGCCTGCGTTCCGAAGCAACTTCCGCAACTCGCGCCTTTTTGGTCGCTACAACCACCGAACACCCGTGGCCTCTCTTCCATCCCCCCTGGCATTACGTTTCGCGGGGCAGGACCACGCCCTCGAACCAGGGCGGGAATACCTGCTGGGTACGGCTTCGGAATGCGATCTGCACCTGCGGGGCAACACCGGGGCGGCCCAGCACGCCCGCCTCGTGGTTGGCCCCGATTCACTCGAACTGATCGACCTGGGCAGCCCCCCGGGGACCCTCTGCAACGGCCAACGGGTCGAGAAAATCGCCCTCACCATCGGCGATGTGCTGCGCCTGGGCGACGACGAGGCGCTCGTCGTCCCCGACCACGGCGAAGGCCTCATCGTGCCGCTGCCGGCGATGCGCGCCGCGGCCCGCGAACGACGGTTTGCCGACGTCCGCCGCGCGGCGACCAGCCTGCGCGAAGAGGAAGTCACCTTCCAGGCGATGATCGCCCAGGAACTGCGCCGCACGCCCTGGTTTGCGATGTCGCTGATCCTGCATGCACTACTGCTGCTCCTGCTCTGGATCTGGCTCGGGGAAACGCGACAAGGCGGACATCGGCCCGCGGCCGTCGACATCGCCCTCGCAGACACCGATGCGTCCGTCGGCGACAACACGCCACCCACTCTCGAGGTGAGCACGGAGAAGGTCGCGGACCCCACTCTCGACCTTCTGCCGGTGCTGCCAATCGAGGCCCACGAAGAACCGCCGGAGGACTCCGCCGAACCAGAGATCGCGGCGACCAGTGGCCTCACCAGCAACCCTCGCATCCGGCTAACGGGCCGGTCCGCTGCGCCAGGCAAGCAAGGTAACGGCGGCGCCCAGAACCTCGGCTCGGGCACCTTCCAGCAGACCGTCGGCGACCTGCGCCGCTCGGGGCTCGAGATCGTGTTCGTGTTTGACAGCACTGGCTCGATGTCGCGCACGATCCTCGACACCAAGAACTCGATCTCGCAGATGCTCAGCGTGCTGCGGGCCCTGGTGCCCGACGCCCGCATCTCACTCGTCACGTTTCGTGACCGCGGCAATCGCGAAGAGTACCTCGTGCGCGCGGTGCCGCTCGGCCCCGACTTCTGGCGCGCCAGCAACTTCGTGCAGTTCGTGCGCGCCGAAGGCGGCGGTGACCGCCCGGAAGATGTTCGCGCCGGGCTCAACGAAGCGTTCCAGCAGAAATGGAAGGACGGCGCGCGGCGTGTCGTGATCCTCGCCGGCGACGCGCCGCCGCACGAACACGACTGGAAGAAGCTGCTCGGCGAAGTGCGCGCGTTCACCCACAATGGCCGCTCCTTCGTGCACACGCTGGTGACATCGCCGGATACCGCGGGCGCCGACACGCAGCAGTATTTTGCCGAGATCGCCAAGGCGGGCCGCGGGGTCTGCCTCGACATGCAACGCCACGATCGCGTCATGCAGCGTGTGCTGACGCTCGCGTTCGGCCGCGAGTTTGACCGCGATATCGCCGCCGTGACCGAGTCCATCGAAGCGAGCGACCAGCGCACCGAAACCTGGGCGCTGGACCTCGCCCGCCGCGGCGGCCCGGAGCTCGCCGCGGCCCTGCGCAAGGAGCCGATCGACTACGCGCTGCTGCTCGCGCTGACCCGGCTGCCGCACCAGCGCACGACCCTGCAACTCATCGAAATGCTGGCCGACACCAACACCGCAAGCCACACCCGCCAGGCGCTCGGCTGGGCGCTGCAACGCATCTTCGATCTGCCGGTGCCGCCGGTCGATCCCGTCGCGGACGAACTGCCGCGCACCCGCGAAATCGAGCGCCTGCAGCGCATGGCACAGAACCTGCCGGAGTGATCCTGCACACGTTGGCATTTGCGTAGCGCGGCTGCCTGTTATGGTGGCGCGTTCCCCGATGCCCTCCCTCCTCGACCGCTACGGCCGACCGCTGCGCAACCTGCGCCTGTCGGTCACCGACCGCTGCAACCTGCGGTGCCAGTACTGCATGCCCGAGGAGGAATACACGTGGCTGCCGAAGGGCAACGTGCTCACGTTCGAAGAGATCCAGCGGCTCGTCGCGGTGTTCGCATCCCTCGGCGTCGACAAGGTGCGCGTCACGGGCGGGGAACCGCTGCTGCGCCAGGATCTGCCCGCTCTCGTCCGCATGATCGCCAACGTACCGGGCATCAGCGAACTCGCGATGACGACCAACGGCGTGCTCTTGCGCGAACACGCCGTCGCCCTTCGCCAGGCGGGCATGCAACGCGTCACGGTGAGCCTCGACACCCTCGACGCGCAGACGTTCCGCATGTTGTCGCGGCGCGACGACCTGCCCCGCACGCTCGATGGACTCGCCGCAGCGCGCGAAGCAGGATTTACGGACCTCAAGCTCGATACCGTGGTGATCGCGGGCCTGAACGACCACGAAGTGCCGTCGCTGCTCGACTACGCGCGCAGCATCGGCGCCGAACTGCGCTTCATCGAGTACATGGACGTGGGCGGCGCGACGCAATGGCGGATGGACCGCGTCGTGTCACGCGCAACCATGAAGGAACGGCTCCAAGCGCACTTTGGGCCGATCCGCGCGCTGCCCCGCACCGACAGCGCACCCGCCGAACGCTTCCAGCTCAGCTGCGGCACGACGTTTGGCATCATCGCCTCGGTGACCCAACCGTTCTGTGCGAGCTGCGATCGCGCGCGCCTGACCGCGGACGGCATGTGGTTTCTGTGCCTCTACGCCGTCAAAGGCACGGATCTGCGCGAACTGCTCCGCAACGACGCGAGTGATGCCGAGATCGCTGGCGCCATCGCGGCGGCCTGGCGCGCGCGCGGTGATCGCGGAGCCGAAGAGCGCGCCCGCACGCCGGATCGCCAGGCCCTGGCACCGCAGTCGAGCCTGCGTCAGAACCCGCATCTCGAGATGCACACACGCGGCGGCTGAGTTACGTCACGGCTTCTGCATCGTGAAGATCTCGATCGGCGTGTGGATGCCCATGCTTGGATCGCAGACCCATTCGGCAACACACGTGGACGACGTGTCCGAAGCAATGCGAGCCTCCAGATCGTTGCCCCAATCCGTGACGACGAGTGTCCCCTGGCGCGAAATCGGGTCACAGTGATATTCGGGACGCTGCAAGTGCTCAAAACCGTTCGCGGTCAGGCGTGCGCGCCGGCGCGTTTCACAATGGGCCACTCTCGGCACCGTAAAGACGTGCAGCCCACCGGACCGCAACGTGCGCTCGATCTCCCGCAGCGCCACCATGGGGTCTGGAACGTGCTCGAGCACATCCAGGGTCACGACGAGATCCAACCCCGAATCCGCGAATGGCTGCGCGCCGAGATCGACGTTCTGGAAGTCCCCGACAACGCGGTTTGCCAAACCAGGCCAATAGTACGACGCCTGGTACCTACTGCTTTGCCCGGAAAACAACTGGTGGGTGCAGAGACTCGGCGATGACTCGTGGATGCGCACATCCCTGAGGCTTGGAAAACGCGCGCGCAACCATCTCACCAGAGCACGCTGGCGCGGAACGCTGCCGCAGCCAAGACAGATCGGACTCTCGCGGTGATTGTCGCTCGTGTCCACGAAGCGCGCCGCGTGTTCGCACAGCGGGCAGTAACCCAATCGCGACTCAGTCGCAAGCCACCGAATGCGTCGGCGCCACTTCTTCAGTTCCGCCTGCACACGCAGCGCGGATCGTGTCATCCACAGCGACCTGCAGGTGTCACGCAAGTCCATCAGACCTGCTCCGTCGCCCGCGAACGCACCCGGTCGGCGAGCACGTGGCAGCACATGACAACCGCGACGATGGCGGCCGTTGGAAAGAGCCACATATGCCAGTGGCCGAGGTACGCAACATCACTGCCTTGTCGCAGCATGTTGCCCCACGAACTAGCAGCCTGCCCGGGGCCGATGCCGAGAAACGACAAGGTCGACTCCGCGACGATCGCACTCGCCATACAGAAGGCCGCAGTCACGCCGATCTGGCTTTTCAGCAAGGGCATCAGATGGTGCCAGAGGATCCGCCGTTCGGAGATGCCCAGGCCACGCGCCACGAGCACGAAATCGCGTTCGCGCAGGGACAGCAGTTCGCCGCGGACGATGCGCGCAAAGCTCGTCCAGAACAGGGATGCCATCACCAGCACGAGACCGAGGCTCGAATCACCAAGCAACGAGGATGCGAACAGCAGGAACAACAGGATCGGGAAACAGAGGAAGATCTCGACGAGGCGCATGACGACGACGTCGAGCCAACCGCGGCGATACCCCGCCAACGCCCCCAGCAAGGTGCCGAAGAGCCCCGCCAGCAAGACGGCAGAACCACCGAGCCCGATCGCCGTGCCAGCCCCGTGGATCAAACGCGCGAGCACATCGCGGCCCGCGCCGTCGTTGCCGAGCGGATGCGCGAACGATGGCCCGGCGCGATACAAAGCAGGATCCGTCTCACCAGGTCCATATGCCCACGGCGGCATGATCGCGAAATCCTGAGAACCCGGGCCAAGGCGCGACCACCACTGCTTCCACGAGAGATCGTTGGGGCCAGGCGGCGGCGAACCGAAGTAGTCGGCGAAGGCCGGAAACGACCATTGGCCCGCGACGCGCGCGCAAAGTGGCACGTTGTTGGCAAGCAATGGCGCCAGCACGCCACAGACGATCATCAGCGCGGCAAACACACCGACGCCAGTGCGCCAGAGTGGCTTGCGGCGCGAAGCAGTGGCAAGAACGACGGGCTGGCTCACGCTTGCAGCCTCACCCGGGGATCGACGAGTCGATGGAGCAAGTCCGAAACCGAGAGGGCCAGCAGCGTCGCCACCGAAGTGAACAACACGAGCGCCATCACCATTGCCTGATCCTGCTCATGCACGGCGCGGAACGCCAGGTGCCCGAGACCATCGAGTGAGAAGAGGTTCTCGACGACGATCGAGCCGCCCACGAGCATCGGCAGCAGGCTTCCCGCGAGGGTCGCAAGGGGCGCGCCACCGTTGCGCAACAGACGCCACCGCGCCACTTCGGTCTCGATCCCAAACGCGTAGAGATTGGCCGCAAACGGGGTCGCCGCGACGCGCGCGACAGAATCGCGCAGGAAACGTGCGATGAGCACCAGCGGGCCGCTCGCCATCACGAATACCGGCAACACGAGGTGCCAGCCAAAGTCGACGATCTGCGCAAAGACCGCCCAATGCTCGGACCCATCACTCCGCAAGCCGCCAGATGGAAACCAGCCCAGCCAGCCGGCGCTGAACACCAGCAGCAGCATCGTGGCCATGAGGAACTCCGGCACGCCCGCGAGCACGAACAACCCCTGCGAGAACCCACGATCACGCCGCGAGCCCGCATTCATGCCGCACCAGGCGCCGATCGGCACGCCAACGAGCAATGCAAACAACAGGCCCAGGAAGCCGAGCAGCATGGACACCGGCAGAGCCTCGGTGATGCGCCGCCAGAAGGCGGCATTGTCCACTTCGGGGCCGGCGAGGTGCAGCGTCGCCGCGTTGCGCAACCAACGTGTATAGCGTTGCCAGACCGGGGCCGGCTGCAACGTCTCGGCGTCGATCAGACCATAACTCACGCGCAGCTTGACGATCGCCTGATCGCGCGCCGACAAGTCCGCGAAGTTGCCATCCGCGAGCCGCTGTGCCGCTTCAAGCTGCGCACGATCCACTGGCGCCTGGTCGAGCATGACGAAGGTGACAAACGTCACTCCGAACAGCGTGACCAGCAACCAGGCAAATCGCAGCAACAGCCAGCGCAACATGATTCCTCGCAGAGAAACGGCTACCCGGACAACACGACGGAAAGGATCGCCGCCTTGGTGTCGTTCCACGCCGCCCAGGGTTCGCGGCCGCGATGGTATTCGAGAGTGAGAATCGGAATGCGCAAGGTCTTGCCGACCCAGGAGCCAAGCGAACCCGGCGTCGGCGCAAAGTCGTCAGACTCCTTCACGCGGTAGCCGGACAGCCGCGAGAACCGCTCCGCGAGGTGTTCCGCCGGGCCATCGAAGTTGATGAAGTGGTCGTCGTGCCAACTGTGCGCCACGATCACGAGGTGCGGCCGTTCGTCGAGGATCAGATCGTGCAGCGCCTTCGCCTCGGGTTGATCCAGTGGCCGCAGACCAAACAGCCGACTCGGCTTGAAGTTGGTGGCGGGGTAGTTGCGGTTGAGATCGATGCCCTTCGCGTTGCCCCGCGTGTTCTGCGCGGTGCCATCGGGGTTGGCGTCTTCGAGGATCGTCAACGTGATCTGCTCAAGCGCCCCCGGCGTCATCATGAGCGCCCGCGGCAGTTCGGCCGTGCTGATGCGCCCTTCACGTTCGTTGCCGTGAATGCCCCCGACCCAGAGCACGCGCCGCGGGCCCTGGCCGAGCCGCGCAATGCGCAGCGGCCGCCCCTGCACACTCTCACCGATGGCCTGCCACTTTGGGCTCCAAACCACCGGCTGGGCCTCACGCGCCGTGGAAGCATCGGTGGCAACGGCAGCATCCGCCGCGGTGGAAGGGCGCAGCGGGTGAAAACCCGTGCACCCGGCCAGCAGGCATGTCATCAACAACGTGGCTCGCATTGGAACAGGGAACATAGCGCACTCCACCCGATGCGCCATGCTGCCGATGGTCGACTCGATGTCCGCCAACGAGATCGAGATCAGCAACCGCGTCGACGCCGCCATCGGCTACACGGGGCTGGTCCTGCGCGCACTCGCCTACGCGTGCCTGGCGGGCATCGCGAACCACTACGACTGTGGGCGCGCTCTGCTCACCGGCGTGCTCGTGGGCGACCTGCTGAGCCGGCTGTTCGCCCTGGCCCTGGATTGGCGCGACCAGTGGATCGCTGTCCTCTCCGAACTGCTCCTGCTCGGACTCGTGTTCCTGTTCGTGCGTTCGTCCATGGTCTGGCCCGATGAACAGGCCATGCGGGCCATCCTCGGCCTGGCGGCCTTCGGCACGTTTTCCGCGCAGGCTGGCGGGACGCTACTGACCAGACTGGGTCACGGTTAGACCCAAACGCCGGCCTTCCGCATTGTCGAACTGGTCAGGCCTCGCTACCGTGCGGCACCCGCCAATCAGCGCGGGATGGAGTATTACCCAAATGGAATTCCACGGTGGCGGTCTGTTCCGGCGCATCAAAGTAGATCTTGGTCGCAGGCCCGATTTGACGGTCGATTCATTGCTGAAACAGCTCAAGCGAGACTGGGGCAAGGAGTTTGATATCTATCCCACCAAATTGCTTGGCGCGGACATCGTCATCAAGAAGAGTGCCTGGACCGGCCTCGCCATCAAGCTGAAGAAGGACGCGCAGGGGAACGCCAACCTCGGCTTCAACCCGCTGATGCCGTCGGCGGGAGCGAGAATCCTCGCGGCCGGCCTGATTCCCCTTCTGATCTTGTGGGGGCGCAGCTGGAAGCCCCTGATCGAACGCTTCAAGGATTACATCCGGACGAAACTCGTCTCGGATGTCTTCGAGTAGCAGGGTCGTCAAGCAACGGGTCTTCAAGCAACAGGTCTTCAAGCAACCGTGCGCAGCGGGTCACAGCCCGTGCACGCACGGGTCCTCGGGATCGAATACGAAGTTGGGAAAGCCCGTGATCCAGGCCGAACCCTCGACTTCGGGCACGATCGCCGTGAAAGGGCCGACCTGCACTTCCTTCACGACGCGAGCGCGGAACCGCGTGCCGAGCACACTCTCGGAGACAAACCACTCGCCCACCGCGAGTTCGCCCTTGGCGTGCAAGACCGCGAGTTTTGCCGACGTGCCCGTGCCACACGGCGAACGGTCGTAGGCAACGCCAGGGCATAGCGTGAGCGCGCGCGAGCCGTGTTCTTCCCCGTCGATGCCACAGAACAACTTCACGTGATCGACGATCTCTTCGCCACCACCATGGGGATGCACGCCGCGCACCCCTTCGCGCACGAGCGCCTCGCGCACGGCGGTCGCGGCCTGCAGCAGGACCGGCAAGTGGGTCTTGTTCACTTCGAGGCCGAGCTGCTGCGCTTCGACAAACGCAAACCAATTGCCACCGTAGGCCACATCGGCGGCCACCTTGCCAAATCCATGCACCGGCACGATCACGCGCTGGCGGAACAGGAATGACGGCACGTTGGTGATGGTGACGCTCTTCGGTTTGCCACCCTGCACGGCGACCCGACACGTCACAGCTCCCGCGGGAGTATCGAGCACCACATCGGTGAACGGCTCGATCGCTGGCACCATGCCCATCGCAACGGCGACCGTGGCTACGCCGATCGCGCCGTGACCGCACATGCCGAGGTAGCCGGCATCATTGGCGAACACCACACCGAGCTGTGCTTCGGGCCGGCACGGAGGCAGCAGGTAGGCCAGCACGATCGCGTCGTGGCCACGTGGTTCGAGCACGAGCGCCCTACGCAGATGGTCGAAGGACTTCTGCAGGTTGGCCCGTTTTTCGGCCATCGTGGCCCCCGGGATCGGCGGCAGCCCGCCGGTGACGATGCGGGTGGGTTCGCCTGCGGTGTGGGAATCGACAGCCTGGATCACCTGCGAGAACTGCAACATGCGCGCATCATGCCAGCGCGTCTGGTGGGAGCCACTGCTGGGGCACGCTTGCTCGCGATTGCCCGGCGACCCGGGCGCCTGCAGACCGGAAACAACGAGTTTCCGCCTTCTCGACAACAGCGGTCCTTGCCACCCTTCGTAACCAGTAGCATGCCCTAGATGCTCCAGCGCCTGCCGAGCGTCCCCCTGATGTTTGCCCTGACTGCCCTGGCCAGCGCCTGGCTGTGCGCTTCCATGCCGGTCTACTCGCAGGAAGCCTACTACTGGACCTACGCGCAACATCCGGACCTGTCGTACTTTGATCACCCGCCGATGGTCGCCTGGCTGATCTGGCTTGGCACCGCCCTGTTTGGCGACGGCGCGATCGGCGTGCGCTTTGGGACGTGGTTGTGCGGGCTCGGCACGGCCTGGTTTGGCGTGCTGCTGTTGCGTGACTTCCAGGTCAGCAAGTTTGGCCAGAGCCTCTGGCTGCTCGTGAGCATGGGTTGCCCGATCCTCGTCGTCGCGCGTTGCCTCGCCAACCCGGACCCACCCCTCGTCTGCTTCTGGACCCTCACGCTGCTGGCCTTGTGGCGCGCGCGAAGTGGCAGTTACCGTTGGTGGGCTATGGCGGGGGTCGCCGCTGGCCTCGCCCTGCTGAGCAAGTACACGGCCGCATTCCTCGCCGTCGGGGGCGTCGCCATGCTGCTGTTCGATCCACAACTTCGGCGCCAGCTGAAGCGCCCCGCGCCTTACCTCGCCGTGTTGCTTGCGGCGGTCGTGTTCCTGCCCGTGGTGATCTGGAACGTACGCAACGACTTCGAGTCGTTCCGCTTCCAGACAGAGAATCGCTTCTCGCGCGGTGGCCTCACCGCGAAGTGGATCCTGGAGCTCGTGGGTGGCCAGTTTGGCCTGTTCAACCCCCTGCTCGCCATGCTGTTGCCAGCCTCGATCTGGTGGTCGTTGCGTCGCCTGCGCGCAAGCGATCCACGCGTGCTCCTGCTGCTCGCGTTCGGCCTGCCGCTGCCTTGCTACATGGTGTTTCAGTCGCTCTGGATCCAGGTCAAACTAAACTGGCTGACACCCGCCTACGTGCCGCTGCTGCTCGGCATCGTGGTCTGGTGGCAAGAGAGCGGCATCGATCGGGTCTGGCCAAGCCGACTCAAGTGGACTGCCCTGAGTGCCGTGGTGCTGCTGCTTGCAATTCCGCTGGCACCCATGATCCGCCTGCTCCCGCCTGGCCGCGGTTCATCGTGGACCGGATGGGAGGAGATCGCCCAGCATGCGGAAGCCTGGGAGGACAAGGTCGACCTCGAGGACGGCATCGAGGGCAATATGTTCTTTTTCGCCGCGGACTACCGCGACGCAGCTCAACTCGGCCGCAACCTCAAGATCTTCTGGGGCAAAGAGCGCGCGGTCGCGTCGCCCCCCATCGACGAAGGGTACGAGAGCACCCTGGCGCAGAACGTGGTCGGCATCGACGCCCTGCAGTTTGATCACTGGGACGCGCCCAAGGAGCGCATCGGCCAAAACGCCATCTTCGTGCTGCCGCGCCCCGACGTGCGCGAAGCCATGGTCAAACTCGCGAAGGCGCACTTTGAGAAGGTCGAGAAGGTCGAACGCGTCAAGATCACCCGCCTCGGCATCCACCTGTTCGACACCGAGATCTACGTCTGCCATGGGTACCGAGGCCCGCAGCTCGCCAAGTAGTGCCAACGATCCCATGGCGTCGCGTTCCGGAAGCCGCGCCGACCTTCACTTGCACAGAATTCGTTGCGACGGGCAGAGTCCGCCGCCGCTTCTGGACCAACTCACGGTGCGCTCGCACCACCGCCTGAATGTTGCGCACCATCCGCCTCTCTCTCCTGCCCGCCGCAGCCCTCGCCGCCTGCAGCACCCCACCCGCCCATATTCCGCCACAGGAAGTCCCCACCGGCCTGCAGCGCCGCGAAGGGGAGAGCTTCCTGCAGGCCAGGGTGCACTACGGCATCCCGATCCTGCAGCGCTCGTTCTTCTGGGACGGCAACGGGGAGAGCGACGACTTCGGGCCGGGTCTATACGCCTTCCACCACTACTCCGACAACGTCGCGTTTGGCTTCGGCGGCAACCTCGCCACCTGGCTCCTCGGTGGCCCAGATGCCTACAGCGGCGAGTTCGAGGGTCTCGCGCGAATCTATCCCGACCCCACGTTGCCGTTGTTTCTCGACTTCTCGGCCGGCTATCTGCACGCCACCGAGCCGGTTCCGCCGGGCGGCACCGAATGGAACTTCACGTTCGGTTTCGGCCCTGGCATGGAGATCCCGTGGGGCGAAGGTTCGAGCCTGTTGCTCGGCGCGACCTACCACCACATCTCCAACGCGCTCGGACACGATAACCCGCGCAATCCAAGCCAGAACGAAGCGCGCTTGTGGGTCGGCTACGCCTGGAACTTCTGATCCACGGCCGCTACGGCAGCACCCGAATCGTGCTTGAGAACAGCCAGGGCTGCCCACCGGACGTGCTCACTTCCGTGCGGTAGATGCCCGGCGGCGGCGAGGTGAGCTCGAGCGAATCGCCGTCCACTTCACGAATCGGCTTGCCGTCGCGCAGCAGCACGATGTGCCCAGCCTGCGGAGTGCGCACCGCCAGTCGCAGCGCCGGAGAAGCCGCCACGGTGGCCCCACCAATACTCACGACACCACGATCTTCGGCGCGGAAGTCAAAACCCGCACCTTCGCCAAACACGTCAAACGAGACGTAGGTTCGACCGAGTCGGAACGCCTCCACCAGCGAGGGTTCGTCGAGCCGTTCGGCAAGCACGTGCGTGCTCAGCGTGAGGAACACTTCGCGGTATGTGCCGATCGTGCCCCCCAGAGCCCCGTAGACGCGCAGATTCGCATGGGCGTCGTTGCCGCCGATCGGCGTGAACGGATGCTGGCGTTGCAAATGGTTGTCCCACGCATCCAACACGCGCGAATCGCGCAAACAGAGGCGTTCGAAGAGAGAACGCAGCGGCAGGAACACCACGGTGCCCAAGGTGCCTAGATAACCTTCGGTCATCGCACCCGCGTGCAGATTGACGATCTCGGCGCCGGCCAAGCCTGGCACATTCCAGCCGATCTTCCACAACTCGGCGTGGCACACAAACGCCAGGCCACCTTGCGCCAGCGCTTCCTTGGCGAGCAACCCAGGATGCTGCCAATGGCGCAGCGGTTTGGTCAGCGGAAACGCCAGCAGCGTGCCCTGCGGAGAACGCACCTCGGCGCCTAGGACAAACAGCGTGTTGCCGACGAAGCCGCGAACACCCTCGCGAATCGACTCGTCGGTCTGGTGGTCGGTCATCACGACGAAGTCCATGTCGGCCTCGTCGCACGCCGCCGAGATCTCCTCGATCGTACCTTCGCAGTCGTGCGACAAGTGACTGTGGCAGTGCACCACTCCCTTCCAGTCAAACAGCGACGTGCCAGCCACGCGCAGCGGCCGTTCGGCCGGGTGCACGCCGGGCGTGGAGAACATCGTCGTCACCGACGAACAGCCAGCGAGCACCGCAAAGCTCGCCGACAGCAGCAGATTCGTCGATTGCGCGCGATTCACTTCTTTACGTAGGTTGCCTTGAAGTTCTGAAACGGTGCCGCTGCACCAGCCATGCAGTGACAGACCATGTCCTTGGGGCCGCCGTTGGCGTCAAACGTCATCACCGAACGCGACAGCATCGGCTGACCTTGGTAGAGACCTGACATGGTGCCGACGAGGCCCTCGGGCGCCCAGCGCTCTTCGAGCAAGCCAACCTCACCCATGTTGCTCACCATGCCAACCACCGTGCAGCCGCGCTTCTCATCCCACGCAAAGAAGGTCTCCGCTTCGTACTTGCCCGGCATGCCTTCCGCCTCGCCCACCGTGTTGGCGTGCAGCACGGAGCCCGCGTAGAGCATCTTGTAGGTATCGGTACCACGGATCTTCATCGCCGGCGTTCCAGGCATCATGACCATCTCCCCTTGCACCTCGTACTCGCCAACCCACTTGGCGAACTTCTGCATCGAAGCGTGCACTGGGCGCCCCATGAACGTGCTCTTCGGCATTGGCATGTCCAAGGTGAAGTCCACGCGATCAAAGGTGCCGTCGATCATCTTGATCGACTCGCCCTCGGGCATCAGCAGGTCGATCCGGTGCGTGAACTTGTCACCCTTCACCTGCATCAGCGAACGCTCGCAATAGGTCATGCCGCCCTGATGCTGCTTCATCATCTGCACCATCGTGCCGTCGGGCTTCATCTCGAATTCGTGGAACTGCAGCTCACCACCGCTGTTCACCGACAGGTTGATGTAGCGCTTGTTCTCCGCGTCCCAGCCGATGTAAGCGCGGAACACGAGCGGCACCGGATTGCCTTCGAAGGTGATCGAAACGTCCTCGCGCAGCCAGAAGTTGCCCAAGACCCACTGGTAGGAACCGTCCGCGGTCCACTTGGAGTCATGGCCCGGTTCGTGCACCGTGCCCGAACCCTTCCAGTTGCCCACGAGGGGCTGCAGGACCTTGAGTTCTGGGGCAGGCGCCGGGGCGCCCTGCTGGGCACGCACCGCGGGGGCCAGGACAAGCAACGCAACGAGAGTCGAACGCGCAACGGTTTGCATAGGCATCTCCAGGGATACTGAGGGAACGGCACATTGGACGAACGGGCCCGTTCAAGTTCGACAAGGATTCGGCGATCTCCTAGGCCACCCCCCGCAACAGCCAACGGCGCCATTGAGCCCAGGCCGACCCGCGGTGATACTCCGCCGCCCGATGCCCCCCATCCCTGACGTCTGGACCTGGATCACGATTCCCGCCATCGGTGCGGTCATCGGTTGGAGCACCAACTGGCTGGCGGTGAAGATGATCTTCCGCCCCGTCAAGCCGCGCCGTTTCTTCGGCATTCGCATCCAGGGCCTGGTTGGCCGCCGGCAGCCCGACCTCGCCAAGGCGATCGGCAAGGTCGTCGGCAACCACCTGGTCGAGCACAAGGACGTGCTGAAGAGCCTCAACAAGCTCGACTTCTCCGGCATCCTGAACGGCGTGCTCGACCGCGGCCTGGCGCCCAAGATCCAGGAACTGCGCGGCCTGCCGCTGATCGGCGGTTTCCTCACCGAAGAGCGCGTGCGCGATATCCGCAACTCGATCGTGCAGGGTGTGATGGCGCACAAGGAGAGTGTGCTCGACGAGGTCGAGAAGGGCCTTTCGAAGGGCCTCGACGTGCCGCAGCTGGTCGAAAAGAAGGTCGCCGCGTTCGCGATCGAGAAGCTCGAGGCCATCATCCTCGAGGTCGCCAACCGCGAGCTGCGCGCGATCGAAGTGCTCGGTGGAGTTCTGGGCGCCTTGATCGGTCTTGCGCAAGTCGGGTTCCTCTGGTTCCACGGTTAGCCCCCCCGGGGACCGGCACATTTTCGCGCGCCCCGTTACGTTGCCCCCTGGTCCCTGCTAGTCCCCCCGCCATGTCGGTCCGCCTCCCACACCGTCTGCTTCCCGCCCTGCTGCTCGCTTCCGTGGGCGGCGTTCTCGCTGCCCAGGAGGCCAAATCCATCGCCTTCCCGCAGCGGGACATCCTGTCGCCATTCCGCGATCCGGCCGAAGTCTACGCCCCACCCGACAAGCTGTTCCTGCTCCTGCGGCGCATGCGCGCCATCGCCGAAGACCCGACAAGCAAGAAGGACTTCGACAAGGAAGGTCGCGAGGTTGTCGACAACCAGAGCTGGCTCGCCACCCGCGACGAAGTGGACAAGCTCGGCCTCGATGCCGGCTACCTCGCCGCGATCATGCGCATGAGCAAGAACGCCGACGATCGCCGCACGGCGTTCTACGCGGGGTTCTTCTGCAAGCAGCCCGACTACGTCGTGAACCTCATTTCGCACATCCCGGGCGAACCGGTGCGAAAGACGCGCGAAGAGTCCTTTCCGCGCGCAATCGCGTATCTGGCTGCGCACCTGAAGAAGCGCTTCGGCGACCTCAGCGAAGACGAGAAGAAGCTCGCGCTCCAGGCGATGCCGCAGCCCGGCAGTCCGGCCGCGAAGGCCGCCGGCATCACGCGCCTGCCGCTCGACACCGACCACCTGCTCGACCTGCGGCTGATTCCGTTCTTCCAACTGCTCGATCTCGACGAACCGCTCGATCAGGCACAAGGCCTATGGTTCTTGAAGGAAGTGTTCCGGATCCGCGGCGATCTCGCCGTGGTCTGGCTCGAACCCGTGCTGCCGCGCATTCGCCAGCTGCTGGGCTCCGCAGACCTCGCCGTGCGCGCGGAAGCCATTGGTGTGCTGAAGGTGATCGGGCCCACCGACCTGCGCGAAGCGACCGTCGACGAAGAGCCTCGCGCCCTGCAAGCCTGGGCCGACCTCGCGATCCGCGGCTTGTTCCCACCGATCCGCAACCTCAACAACGCGATCGTGCAGCTGCATCCAAGCCCCGAACGCGACGCGATCCTCGAAGCCGGCCTGAAGGCGCTCGAAGGCGCTTCGCTCGGCGAGGCCACGTTTGGCAAGACCAAGGATGGCATGGCCTACCGCGGCTTCCGGGTCCTGCACGTGCCCGAAGAACTGAAGGTGCTGGCGATTCCCGAAGGTGCCGCCATCACCGCGGTAAACGGGGTCACGGTGAGCGACTCCGCGAGCCTGCTCCGCACACTGCGCGAGCAGTTCAAGCTGCTGAAGCACCCGCGGTCGCTACTCGTCGAGTATGTGCACGCCGAGGTGACGCATGCGTGCGAGTTCCGCATCATGTAGGCCGAACAAACGGATGGTCAGTCGTCCGATTCATCAAACACCGCTTCCATGTCACGAGAGCCGTGCAGCACACGCACGATGTCGATGACTTCCTCGGTCACGCAGTAGAACACTTGGTAGACCTGGAAAGGCTTGGGCAGGTGCCATTTCCGACATCCGCGCAGCCTCGATGACAGCCATTCTTGGGTAACGCCAAGCTTGGGTTGCTCGCAAAGCGCATTCCACGCCTGCTCAACCGCTTCATGGAAGCGGGTCGCCACGGCGATGCCGGCCTCGGAGAAGTAGTGGTCGGCGGCTTCATCGATGTCGCGATCCGCTCTTGGACGAACGCAAAGTCCTCTCCTCACGAGCGCCTCTTGGACCGGTGCCGCTCGACAAGCTGCCTACGCTTGCTCTCCCAGTATTCCGGCGTCACCTCGATCGGCTCGCCGCTGTCGAGACCCAGAAGCAGCTTCTCCTCGAGGCGTTCCTGAGCGGCGCGCCGCTGGTCCTCGCGGATTAGCTCCCGAACATACTCGCTCGCCGAACCGAACCGGCCCTTGGCACGCTCCGCGACGAAAGTTCGAAGCTGCTCCGGTAAGGAGACGTTCATCGAGGTCATTTCGGCGTCGTCGCTCTGGTTTGAGGCCATACGGACCACTCTAGCTCGCTGCCATCCGGGTGGCAAGACCTGCCATCGCCTACATCCCCACTCCCCGCATTTGCCCCCAAAGCATCGGCTTCCCACACTGCTGCTCGCTGTAGGCGTGGGAAATCGCGACCCTCGAAGTAGCTCTAGACGAATCCCTCGCCGAGCCTCGCTGCGGTCTCCACCTTCCGCCAATTGTGAACCCGAATGCGCACCCTCGCGTGGTCGCCTGTGGCGGCACACTGGTAGCAAATCGCTCGTAGCCGCGGTGTCACGTCGCTGCGCAGCACCACCTCGAACCACTGCTGCGCAGCGCTCATTGCAGCAGCGGCTCCACGAGCGGCAACAGCGCGTCGCTCCAGACCCGGTAGGCAGGCTTCGTAAGGTGCAGGAAGTCGCCCATCACCGACTTCGAGATCGTGCCGTCGGCCTCTACGAAGAGGTGTCCAAGATCGGCACTCACGACGTGGTCGTCGCCCGCAAACGTCGCCGCCGCGAGTTCGCTGGCGCGCGCATTCTTGGCTCGCTGCGACCCCGGCTTCTCACCGCGCGGGAAGATCGCGAGCAACAGGATCTTCGCGTTTGGCACACCTTTGCGCAGACGCTTCACGATTGCCTCGATGCCGAGCGCGATCTCCTCGGCGGTAGCATCCTCACCGTTGCTGTTGTTGGTGCCGATCATGATCACGATCGCGCGCAGGTCGTTGTTGGCGCCCGCGAGCGCCGGGAGCAGGCCGTTGTCGAGTCGCCACAGCACGTGCTCCGTGCGATCACCACCGATGCCGAGATTGAGTGTGTGGCGCGGCAACCACGTGGCTTGCCACGGCTCTTCGCCATTCGACTCCCAACCCTGGGTGATCGAATCACCGAGGAACGCGATGCGATGGCCACCGGCGCGCGCTTTCTCGATCTGTGATTGCATGCGCTTCTGCCACTTCTCATCCGCACGCGCTACGGACTGCACCGTGATCGATTCGCGCCCGAACGTCGGCGCAGGCCCTTTCGCGAGTTCTTCGAGTTCGGTGAGCTTCAGGCGAACGGTGCGCACAAATGCCGTCTGGCCCGGTTCCCAGTGCCCGTAGGTGGTGAGCACATACGTGCCATCCGCGAGCACTTCGACGCCCGGGTAACCACAATCCCACGCATGCCAGTTGCGCGATAGACGCACGCGATACTGCCCTTCGTGGCCGTTCTCGAGGTCGGCGAAGGTGCCGACCCAGGCCACCCAATCGCCCTTGGTTCTGCTGCCAGGCATCACATCGCGGAACGAGATCAGCAAACGACCATCCGGCGCGTACGCGCCCACGTGACGATCGCCGCACAGCACCAGCGGCAGGTCGCGCGGTGCCGACCAGGTCTTTGCCTCGTCGTCCGAGAACATGATCTGCGCTGGCTTCTTGCGCGAGTTCTCGCGCAGCAGCATCGCCAGGCGCTTGCCATCTGGCGAGCGCACGACGCCCGGCTCGCACAGGTCCATGTCCGCGCCGCTCCAGATCGTCGCCGGCGCACCCCACGTGAGCCCACCGTCGCTCGACAACGTCTGGTAGACCGTGAAGTGCGAGCGTTTGCCCCCTTCGCGAAAGAAGCGCCCATCGTCGTGGAAGAACGCCGCGTAATCGCCGTTTGCAAGCCGCGTGACGCTCGCCATCGCGACGATGCCGCCGTAGTCGCCGATTGGCGCGAGCGACGTCCACGTCGCACCTTCGTCGGCCGAAATGCTGCTGCGAATCGGGTAGAGGCCCGAGAACAGCACGAGCCGTTCGGTCCCCGTACGCGGGTCGATGCAGCGGTGGATCGTCGGGGTCTCCAGACTCGTTGCCCAGTTTTCGGGCACCGGCAGCGGCTCGCTCCATGTGCGGCCCGCATCACCGCTGCGCTGCAGCACGATCGGGCCTTTGCCGTGCCCTTCGGGATGCACGCAGAGCATCGTTGTGCCGTCCGCAAGCAGCACCGTGGTCGGATGACCCTGGTACTTGCCCGGAACGCGCGCGACGGTCGTCTGCCGCGCGGTGTCACCGTCGAGGTCGAGCCAACGCAATGGCGCCTGCGCCAATGCCAGCGAGGAGAGAGCCAGTAGACAGAAGAACGACGGCAGTCGTTGGCGCATGCGCCCTTCGTACCGGCCGGCCAGCAACGAGCAAGCGCCCGTTCCGATGCGGCGCGCGTTTGTTATCCTGTTTGCCCCCATGACCCTAGTGACCCTCGACAAGATCGTGCGCCGCTTCGGCGCCGACGCGATTCTCGACGGCTTGTCGCTGCGCGTCGACGAAGGGGACCGCATCGGCGTGGTCGGCGACAATGGTGCCGGCAAGACGACGATGGTGCGCATCCTGGCCGGCGTCGACGATGCTGACCTTGGCCAGCGAAATACGCGCCGCAACCTGCGCATCGCCTACGGTGCGCAGATGCCGGCGATGCCGAAGGGCACCACGGTGCAGGACCTCGTGATGCGCGGCACGGGCGAACACGGCGAACTCGAACAGCGCATGCGTTCGCTCGAGGCGAAGATGGCGACCGGCGACGAAGCGGCGCTGCGCGACTACGGCGAACTGCAGGCCGCGTTCGAAAGTGGTGGCGGTTACGACCGCAAACACCAGGTCGAGAAGGTGCTCAGCGGCCTCGGTTTTCCACTCGCCGATCTCAGCAAGGACGTGTCGGTGCTCAGCGGCGGTGAGAAGTCGCGCGTGCAGCTCGCCATCCTGATGACGACGCCTGCCGACCTGCTGATTCTCGACGAGCCGACCAACCACCTCGACCTGCAGGGCATCGAATTCGTCGAAGACTTCGTCGTGCGCTATCCGGGCGCAGTCGTCACCGTGAGCCACGATCGACGCTTCCTCGACGGCATCGCCAACTCGATCGTCGAGGTCGCCGATGGCGTCGCCAATCGCTGGAAGGGCAACTTCTCGCACTACAGCCAACAGCGTGATCTCGCGCTGCTGACGCAGGCGCGCGCGTTCAAGAGCCAGCGCGACTTCGTCGAGAAGGAGATGGAGTACATCCGCCGCAACATGGCGGGACGCATGAGTTCGCAGGCCAAGGGCCGATTGAAGCGCTTGCAGCGCCTGCAACTGCTTGAGAAGCCAAAGGGCAATCGAGCCACGATGAAGCTCACGTTCGGGGCGTCGACGCGCGGCCAACAAGGGCAGACCGCGATCGAGTGTGAAGACCTGACCGTCAAAGCCGGTTCGCGCGTGCTCCTCGAACACGGCGAACTGCGCGTGTGGTTTGGCGAAGTGACGGCGCTGCTCGGTCGTAATGGTGCCGGCAAGACGACGCTGTTACGCCTGCTCGCCGGCATCGGGCAACCAGCCGCCGGCGCGATCCGACGCGCGCACAACCTGCGCATCGGTTACTTCAGCCAGGAGAAGAACGATCTGCCACAGCATGGAACCGTTCTCGAAGCACTGCGCGAACTGGATCGCACCATCGACGAACGTTCGCTGCGCGACCATCTGGCGCTGTTCCTGTTCTGCGGCGATGACGTCGAAAAGCCGGTTTCGGAGCTATCCGGTGGCGAGAAGCAGAGACTGTCCCTCGCGCGCATGACGCGCGGCGAGTTTGACCTGCTGTGCCTCGACGAGCCGACCAACCATCTCGACGTCGCGGGCACCGAAGGCCTCGAACAGGCGCTCAAGGAGTTCCCTGGCACGGTGGTCGTGATCACGCACGATCGCAAACTCGTCGAAGAAGTCGCCGACCGTGTCGCCTGGGTCGAGAACGGCACGATCCGCACGTTTGATCAGGGCCTCGCACAATGCCAGAAGGTGCTTGCCGACGAGCGCAGCGCCGTGCGGCTCGCGGAGGCCGAAGCGCGCGACAAGGCGCAGAAGAAGGCCGAAGCTGCCGAACCGGCGTTCGCCCCCAAGAAGGCGATCGAAACGGGCAAGGTGCGCAATCCGCTGATGTTCCAGAAGCTCGAGGACCGCATCATGACGCT
>JADZDL010000209.1 GCA_020851075.1 Planctomycetota bacterium | reverse complement strand
TCGGGATCAGTCGGTCGCAGGCCCTGCACACGATTCTCGATCGAGGCAATCGGCCCCTGCGCGTCGAAGTCGGCGCGGATCTCGGCGAGGACCTTGCCCAGATCCACGGCCAGCGGCGCATCCGGACCAGCCAGGCCCTGACGCGCCGAAAGCAGCGCGGCCGGCGGCAACTCCTGGTGCAGCACGTCCGCCAACGCCGGCAGGGCCTCCACGAGCTGCTTCTGCGCGTCCTCGATGCCCTGCAGACGCTGGCCAAGCTCGGCGAGCTTCACGACGTCGCCCGCGGCATTCTGCCGTTCGGTCTGCCACGCTGCGAACGCGACCATGAGCTTGGCGCGCGCACTTGCCCCAAGCGCCTGCTCGCTGCGGGCCGAGGCCACCGCGCGCGCATGCCAGGTCGCAAACTCCGGCCCCGGTTGGCCACTGATAGCCGCCGCCGTCGCGACCTGCTGCAGATGCTCGCCAACTTCGGCAAACGGCAACTCCAGCCTGGTCGGCACCGTGAGTGGCTCGAGCCGCGCCTTGATCTGCAGCGCTTGATCCACATCGGCGAGCAACGCCTGCTGTGCGGCCTGTTCGGCGGCAGGCAAGGACAGTGCCGCCAATTCCTCACGCAGTGCCGCCGAAGGCCCCGATTCGGCAAAACGCGCGCGCAGCGCGGCGAACTTCTTCGTCGCCTCGGCCGGTGCCTCCGCGGTGGATACTCCGTTCTTCCTCGGCACGTCGGGAGCCGAGCCAAACTGCGTCCACGCATAGGCGCCACCACCCGCGGCCAGCAGCAGGGTGACGGCACCGATCGCCAGACCACGCTTGCTCGACGGCTTCGTCGCTACGGGCGGCTTCTTCGGCGAAGGCGGCTGCTTGCTGCGCGGCCGCTGGATATCCATCGTGCGCCCCTGCTCGACGAGCGCGAGATCCTGCACGAGCGCCTCATAACTCTCGTACCGATCCTCCCGCGCCAGCGCCGTCATGCGTTCGATGACGCGCGACAACGGGTGATCCTCGTCGAGTTCCGGCAGCGCCTTCCACAGGCACAGATGTTCGAGTTTGGTCTTCGTCTGGATCAGCTCGTAGACCGAACTTGCGCGAATCGGCGGTTCTCCTGTGAGCAGGTAGTAGAACGTCGCGCCGAGCGAATACATGTCGCTGCGGAAGTCGAGATCCGGCGACGCCTGGCACTGCTCCGGACTCATGTACAACGGCGTGCCGATGAGCTCCGAGGTCATCGTCATGCTGAAGTCGTCCTGCACGGGTTTGGCGATGCCGAAGTCGGCGATCTTGAGCACGCCGCGGTCGGTGAGCATCAAGTTGTCGGGCTTGATATCGCGGTGCAACACACCGAGTCGCTGCGCCTCTTCGAGCCCTTTGCACGCCTGACGCATGAGCGGCAGCGCCTCGCCCACCTGCAGCCGACCACCCGCGAGCAGTTTCGTATGTTCGCGCAGGTTCTTGCCCTTCACGAACTCCATGACGAGGAAGTGCACCCCGTGTTCGAAGCCGACGTCGTGCACCATGACGACGTGCGGGCTGTTGAACTTGCCGACCGTGCGGGCCTCGACTTCGAAGCGCTTCAGGATGCGCTGGTCGGTGAGCAACTCGGGGCGGATCACCTTGACGGCGACTTCGCGGTCCAGGCGCAGCTGGCGCGCGCGATAGACCGCGCCCATCGCGCCGCGGCCGAGCAACCCTTCGATCCGACAGCCACCGAGCTCCTTGCCAAACAGAGGATCCTGCGGTGCCGCCGGCGGCATCCTGCCCGCTGGCACGGTCGCCCCACCCGGATCAGGTCCGATGGCGGGCATGGTGCGATCGGGCGGCGGCTTCTGCGGCCCCTCCTGGGTGCGGTCAAGTGGATCGTTGGAGCTCATCGTCTGGCCTGCAGGGGGTCTAAGGGATGCCACTTGTAGTGGACGTCGCCGATCGTCCGCAACTCCGGCCGCCCATTCCGGGCCTATTCCCGCCCCAACCGGCCACTTGCCCGTCGGGACGCTACTCCAGAGAGCGGTGGTGCATGGCGCTCACGGCCTGCAACTCGGCAGCTTTCTGCTCCGGCAAGGTATCGGCAAGGAACCCCCCACCACCAACCTCGGGCCCGGCTAGATACTTGAGCAACCCAGGTTTGCGCAGCGGTGGGTGCAATTCGATATGAAAGCCAAAACCGCGATACTGCCCACCATCGGTAGGCGCGTTGTGCAACGCCATCACATAAGGGAATGGCGCCTGCCACAGGTTGTCGAAGCGCGCCAGCACTTCGCGCAATGCGGCCGCGAGGTCGGCTCGCTCCACCGCGGTGAGCTGCTTGAGGTCGGCCACGGCGCGCCGCGGCCCGACATAGACCTCGTACGCGTACCTCGCAAACCAGGGCACAAACGCAACCGCATGGGTGTTCTGCACGAGCATGCGGCGCCCGTCGTGAACCTCGCTTGCGACGATGTCCTCCCACAACACGCGGCCACTCGACGCGAGGTGCTCCTCGCCCGCGAGCACTTCGTTGGCGATCGTCGGAAACACGAAGTTCGTCGCGTAGATCTGCCCATGCGGATGCGGATTGCTGACGCCGACGGCTGCGCCACGATTCTCGAACAGCAGCACGTGCGCCACTTCGGGCCGCGCTC
This sequence comes from Planctomycetota bacterium, assembly GCA_020851075.1. Classification (GTDB taxonomy): domain Bacteria; phylum Planctomycetota; class UBA1135; order UBA1135; family UBA2386; genus JADZDL01. The sequence goes on along the minus strand of JADZDL010000209.1, from coordinate 18,922 downwards.
CCAATTCGGCAAACTGCGCCTGCCAGGTGGCCAACACACGTTCAACGCCGCCCACATCCATCTCGGCCAGCGACAGATCATGCCGCGGTGAAAAGCAAACCACGCGCGCGATGCCGTTGGCGACGCGATTGCGATAGATGCCCGGCGGCACCGCGAGTTCGGTAGGCGCATCCACACCAACGCACGGCCGATCGTTGTCGAATACAAACACCGATTCGTATGCCGGGTTCTTCGCGCCGCTCACGCGCACATTGCCGGGGCAGAACGTGCACTGCGCATCCAACGAGGGAACCGGTGGCAACCGCACAGCCTGCGTCTCGCCGAGCCACGGACGATCCTGACGATGCGCGGCGACGACCACCCATTCGCGGCGCAGCGGGTGCCAACGTTGTTCCCAGGTGCCAACCATGTGATGTGCCAGACTAACCACCTGGCTCTCGAACCCGACGAAGAAGTCGTTCGTGGTCAGGCGCGCCAGTTGCAGGCACTAGCCAAAGACGCGCTCGGCGGTTGCCGACTGTTCGGCCAGGACCTGCTTCTCGGCAACCGAGAGCATGCTGGCGCGTAACCAATAGAACCCGACTGCCGCCCCGACCGCCGCGGCGATACCCGCGACCGCGAACCACGGCGTGAAGACCTGCAGGACCGCGAAACAGAAGCTCACCTGCGCCCACCACAATCGCCGCATGGTGAGAAGGCCATAGAAGCGGCCGCGCGCGCGCAGGATCGAAAACGGTAGCCACAACTGCACGCCAGGGATCCACCACCCGAAGACGGCCCACGACGAAGACCACCGACAGATCTGCCCGTGCGCGATGGCGAGCTCGTGCGACCGCACCGACCAGCTTGGCAGAGCGGCCAGCCATACCGCGCCGGGCCCGAACAACAGGCCTACCGCTACTCCACGGCGAGCAGCTCCGTAAACCAGCCAAGGCCACCACGTCACCGCAGCGATCCAGCCCGCCAACAAGAGGCACAAGACGATGGCCACCGCGATGCCACGGGCCAACTTGCGACTGTGCTCGGCAAAAGACGGGGGGGTGCGCACCGGAAACAGCAAACACGAGGCTACGTAGCGGTAAAAGCAACCAGCGACGCAGCGGACTCCCTGCCGAGCCACTCCACAAACACGGTTAGCCGCAACAACGCCAGGAGTTTGCGTCGATGACACGGGGCAATCCGGAATCAATCGGCCGGCCTGGCGATTTTCGTAGTAGGCTGCCCCTAGCGCGCCTTCCGTGTGCGCCGTGCCCTGCCCCCTGACTTAGCTCCATGCGCAATATCACCCTTTCCCTGCTCTCCGCGGCCGTTGCCCTCTCCCTTGGCAGCCAGGCCATCGCCCAGAACGACGACTGCACGGGCGCCATCGCCGTGACCCTGGGCGCCAACGGCCCATTCTCGAACGTCGGTGCGACGACGTCGACGCCCGCGCTCACCTGCGGCCTCGGCGGCGCCGATGTCTGGTACTCGTGGGTCGCCACGGGTTCCGGCAACCTCGTTGTCGACCTCTGCGGCTCGGGCTACGACACCGTGCTCGGCGTCTATGACGGCGCGGGCGGCTGCGGTGGCCTCGTGCTGCTCGGCTGCAACGATGACTCCTGCGGCCTGCAGTCGAGCCTGACGGTCCCTGTAACCCAGGGCACGACCTACTTCTTCCAGGTCGGCGGCTTCAACGGCGCCACGGGCTCCTTCTCGATCAACCTCGCCGGCCAGTTCGGTGTGCAGTCGGCGGTGACGTCCTACGGCGCGGGCTGCGTCGGCCGCAGTGACTCGGCTTACCAGACGTTCTTCCCGGCCTCGACGTTCTCGCTGAGCAACTCGGCGATGCAGTGGATCCCGACGATGCCGGGTTACATCACGGTCCCGAACACGGGCTCGTTCCTCACGCCGGGCGCTGGCGCTGTCGCCCTCACGCGGACCGACGATAGCTCGGTCGCCACGCCCGTGCTCACGACCGCGTTCCCGTTCGATGGTGGCACCGCCCCCACGCTGCAGGTGTGCTCCAACGGCAGCGTCTGGATGGCCGCCGGCAACAGCACTGCCTACGACCCGAACGTCGCGACCATGCTCAGCAACCCGGTCTCGGCTTTCTACACCTGGCACGACTTCAACCCGACCATCGCCGGCAGCGGCCAGGTCAAGTTTGAAGAAGTCGGCAACCTCGCCGTCGTCACCTGGGATGCCGTCTACAGCTTTGGCACCACCAACCCGTGCACGATGCAGATGCAGTTCGACGAACTGACGGGCATCGTCACGATGGTGTGGCAGACCATGGACCTCGCCGGCAGCACGCTCGGCAGCGGTGGTTACCTCGTCGGCTACTCGCCAGGCGGCTCGTCGACGGACCTCGGCTCGGTTGACTTCAGCCAGAGCGTCGTGATCGCCGGTAGCAACCAGGCTCCGCTCTTCGTCGGGGCGAGCGCCAACCCGATCATCGGCAACACGATCACGTTCGACACCAGCAACATCACCCCGACGGCTCCGTTCGGTGCGATCACGCTGGGTCTCGCCAACCCGAACGTGAACCTCGCTGGCTTCGGCATGCCGGGCTGCTTCCAGTACAACGACCTGCTCGTCACGCTGCTCTACCTGCCGCTCGGCTCGTCGACCAACTCGACGTCGTTCAACGTGCCGAACATCGCCGGCCTGCACCTGCTGGCCCAGTCGTTCCTCTACGACCCGGCCGCCGGCCACACGCCGCTCGGTGCGACGTCCTCGAACGGTCTCGACCTGCTGATCGGCAACTTCTGATCTCCTGATCCGAAGTCGTCGCGCGCGCGGCGGTTCCCGGCAATCGTGCTGGGAACCGCCGCGCGGCGTTCTGGGGGACGACACTGCGGTGACGACGCTGTTGGGCAAACCCAGCGCCCTACATGAGGCTGCTAGGATCGACGTCGAGCGTGATGCGGCACGTGCGCGTCGCGAGATCCTCGACGGTGCCGATCGCTTCCATCGCCTTCTGGAACGACGCGGGCTGGAAGCACTTCACCAGCATGTGCCACCGCCAGAGGTCCTTCACCTTGGCGACCACCGCCGGCGCCGGCCCCAGCAACTCGATATCGGGCATGCTGCGCAGTGGCACACACGCCTGCTGCAACAACTGCTGCGCTTCCGTTTCGCTGTGCGACTCCGCGAGCACGCGCAGCAATCGCGCAAACGGCGGATAACCCGTGATCTTGCGGTAGACGAGTTCCTGCTGCACAAACGAGTCGTAGTCGTTCTTGGCGGCGGCCTCGACCGCGTAGTTGTCGGGGCAGTAGGTCTGGATCACGACCGTGCCCGCCTTCTCGCCGCGACCAGCACGCCCAGCGACCTGGTGCAGCAACTGGAACGTGCGTTCCGCAGCGCGATAGTCAGGCACGAACAGGCCCGTATCCGCGGACACGACGCCCACGAGCGTCACATCGGGGAAATCGAGCCCCTTGGCGATCATCTGCGTGCCGATCAACACATCGATGTGCTTCTTGCGGAACGAGCCGAGCACCCGCTCGTGCGCCCCACGTTCGGCCATGGTGTCCGCATCCATGCGGGCCACGATTGCTTCGGGGAAGAGCTCCTTCACGACCTGTTCGAGCCGTTCGGTGCCAACACCGAGCTCGTGCATGCCCGCGTGCTGGCACGTCGGACAGATCTCGGGGCGCCGCTTCTCGCGGCAACACCAATGGCAGATCAAGCGCCCGCGGCGGCTGTGCCACGTCATCGACACCGAACACGACTCGCACTTCACGGCTTCGCCACAACTCGGGCACAACAGCACCGGGCTGTAGCCGCGCCGATTCAAGAACAGCAGCACCTGGTCGCGTGCCTTGAGCCGTTCCTCCATCATCACGACGAGTGTGCGCGACAACACGACACCCGCGCGCCGCGTTTCCTTGGGCTCGCTGCGCAGGTCCTGCACGACGATCTTCGGCAGCCGCCCCGCCCCCGCGCGCTGCGGCAGCGTGAGCAGTTCGTAGATGCCGCGCCGCGCTTTGCCGATCGATTCCAGCGTCGGCGTCGCCGATCCGAGCACGACAACGGCCTTCTCGATCTCCCCGCGCACGATCGCCATCTCGCGCGCGTGGTACCGCGGCGTGCTGTCCTGCTTGAACGACGTCTCATGCTCCTCGTCGATCACGATGAGCCCGAGGTTCTGCACGGGGGCAAACAGCGCACTGCGCGCGCCAACCGCGACTTTGGCCTTCCCCTGCAGCAAGCGCTGCCACTGCCGGCCACGCTCGGCATCGGTGAGGCCACTGTGCAACACCGCGACATCCGGAAAGCGCGACGCAAAGCGCCCCACCGTCTGCGGCGTGAGCGAGATCTCGGGCACGAGCACGATCGCGCTCTTCTCATGCTTGCGCACTTCTTCGAGGATGCGCAGATAGACCTCGGTCTTGCCGCTGCCCGTGACGCCGTGCAGCAGGAACGTACGATGCACGCCGGCGATCACCGATTCGGCGACCTTCTTAACCGCCTTCTCCTGATGCTCGTTGAGGTCGTGCCGCACCGCGCGTTCTTCGATCGCGGGCACGAGCTCTTCGAGCTCTTCGGCGATCATGACCTTGCGCAGCAGGCCGTGTTTGACGAGCGTCTGCCACGGACTATCGCTCGTACCGGTGCGCCGCCGCACATCCTGGATCGCCATCGGCCCACCAAACTCCAACACCGTGCGCAACACGCGCGACTGTTCCTGGTGTTTGTCCTCGAGCTCCAACACTGCCTGCATCGCGAGATCCGGCGGCGCCTGCACCTCGACGTGCGGAAACAGCCGCTGGCCGCGCCGTTTCGCGACCGATGGCAACGTCGCATCGAGCGCTTCGCCGAGCGAACAGCCGTAGGTGCGCGCCATCGCCTGCGCGAGCGTCAGCAACGACGGCGGCAGCACGGTCTCATCATCGAGCAGTGCGTCGATGACCTTGATTTTCGCCGGCGGCACGTCCGTGGTATCGCTGATCGCGGTCACGACGCCACCGAGCTTGCGACCATGGAAGTTCACGCGCACCCGATTGCCCGGAATGGCCAGCACGCCCGGCGGCAGCGCGTAGGTGAACTCGCGGCGCAACGGCAGATTGAGCGCCACCTGCACGTAGCTGCGCTCCGACACCGCGGCCGCCTCCGGATCTGGATCACTCGTCGTCATCGTTCGTGCAGGCCGCTCAGCGCGGCAACAACGCGGCCCGTTCATACACCTGTCCGCCGCGACACACGCGCAGCAACGAACGGAACGCGCGCACATCCTGCATCGGATCGTCCTTGAGCACCAGCAGGTCGGCCACGCGTCCCACCGCGATCACGCCGAGGTCGGCACCACGCCCCATCGCGCGCGCGGCATCGCCAGTCGACGCCTTCAACACGTCGACCGCCGACAGGCCCGCCTGCTGCATCGCCTCGAGTTCGACGAAGATCGACGGACCGTGCAACGTGAGCGGGTTACCCGCGTCGGTGCCGAGCACGACCGGCACACCGGCTGCATGCAAACGCACGAGGTTGCGCGCCATCGTCTCACTCTGCTGCGCGAAGTGCTTGCGCATGCCCTGCATTGCAAGCGTATTGACCTTCGCCCGCACCGCCGCGTCTTCGGTGCGCAGCACGCGCTCTTTCACGCTCGGATGCACGTCCTCGAGTTGAGCCCGCACGGCATCGCCGAGCTTCGCTTCGTAGAGCCCTGCATAACCACCAAGGACGGTTAGCGTCGGGCAATAGAACGTGCCCTGCTTCACCATCGCCGCCACGAACTCGTCGTCGACCTCGTGATCTTCGACGCTGTGCACGAGCAATTGCGCGCCCGCGGCCACAGCGACCTTCGCCGTCGCCAACGTCGTCGAGTGCACGATCAGCGGCAAGCCGACGCGGCGCGCTTCGTCGCCCGCCGCCATCACGATCGGCACCAGGCTCGCCAGTGGTCGATCGGGCGTCTCGATGAGCCACACCTTGATCGCAGCACTGCCGAACGCACGATGCGAACGCACCGCGGCGCGCGCTTCGTCCGCGCTCATTGGAAACACGAACTGGCTCTGGTCGGGCAGCGTGAGCACCTTCGGGTCGTAGGTCGCCAGCAGCGCGCCGGCCGCGGCTACGTGCGGGGCACGCAGGTCGTGTTCGCAAGCTGCCGCGAGGCCGCGCGTCCACGGGTAGCCCCCGACGTCGAACACCGCGGTCACGCCACTGTGCAGGAACGCGCGATGAAACCGCTCGGGGTGCGCCTGGTTGTCCGCCATCGCCTGCGCATACGGGAACTCTGCCCGTACATCGCGCGCATCGGGACGGCCGTCGGCCCAGCCGGTCTGCGAGTAGTGCACATGCGTGTCGATGAGCCCGGGCGTGAGATAGCACCCCGCGATATCGACGACCGTGACCCCGGCCGGCACCGTCACCTCCGCACGCGGTCCGACGGCGACGATGCGGCCCTCGCGAACCACCACCGTGCCGTTCGGGATCGGTGCCCCGCCATCACCAGGGCAGATCGTGGCGCCAACCAGAGCGATCGGCTCCTGGCCAAACCCGGGGGCGACCAGGAGAAGGCACGCAAGTAGGCGATGGAGCATGCCGGCATCATGCAAGAACGGGCCTGCCGACGCACGCAGCGGAAAAGTCCCCACCAGGAACGTTCGCACCATGTCTGTCTACGCCGTAGCAGCCGCCCCGGCTCGCAGTAATGATGCGCCGTCCCACGCTCGCTTCCCGAGGAACCACCCCGTGCCGAATGCTCTTCGCTTCTCGCTCCTGCTGCTCGCCGCAAGCAGCCTCCTTCCCGCCCAGCAGTCAGGCACCACGCCGCGGGTAGTGCCCTATCCGATCGATCTGCCCGAGGGCTTCGCCGAAGCCATCGCCAAAGGCACCCGCACGATGACCGGCCGCCCCGGCGCCAGCTACTGGACCAACTACGCGCACTACGAACTCACCGCCGAAATCGATCCAGCGACCGCCCGCCTCACCGGCCACGCGGTGATGACCTACGAGAATCGGTCGCACGATTCGCTGAGCCAGCTCGTCGTGCACCTCTACCAGGACCTCCTGAAGGCCGGCACCCAGCGCACGCGCACCGTGGCGCTGACCAACGGTTTCGAACTCGGCACCGTGCTCGTCGATGGCGAGAAGGTCCGCCCGCAAGCTCGCGATACGCGGCTCACGATCCGCCTGCCAGAGGCGCTGGCGCCCGGCGCCAAGACGACGGTCACGATCGACTACGCGTTCGACATCCCCAAAGCCGGCACCGCGCCGCGCATGGGCCACGAAGGCGAGAACGTGTTCTACCTTGGCTACTGGTATCCGCAGTTTGCAGTCTACGAAGACGTCGCCGGCTGGGTCGCCGACCCTTACCGCGGCAATGGCGAGTTCTACATGGGCTACGCCAGCTACGACCTCGCGATCACGGTGCCGCAGGGTTACCTCGTGCGCGCCACGGGTGAACTGCAGAACGGCGAAGAGGTGCTCACCGAGAAGGCGCGGGCGGCCCTTGCCCAGGCAGCGACGTCGCGCGACATCGTGCACATCGTCGACAAGCAGGACCTCGCCGCCGGCACCGCAACGGCGACTTCGGCGAGCGGCAAACTGACCTGGCGGTTCCACGCCGAGAACGTTCGCGACGCGGCCGTCAGCATTGGCAAGACCTACCTGTGGGACAGCACGACGGCCGTCGTGAAGGACAAGTTCGGCCCCGGCAAGGACGGCACCACCGAAATCCACGCCGTCTACGAGGCCAACGCGGGCGATTGGAAGCGCGGCGCCGAGTATGCGCGCCACACGATCGAATACATGTCCGCGCACGTGCACCCGTATCCGTGGCCGCACATGACCGCGTGCGAAGGCATCATCGGCGGCGGCATGGAGTACCCGATGATGACGATCATCGGCGGCAACCAGCCAGCGGGCACGATCGCGCACGAACTCATCCACATGTGGTTTCCGATGCTGATCGGCAGCAACGAAAAGCGCTACGCCTGGCAGGACGAAGGTTTCACGTCGTTCTGGACGACCTTGTGCCGCGATGACTTCACGGGTGGCAGCAACGGCCCACGCCGCGACATCCTCGGTTATGGCAACACCGTACGCCGCGGCGGCGATGCCTCGTGCATGCGCCACGCCGACACCTTCGGCACCGACAACTTCACGTTCGCGGCCTACAGCAAGCCCGCAGCGATCCTGCACCAGCTGCGCGCGATGCTCGGCGACACCACGTTCTTCGCCGCCTTCCAGCGTTACGCGAGCGATTGGGCGTTCAAGCATCCCTACCCGAACGACTTCTGGAACACCTTCCGCGACGTCGCCGGCACCGACCTCGACCCGTTCTTCCGCACGTGGTTCTTCGAGACCTGGAAGCTCGACTACGCGATCGGCGACGTGATCGAACGCGACGGCAAGACGCAGGTCACGATCGAGGATCGCGGCCGCGCGCTGCACTTCGCCGAGATCGAAGCCACCTACGCGGATGGCTCGACCGAACAGCGCACGGTTTCGACGAGCATCTGGCGCGACCACACCACCGCCACCGTCACGTTCGGCCCGGGCGTCACCAAGGTCACGATCGATCCCGACCTCGCGTCGCTCGACTGCGATCGCACCAACAACACGTGGGCGAAGAAGGAGTGACCGACTCGCGAGGCGCAACCAGACGGCGCGTCACCGATCGCGCAGGGACAGATACACCTGCCACGTGCGCGGCGTCTGCGCGATCTCGTTGATCTGCAAGCTCCACAGCCGGCCCAGGAGACGATTCTCCGCGGCGAGTTTGGCCAGCGCCAACGACTCGTCGTCGACGAGCTGCAGATCCTGACAGCCGGTCGCTTCGACGAGGAACGCCTGCAGACGCCGCGCCGCCTCCAGATCCTCGCGTTCCTTCCACTGCAGCCGCGCGAGCCGTTCGGCGGCCATCGCCAACGACTCCGGCGCAAACTCCCGCAGCCTCGCGCCCAGCTCGGGCGCAAGGTCACCCTCGCGCACGAGTTCGTCCATGCGCTGGCCCAGCTCCTTCTGCTGCGCCTTCGTGAGCTGGCTGCGAACCGCCTCGAGCTTTGGCACCGACGAACTGCGCGCGCGTTCGCTGGGCGCAAACGGTGCCACCCGACGAATGCGCGCGAGGTGCTCTTCGAGCTGCGCTTTGGCGACCGCCGGGTCCGCGGCCGCCATCTGCACCCACGCTGGCTCGGACATCGACACGAGCCCCTGGTAGGCCGCCGGCACATCGTAGGCGCGGTACAGACTGTCGGGCCCCACACGGACGGCAGCGGTGGAGCCGGTGCCTACGGACACACCAACCTGCCGCGGCACCACCCGGGCCGGAATGAGCCACGAGAACACGAACCCCACGAAGACCAAGGTAAACAGGGCAGTGACCAACGGACTGCGCCGGCGAGCGCGCCGCGCTTCTCGTGCCGCCACCCGTGCTGCTTTCGCGGCCGCCTTCGCCGCGGCACGATCGCGCCCCTTCTGCCGGAACTCGCTCCACCACGTCGGCTCCCCGGCCCCGGACTTGCGCAACTGCTCGCGAACGAGCTCCTGCGCCTGTTTCGCGGCCTTCTGCACCGCTTCGCGCGCCGTGCTCGTGGCGTCGCGCGCGATCTTGCCCGCGTGCAGAAGGGCCTCCTTCGACGCCCGGCGGAACCCCGTGTAGGGATCCGGGCCCTCGGACGCTGGTGGCGGCGGCGGCGGCTGCCACTCGGCACCATTGGCCCCACCACCCGAATCCACGGCCGCATCGCCCAGAGCCGCCGCCGACGCACTCGCCGGCGCACCGAGCGCCGCGATCAGTTCGTGCACACTCTGAAACCGCGCCCCGGGGTCCTTCTGCAGACAACGCTGCAGCGCCATGCGCTCGGGCCCAGACAGGTGCCCTGGCAACGTCGGCGCCTCGTGTTCGTGCTTGCGCAGCACCTCCCATTCGCTGTCGCCGCGGAACGGCACGCTGCCGCACAGGATCTCGTAGAGCAGCACGCCGAGCGAATAGATGTCGCTGCGATGATCACCGCGCCGCTGCAGCATCTCCGGCGCCATGTAGTACGGCGTGCCTCGCCCCATCGACAAACTGCCGCGGCTATGCGTGACGAGCTTGCTCAGCCCATAATCGCCAAGGCGCGCCACGGGCCCCTTCAAGAACACGTTGGCCGGCTTGATATCAAAGTGTACGAGCGAACGTTCGTGCAGCGCCGCGAGCCCCCGGCACGCCTGCAGGAAGTAGCGCACGAGCTCCTGCTTCGCCTCGCCCACCGGCGGCACACCATCGGTCGGGATCTTGTCCTTCAGCGTCTCGGTGCCCGCAAACGCCATGACGAGGAACGGAATGCCGTCGACCTCGCCGCGGTCCTCGATCGACACGAGATTCGGGTGGTCGATCTGCGCGAACAACTTCACCGCCTCGAGTTCCGCCAGTACTGCCCGGCGCACTTCGGTGTCGTCCACCTGCAGGAACTTGATCGCGTAGTCCTTGCCGATCGACTGCTTCCGGGCCCGGAACACGAGCCCGAACATGCCGCCGCCGAGCTTCGTCGTGATCTCGAAACCCGCCACGTAACCGGGCTTTCGGTAGTCGCGGTAGAACGCTTCCCAGTCGGCGGGCCGCGCAGGCGTGGCGGGCGGAACGGGCTCTGGGTCGGGCATGGGCGGATTGTATGGCGGCCGGCGAAGAGGCGCGCGCTACGGATGTCGGGAAGGAAGATTCCCAGACGGATCTGCCCGGCTGTTGGATCCCAAGGGTCCCGTGGGCTTTCAGCCCCCCAGCCGGCCGCCTACCGTTGGGACATGCCGGGCCAGAACCTCCAATCCCAAGTGCGCGAACTGATCCGACTCGACGAACGTCGCTGGGTCGCGTCGACGGTCACGGCCGCCCGGGGCCTCCTGCTGGAACGCCCCCGCTCGGTCGGCACCTGGGTCCGCCTCGGCGACGCCCTGCGGGCCATGTCCCGCTTTCCCGAAGCCCTCCAGGCGCTGCGCAAGGCCCTGCGTCTCGCGCCCCCGGACGCGCAACCGTGGGTATGCCTCCACATCGGCAAGGTGCACGACGACCGCAGTTCCCACCGGCTCGCGCAGCGCTGGTATGCGCGAGCAGCCTCACTGTCCCCCAAGGAAGCCACCTGGTACATCTGCCTTGGCGGGATGATGGCGCGCCTGGGCCGCCTGCGCGAAGCCGAGGTCGCCCATCGGCAAGCGACGCGCTGCCGAAAGGGATGCATCGACGAAGCGTTCCACAACCTCGGCCTCGTGTTGCGAGCCCAAGAGCGCTACGCCGAAGCGAAGAAGTGCTTCGAACGCGCCTTGAAGCTCGATCCCAAGTACCGCGACGCGCGGGAGGCACTCGCCGACGTCGTTCACGCACTGCAACTGCTACGCGCACCGAGCCGGAACGGATCCCGCAAAGCTCGGAAGGGCAGGTAGGGAACTAGCTTCGCTCCGAACTCCACCTACCGCACGATCTGCAGGAAGTCCCCGTCGAGGAATCGCATTCGATAGGAAACCTGCTCCGCGAGCGAGGCAGGCAGCCCAGGTAGCCCCTGCCCTGACTCGAAGCATGCTCGCGCGGCATGCCGGTCCGACTCGTGCTTCACGTTGTGAGTCGCCACAACCGACTGGAGCAGGGACTCCCTGCGCGCCTGCAGGTTCTTCCTGAGTTCGGGAACCGCGGACTTCTCCAGCACCGGCACACAGATCTCGGCGGCTGCGTTCCGCAGCTTCTGCGACGTCGAATAGCGGATGTACTCACGCGAGAAGACCGACTTCTGGGCACCAGCACGAACCAACACGGCCTCCCCCTGTTCGAGTGACTGCTGAACCTCCTGACGCATGCGATAACGCAACTGCGCTTGCAGGAACTCGACGTAGGCAGCCTCGGAGTCGCCGGCCTTCGCTTCCGCGAGTTGCAGTTCTTCGCCAAAGGACCGGAGCTCGGTCGACACCACACTCTTCAGTTTCGCCAAGGCAGCATCGCTGGGTGTGTCCGCGGGGACCGTCGGCGCCGGTTCCGCGAGAACGCTGGCGGCATCAGGGGCGTGCGCGCCGTCAACGGGAACGCGCTTGAGCTCTTCGATGGGCTCCTTTGTGGCAGCGGCGTGAGCCAGTTCGGGCCCCGGCTCCGCGTCCACGACGCCGCCCGGTTCGCCAGGTGGGAACGCGTCCCGCAGCGTGAGCGCAATCGCGCCAATCAGCAGCGCAGCAGCAACAAGGGCCAGGGCAAGTCGGGAGCGTTTCAAGCAAAGCCGCCGATCACGTCCGGATTCGCACCCGGTTGGTAACGCCGAGATACGGCAACTGCATGCTCGCATGCTGCACCCAGAACTCGAATCCGGGTGGCAACAACGGCACCACCGCCACCCACTCCACCGGGAGCCCGAGCGAGCCGAACTGCCAGACGCGTGAGACGGTTCCCGACTCCGCCAACGCGACGCTGGCAAGCAGGTCGCACGGCGAGGACAGCGACCCAGGCAGGTGGAACGGCACCGTATTCGACTGGGTGCTGATCAAGAACCCACTGAACCCGCCAATGCCCGTAGCTCGCAGCGCCGCGAGATCCGACGGTCGGATCGGCGGCAACGCTGCGAGATGGTAGTTCGTGTAGTACTCGCCAAAGCCGTACTTCGTGCCCTCATTGCCACAGTCATCGCCGAAACTCGAGGCTTCGGGGACCCACGGGCGGAACACTGTTTCGAGGTTGAACCACTGTGCAGACGCCCACCCACTGTCATGGTGCAGCACACGCGCGACCAACGGCCCCCGAGCAAAGTCCCAGGAGAAAGCACCGTGGCGGTCGACCATCGAACTCGAGGACGGAGTGTTCGCCCCTGCGTCGAGCTCAAACGTGCCATCGTTGCCAAAGTCGACGCGGAACACCGATGCAAGCGGACTGTCTCCATACGACGTCACGACGAACTCGATCGATCCCGTGGCGGCAGCCGGTCCCGTGATCTGCAGCAACAGGTCGGCCGTCGTCTGGACATAGAACCCGTTTGGTTCCACGGAGGTGGCCGTGAACAACCAGTGGCTCGCCATCCCGGGGCCCAGCGCCTGTGGGGTGCTCGAAAACCTCGCAGCATCGGTCCGACCAGGAACGTCCACGGCGACGACAACCGGTGCATTCGGCAGCGGTCCCGCGGGCCAGCTGACCGTGGCGCCAGGCGTGCCGACCGGCGCATTGGTCCACTGCGCGACGATCGGCTGCAATGCGGTCCATTGCGCCGAGAACCCGCCTTGCCCGACGGCAACCTGGACCAGGGAAACCAGGGCGACGATGGCGGTAATCTTCATGCAGTTCCTAGGCGAGCAGTTGCGGAGGGCTCGTGCGTGGGCGGAACGAAGGTCCCACAACCCGTAGCGTGACGATCCCCCGCGGCACCTATGCCGTCAACCCCCGAATGGCAGCGAACCAGGGAACGCGCGAGAAACTCCGCCCAGGATCGCGCAGACGGTGGCCACTGCCAGATTCATGGCGACACCAAGGGGCTTGTCCGATCGTTCACGAATTCGTTAACTAGTTTCGAACCCCACCTGCACGATCCATGAAACCCACCCCCACCGGCTGGCCCCGCATCTCCGCGGCCCTCTTCTACGACGACCCCAAACAGGCCATCGAATGGCTCTGCAAGGCGTTTGGCTTCCAAGTGCGCCTGCTCGTCGAGGGCCAGAACGGCCGCGTCGAACACAGCGAACTCGAATACGGCGATGGCCTGATCATGATCAGCGGTGCTGGCCCCGGCTACGAGAAGGACGGCCAACCCTGGCGCAGTCGCATCGCCACGCCGGGCCAGGTTGGTGGCCGTTCGACGGCCAACCTGTGTTTGCACGTCGACGACGCCGATGCCCACTGCGCGAACGCACGCGCGCATGGCGCCGTGATCTGCTACGAACCGCAGACCACCGACTACGGCGCGGACTACTGGGCCGATCGCAGTTACGCGGCGTTCGACCCGCAGGGCCACTTGTGGTGGTTCATGCAACGCGTGACCACGGCAGGCAAACCCCATGCGCAGTGACGGACTGGACCGCGCATTTGAAGCGTTGGCCGACCCAACGCGCCGCTCAGTGATCAAGCTGCTGCGCAAGGCTCCGCGTCGCGCGGGCGAACTGGCGACGCGACTCGACGTGAGTGCTCCCGCGTTGAGTCGGCATCTGCGCATCCTGCGGGAGAGCAAGCTCGTCGAAGAAGTAGCGGACGATCGCGACGGCCGCGTCAGTGTCTACCGCCTGCGCCGCATGGTGTTCGTTCGCCTGCGTGCGTGGGTCGATGCCGTTGGGTCGTTGTGGCTGGACGAGTCCCGGCGTTTGCCGAACCTGTCGCGCGGGCGGGCGGCAAGGGCATGACCTAGCCGCAAACCGGGACGCGACCTTCAGCCGAAGTGCCCATGCGAACGGGGGCTACAGCGTCGACGGCGGCAGAGGACGAAGGCCCAGGTTACGCAGGGGACCTTGCCGGCATACTGAGGCCTATGCGTCACGAACTCGCGGGTTTGCTCCCAGTGCTACTGGCTTCGGCCACCGTGGCCATTGCGCAGACCCCCACCTTCGTGGCGCTGCCGCCTGGCCCTTCCTCGACGAGTGCGTGGGCATGGGACAGCGACCGCGGCCGCATCACCGCCGTCGAGAACATCGCCCCCTACCTGTGGGACTGGGACGGATCCACGTGGTCGCCGCGCACCGGCGTCGCCAGCGGCGCTGCGGGTTTGTTCGCGGGCTACGACCCGGTCCGACGCGTGCTGCTGGCGGGAACCGGCGGCACCGAATGGAACGGTGCCAGTTGGATCCTGCGCGGCGGCGTGCCGACCGGCAACTACCTGGGGCCGTTGGCATTCGATGGATCGCGCCGCCGCGTCGTCGCCCCGACCAGCACGGGGGCAATCGAGTGGGACGGCGTGCAGAACCACACCCTCACGGCCGCGAACGGCCCGCCCGCGCGCTCTGCCGGAGCGTTCGTATACGACCCAGCCCACCAACGCTGCGTGCTCTACGGTGGCTGGGTGATCCCGGGCACCGCGGGGCTTGCCGACTGCTGGAGCTGGGACGGAGGCGCGTGGACGCAGTTGGCTCTGAACGCGCCGCCAGGCCCCCGCAGCGGTGCCTCACTCGCGGCGGAACCTGCGACGGGGCAGATGGTGCTTTATGGCGGCGGCGGAACCACCACCTGGCGACTCGGGGGAACCACATGGACCCAGGTGGCCACGACACAAGATCCCGGCCTGCGGTCCGGGGCCCACATGCTGTTCGACGGACAAGGATTGTTGCTCAGCGGCGGCGACACCCTCCGCGGCGGCGAGTTGTGGCGGTTCCAGAACCACGACTGGACCAGGCTGCAGAACGACGCCCCGATACCGCGCCAATCCGCAGTGCTCGGCTACGACCCGATCCGCCGCGAGGTCGTGCTGCACGGCGGCCTTGGCGGCCCGCAGGCCCAGGTCTTCTTCGAGGACACCTGGACCTTCGACGGCTTGTGGCATCAGCACCACCTCGCCGTCACGCCGGGAGCGAGTGCTGGCGCGACCTTCGCGTGGTCCGCGGTCGATCAGGCGCTCCTGCTCGCGCGCGGCAGCGAAACGTGGCTTTGGAACGGCTCCGCGTGGACCCAACGCACCCCCGCGGTGACGCCACCGGCGCGCAACGGAGCCGCGGTGCTGCCTGACCCGCTCGGCGGTGTGTTCCTGTTCGGTGGCCGCTCGACCACCAACCTTGGCGACCAGTGGCGCTGGGACGGCACGAACTGGACGCAGCAGAATCCACCCGTAGCGCCGAGCCCACGCCTGCCGCTGGCGGCGTACGACCCAATCCGCAACGTCGTCGTGCTGGCCAGCGGGATCGACGGAGTGCAGAGCCTCACCGACACCTGGGAGTGGAACGGCACCAATTGGACGCAGTTCGGCAACACGCCGTTCCAGGTGGGCACACTGGACCAACGGTTGGTATGGAATCCTGCGACCGGACGAGTTCGCGCCGAGGTGTTCGGCCAGTTCGAGTGGGATGGGGCAACGTGGACGACCATCGCCACGGCGACGTCCGCGGAGACCGGGGCCAGTTACGTCGCCGACCTCGCGCGCGGCCACGTCTTGCGCGTCGGCCGTCTCGGGCGCGGGTTTGCCGCCCTGACTGCGAATCCGGCCACGGCCGTGAGCTATGGCAACGGTTGCGCGCTCGGTGCGGCGCCCGGATTGCTCGCACTTGGCCGCCCAACGCCCGGTAACGCGGCGTTCGCGCTCACGGTGACGACGTTTGCCCCGGGCGCCCCCACCTTCCTCGCCCTGGGCCTGCAGATGCAGAACCAGCCGCTTGGCAGTGGCTGCAGCGCCCTGGTCGGCACGGTGCTCGGGGTGCACTTCCTCGTCGCGGCACCGAGCGGACAGGTGGAACTGCCGTTCCCGCTGCCGAACGACCTCGCGTTGCGCGGTGTGAACGTGGCGGCACAGGCCGCCGTCCTCGATCCCGCGCGCAGTCTGTTCGCCGGCATCACGATGAGCGCAGGCCTCTGGACCACGATTGGGGACTGAACGATGAACCACCCCCGCACCATGCGACGTCTGATCGCCCCACTGTTCGTCGGCAGCCTCGTCGCGCAAGCACCGTTGCAGTGGCGCACCTTGCCGCAACAGGTACCACCGTACGCCGCCGCGTGGCACAGTGCGCGCCAGACGAGCGTGCTGGTTACCTACGACGCCGGGTTTCGCCAGTTTGAGTGGGATGGCCAACAGCAGCGCGAACGCCAACACGCACTCGACGAGGTCACCTCGGTGTTCTACCTGGCCGAGGATCCGCGGCACGGCGAACTGGTGGCGCTGCGCATCAACCCACTGAGCGTCGGGCGCTTCGACGGGGCGCGCTGGACGTGGACCTCAACCCCGATTTCCCCCAACCTCTCGGTGCCGGCCGCCGTCGCCTTCGATGCGCACCGCAGCCGACTTGTTGTGCTGCAGAACAGCGCGTCCGGCCTCAACGCGGTCGAATGGGACGGCAACAGCTGGTGGTCGACGGCAGCGCCACCTGGCGGTCCTTCACCTCGATTCGATACGGCATTTGCGTACGAACCGCAGGGGCAGCGTTGCGTACTCTACGGCGGTTTGCAAGGCAGCACCGTTCTCGGCGACTGTTGGAGCTGGGACGGCTCCACGTGGACACTTCTCGCCGCGAATGCTGCCCCCGGCGCCCGCGACGGCGCCTCGCTCGCCGCGGCACCGAATGGCGCCCTCGTGCTCTACGGCGGCGGTGCGTCGACCGCGACCTGGACGCTCGCCGGCAACCTCTGGAGCCAGGTGCCGACGGCACACGATCCAGGCCAACGTCGGTTCGCGACGTTGTTTCGCGACCCTCTGGGCCTGCTGTTGGTCGGCGGCAGCCGCACGGACGACGCCGCGCACCGCTTTACGGGCAGCAACTGGGTACCAACCGGGATTTCGTTCGCACGCCCTTGGAACCTCAGTCGTCCGATTGCTGCGTACGACCGCGCGCGCGGCCAATGCGTGCTGTTCGGCGGCGCCGATGCGACCACCACCGCAACGTGGCTGTTTGATGACGCGTGGCGGCGGACCGCCCCGAGTCAATCCCCACCGGTGCGCAACGGCGGCAGCCTGTGTTGGTCCGCGGTCGACCAGGGTGTGCTGCTGTTTGGTGGCGTCGATGGCACGAACACCGAGTACGCGGATACCTGGCTGTGGGACGGCACAAACTGGCAGCTGCGTGCGCCAGCGCACGCGCCTTCGCCGCGCCATCTCGCGCAAGTCTACGAGGACCCCACCGGCGGCGTCTTGCTGCTCGGTGGAGTTGCGGGCAACACGACTCCCACCGACCAATGGCGCTGGAACGGCTCGGATTGGCTGTCGATGGCCCCGACCGTGCCACCTATCCCACAATTGGTGTTCGCTTCGGGCTGCTTTGATCCGCTGCGCAACCGCACCGTACTGATGGGGTTGGTGGGAGTGCAGCTGGAAACCCACGAGTGGAACGGTTCGAGCTGGAGCCTCGCGAACTCGACGCCCGTCAGCACCAACCTGCTCGGCCACCGACTCGGCTTCGAGCCGCGGCTGGGCTCGATCGTCACGCTCGGCAACCCGGCCCTGAAGTGGGATGGGGCCACGTGGACGAGCCTTGGCGTGACCGAACAACCGGCTCCGGCGGGCAGCCCCTCGTTCCTGCTCACCGACAACGCGCACCAACGCCTCCTGCTGTTGACTGCTGCGATCGACCCGAGCATCGCTTTCGCCAGCGACCTCGTCGCGTTGTCCGCGAGCTACGGCAACGGCTGCGCGCTCGGCCCGAGCCCGACCCTCGCGGCCCTCGGCGATGCAGTGCCCGGCAACCAGCACTTCGCGATCGACCTGGGGGCCCTCGCGGCGTCGGTGCCCACGGTCCTCGCGCTCGGCTTTGGCGCGCAGAACGCGTCGCTCGGCAACGGCTGTTCGTCGCTCGTCGCGACCACGATCGCGAGCCGCTACACCCCCGCCAGCCCCAGTGGCCAGGCGACCTATGACATGCCGATCCCGAACACGATCGGCCTGCTCGGCGTGCAGTTCACCGCGCAAGGTGTCGTCTTCGAGCCCGCCAGAAGCCTGCTCGGCACGGTCACGCTGACGGCGGGGCTCCGGGTCACGATTGGCGACTAGGCGGCTGGCGGTCGTGGGGACTGCGCAAGGCCCCCGCGCCTGCAAGTCGCCCTAACTCGCCGGATGCGGACACGCACACGGCGCCGCCTGACACCGCGGGCAGCCGGCCCCGTACTTCTTGCGCCCGATCGCTTCGAGATCGAGCCCGTGCAACGACGCGAGCGTCGCCAGCCACGCGTAGACGTCGCCGAACTCCTCTTCGAGGTTCTTCTGCTCCTTGCGACGGATCGCGCGCACGAGTTCGCCGACTTCCTCGACGAACCACAGCAGCGTGCCGGGCACCCCGCGCGCGCTGTCGCGTTCGAAGTAGATGTCCTCGATGAGCCGCTGGAACGAGCCTTCGGGTCCGGACACCTTGCTCATGCCGCTCATGCCTGCCC
>JADZDL010000208.1 GCA_020851075.1 Planctomycetota bacterium | reverse complement strand
ATCCCTCAGGTTCTCGAAGAATCGGATCGGGTTGCTCATCGCACCTCCTGGCAGAGCAGCTGGGCAGCAAGTTGCACTACGTCCCGCCGCACGTCACTGTATTCGACGCGCGACGACATTGGGTCGAAGCGAGGCAAGATCCCCGAGCACAGGACCAACGCTCGCTCAATCAGCAACGGTGGCCGGCAGACAGCGGGAACCGAGAGGATCTTCGTGTTGGCGTCGTAGGAAAGAGCGGCTTGGCGCCTTTTCATCACAGCGTACTTTCCAATTTGAACGGGGACTTGGTAGGTCCGACCCCTCCAGCAGAGATAGTAGAAGCGCTGGTGCTTCAGGGCGAACCGGAAGAGTCCGGCGGCTCCGCGTCCGACTTTGTCTTGCTGGATAGCTGTCCACTGTAGCTCCAGGGGCGAAAACCGGTGTACGGTCCAACCCGGTGTTGCCGGCACTTCTGCTGTGGCCCAAACTGCCGTCTCACGCACGCTTGGTACCGCACATAAAATTGCGACAGGTGCGGACTCCTGTATGTGAAGTCCAAGGGCTCTCGCACGCGCCGCGAGGTCGGCCACGGACTCGCCGCGGACCAAGATTCGCTGGGGCATCCCTCCCACATCTGTCACGGCCAGATCGGCGGTCTCGCCCAATCGTTCGAGGAGTGCGACAGACCTCGCGCCGCACAGCAGGCCGCACGCGCCACGGCCCGGCATGAAAGCAAGTGAGGGCGGTACAACCCGCCACGCGTGACCAGTGTTCCCGGGGCGGAACTCAACGTGCGCGAGGCGCTGCAAGGCAAAGCGGACCTCATGGTACACGGGAAGATCTGATCCCGGTCGTTCAGCCTCGGCATCATCTTCGGAGTTCGATTGGTGCTGGACGTGTAGCTCTTCCACGGCAGCGCGGAATTGGGTCCACGAGCCAGCACCTCGCGCGGACAGCCACAGTAGGAGGTGGTCGAGACTCACCGAAGCCTCCTCCATAGGTCACGCGCGAACCTCCGATAGCGACGCCACAACTCAGCCATAGCGGGATCAGCAGGTTCGACAGCGAGGCCCTTCCGGCCGGCATCCCGAATTGCGCTGCACCACTGCTCAATTGAGGGCCGACATATCCTAGCGGTGACTTCTCCGGAACTATCGCCTGGCGGCAAGGGCTTGCCGACGAGGCGGACGCGGTTCTCGCGCTTGTCGCAGTGGAGCGGCAGGGCAGGGATTGCCCACACGGGGGCGAATGGAGACGAGACGATAGACTGCGCACCGCGAACGTCCGGTCGCGGATGCGTCACGAGCACCTGCCCCGGCACGGAGCCCAAGAGAACAGGATTGGCCGGGGCGACCTGAATAATCTCGGACGTTGCCGGTTCCTCGCCGTCGGCTTGGGGATCGGTGCACTCTCGGACGAGAGGTCCACAGATGGCAATTCGCCCGTGGCGAACACCAGGAGTGGGGAAGGAGAACGCCACCCACGACTTCGACGACGGCTCGTGCCGCACGAGCGAAAAAGTCCTGGTTTGGCCGTTGCACCACACCTGATGAGGGCCAACCGAGTCCCACCCTGGCGCGGTATAGCGCCCGTCGGCCGATGCGGTTGCGTTCTGTCCGTCGATCTGAACGGCGCCCGAAAGGTCGGGATCGCCGTAGACGCGGATCGAAGGAGGGTGTTCCGCTAGCCACGAGGCGTACCCGAGGCAGATTCCTCCCTCGAGTGCGATATCGACATGCGGCAGTGGCCTGAGGGCGTTCAGGATGTCCGAAGTGACCGTCCACGGGACGGGAACCCGCGGCATCACATCGCAAAGAAGAGCCCAACCGCGCGGCGCACCGTCGTTGTCGTCGAGTGTCCTCCACCCTTCGCATCCGGCCGCGCGGAGCACGCCCTCGACTGCGGCGAGCCGCGTGCTTGTGCACAACACGGCGTGTTTTCGTCCGAGCACAAGCCGAGGGCACGTGACCAAGCCGCGGTGCGCCGTGCCCGAGGTGAGGACGAATATCTCACGCCCCGAGAGTAGCCACTCCTGGCCGGTGGCCTCGTCCCGCCAGAGCACTCCCTCAAGGAGTAGAGCGCCCAGATTCTGGGGGGCTACATCTTGGTACCAGTCTTCCTGGAGTGCGATGAGATCAACGGTGCCACCAGGCGCCCACACCGTGAGTTCGTCGGGCAGGCCGGGACTGCGACTTGGCAGAAGGGTCACTCGCAGGGAGTCGCCACGCTCGAATAGGACGCGCAGTTCGACCGAGAGGGCGTGGTTGCCATCGGCCCCAGGTTCCGTGCGCGCGACCGCAGTGCGCGCGGAGGAAGATGTCTGCCTCGGCGCCGGCGGCCCGCCCGCTGGCCCACGGTAGCGAGGTGCGCGCGTGCGAGGCGCTAGTTGGTTGGCGGCATCGGTTCCCTGGTCGATCGCCCCCTCTTCCGTTGTACGCCGTGCGTCCTCCTCAGCTGAGGGAAGCCGTCTGCCCTCGGCCTGGTGCCGTGATCCGGCGTCCGAATCCGACTGCCGGCGAGCTTCGGCTTCAGCAGTGAGGCGTGCGCGCTCATCCTCTTCGGCCTTGCGTCGCGTCTCCGCTTCAGCTGCGGCGCGGGCGGCTTCGT
>JADZDL010000207.1 GCA_020851075.1 Planctomycetota bacterium | reverse complement strand
TTGGGTGGGGCAACCTGGCGATGGACCCGATGTCCGTGCAGGTCATTGGCCTGCGGCAGCTTGACCCGATCGACGGTTGGACCGAGTGGACCATGCGGTGCCCGGCAATGGTCGGTACCGGCCACGTATTTGCGTTCCAGGCGGCGGTGCTCGCGCCCAACGGGGCCATCTCGCTCACCCTGCCATCGCCGTTTGCCGTGGCCTGGCCGCACGGGCAGGTGCCGTAGGCAGCGGGTTGGTGCGGTGACGCCGGCTCCAGGCTGCTGAGTTCGGCGCTTTCGCGGGGCGGCGGGCCTTTCTACGCTAACGGGGATGCGGCCCACAGCTTCGATCGTTGGTCTGGCTCTTTGCCTCGCAATCCCAGCCCAGAACGGGGACCGCGCCGGGGAAACGCAGACGCCGCTGCCGGACAGCGTCGTCGTGCCGCCGGCGATCGTGCGTTCGCCCGCGGAGGCGTTGGCGACGATGCAGCTTCCGCCGGGATTCACGATCGAACTCGTCGCCAGCGAGCCGCTCGTGCGCGATCCGGTCGCTGGGGCGTTTGATGCTGCCGGGCGCCTCTGGTTGGCCGAGATGTCGGGCTTCATGAACGACGTCGACGCGACCAACGAACATGCACCCGTCGGGCGCATCGTCGTGCTGCACGATCGGGACCACGACGGGCGCATGGACGATCGCACGGTGTTTCTCGATGCGCTGGTGCTGCCGCGCGCGGTGTTGCCGTTGCGCGGTGGCGCGCTCGTGATCGAACCGCCAAACCTGTACTGGTGCCCCGATCGCGACGGCGATCTGCAGGCGGACGGCAAGGAACTCGTCATGGGCGGGTTTGAAGCGGGGCTCGAGAATCCCGAGCACAGCGGCAACGGCCTGTTGTGGGGGCTCGACGGCTGCATCCACCTCGCCAACGACAAACGCATGTTGCGGTGGTCGCCGAAGGGGTTTGCGATCGAGAACGGTTCGGGCGGGGGGCAGTGGGGCATCACCCAGGACGACCGCGGTCGCTTCTACTTCAACTACAACGAAGACTGGCTGCGGACGGATCTCGTGCCGGGTCGTTACGGACCGGCTGCGGCGGACGCGGGTGGGTTGCCGGGGCTCAACCATCGGTTGCTGCAGGACACCTCGGTCTGGCCCAACCACATCTCGCCAGGCGTCAACCGTGGTTACCAGGCGGGGCGGTTGCGCGACTACGTGCTCGCCAACCACACCGCCGTTTGTGGGCCTCACATCTACCGCGGCGATCTGCTGGCCGACTGTGATGGGGATGCGTTCGTCTGCGAACCGGCGGGCAATTGTGTGCGCCGGATCCGCTTTGTCGACGTCGATGGCCGCATGCGCGGCGAGAACGTCTACCAGGCGCAGCAGCGGGAGTTTCTCACGTCCACGGATGAACGGTTCCGCCCCGTGAACCTGTTTGGTGGGCCCGAGGGCGGCCTCTACCTCGTCGATATGTATCGGGGCGTGCTGCAGCACAAGAACTTCGTGACGTCGTACCTGCGGCGGCAGATCAAGGCGCGCAACCTCGAGCAGCCGATCGGGCTTGGCCGGATCTGGCGCATCGTGCCCACGGGGGCCGTGGTGAAGGCCGCGCCGCCGCTGCACGAGGCGCCCGTGGCCGATCTCGTGGCGGCGATGGCGGGCGCAAACGGCACCGTGCGCGATCTGGCCCTGCGCGAGCTCGTGCAGCGGCAGGAACGGGGTGCGGTGCCCGCGTTGCGCGCGCGGTTGCGGGAGCATGCGCGGCCCGGTTGTCGGATCGGCCTGCTCGCGGCATTGCAGCAGCTGGGCGCGTTGGAGACCACGGACCTGCGGGCGGCGTTGCGCGATACGGACCCCGGCGTGGTGGCGTTTGCGTTGCGGCACCTCGCGCCCGTGCTGCAGAAGGGCGATGGGTTTGCCTGGACGCAGCTCGAGGCGCTGTTGCCGAACGCGGCGCCGTCGGTTGCCTGGCACGCGGCGCTGGCGCTCGGCGAAGTGCTCGCGGCGCGCGAGGCAACCCGATGGCACGAACGGGCCATTGCCGGCCTCGTGGTGCTGTTGCGACGATCCGGCGACGATGCGTTGTTGCGCGGCATTGCCGCGCTCGCCGCGGGACCGCAGGCGCTCGCCGTGCTGCGCGCGGTTGCCGGGCCGGGCGGAGCGGAGTTCGCCGCGGGCGACGCGGCGGTGCTGCGCGAGCTGGCGCGGGTGCTCGTGCGCACGCGAACGGCGCCGACGCAGCTGGCGGTGTTCGATCTGGCGGCGGCGGCCACCTCGGTCGGGCAACAACGTGCACTGCTGTCGGGCGCGCTGCAGGCCTTGCCGAAGGCCGCCGCGCGATCGGGCTGGCTCACGTTCGCCGAGACGCCCGCCGCGTTGTTGTCGATCGTGCGCGCGGCCAATCCCGAGGTCGTGCCGCTGGCGAACGAACTGCTCGCGGCGGTGGCGTTGCAGGCGGGCGCCGCGGTCAAAGCCGAAGCGGCTTTGTCGCCCGCCGAGCAGCAGCGCGTTGCCGTGGGGCAGGGCCTCTATGCCACGTCCTGCGCCGCCTGCCACCAACTCGATGGTAATGGCATGGCTGGCCTCGCACCGCCGCTGCGCGAATCCGAATGGGCGGCTGGACCGCCGGAGCGCGCGCTGCGCATCGTGCTGCACGGCCTGCGTGGGCCGGTGGAGGTCGGTGGCACGACGTGGCAACTCGAGATGCCGGGGCAGGGGCACCTGCCGGACAAGGACCTCGCGGCCGTGCTCAGCTACGTGCGGCGTTCGTTTGGCAATCGGGCGTCGCTGGTCACCGCCGAGGAGGTTGCCGCGATGCGCAAGGTGCATGGCAAACGCACCGAGCCATGGACGATCGAGGAACTGCTCGGCACGAAGTGAGCGGCCGACTACGGTGAGCAATTCGTTCTGAGTCTCCGTTCCTGGTTCGTCTGGACCCCTGCATGAGTGCGCCCGCTTCCCTCTATCTTGGTTTCGATATCGGCACGCAGAGCACGAAAGCGCTCGTGATCGATCCGGCGCGCGGCGAAGTGATCGCGCGCGCGCAACGTTCGCACGGGTTGTTGCCCGACCTGCCGCCGGGGCACATGGAGCAGCACCCCGAGACGTGGATCGAGGCTGTGCAGGCGACGGGGCGGGAAGTGCTCGCTTTGGTCGATCGCGAGCGCATTGCGGGACTTGGCGTCTCCGGCCAGCAGCACGGCTGTGTGGTGCTCGATGCGGATGGGCGCGTGGTGCGCGCGGCGAAGTTGTGGTGCGACACCGCGACCGCCGACGAAGCGCGGTGGCTCGGTGACAAACTCGGACGCACGGTGCCGACCGGGTTCACGGCCAGCAAGCTCGTGTGGTTGCAGCGGCACGAACCCGAACGTTGGGCCAAGGTCCGGCACGTGATGCTGCCGCACGACTTCGTGAACTTCCGCCTCACTGGCGTGGCCTCGATGGAGTTTGGGGATGCGTCGGGAACAGGCTTCTTCGACCCGGCGACGCGCCAGTTCGACCGCCTCGCGATGCATGCGATCGACGCGCGTCTGCCGAGCCTGCTGCCGCCGCTGTTGGCGCCAGGGGCCTTGGCGGGGCGGTTGTCGGCGTCTGGCGCGAACCTGCTCGGACTGCCCGAAGGGCTGCCCGTGGCGGCGGGGGGCGGCGACAACATGATGTCGGCGATCGGCAGCGGGGCGACGCGCGCCGGGGTCGTGGTGGTGAGCCTCGGCACTTCGGGCACCGTGTTCACGCGCACGGCGGCGCCGGTGATCGACCCGCAGGGGCTCATCGCGCCGTTCTGCAGCAGCGACGGCGCGTGGTTGCCGTTGTTGTGCGTGATGAACCTCACGGGCGTCACCGAAGAAGTGCGCGCCCTCACTGGGCTTGGCCACGGCGAACTCACCGAGCAGGCCGCCGCCGTGCCGTCCGGTTGTGAGGGCCTGTTGTGGCTGCCGTTCCTCGCGGGCGAACGTGTGCCGGACCTGCCCGAAGCGACCGGCACCTTGCTTGGCATGCGGCCGCACCTGCTGCGGCCCGGCCACCTCTACCGCGCCGCGCTCGAAGGCACGTCGCTGAACCTCAGTGCGGGTTTTGATCGCCTGCGCGCACTCGGCGTCTCGATCGACGAAGTGCGCCTCGTCGGCGGCGCGGCGAAGAACCCGCTCTGGCAGCAGATTCTCGCGAATGTGTTCGGTGTCGCTGTGCGGCCCCTGCTGGAGACGGAGTCGGCGGCGCTCGGTGCGGCCCTGCAGGCCGAATGGACGGTTCGGCGCTTGGGTGGCGAGACGGATCTTTTGACCGAGGACGTCGCCGCGCCGTTCGTGCGCATGGCGGCCCCGGTGGTGCCCGAAGCGCGCATGCGGACCGCCGTGGCGGCCCTGCGGGCCCGCTTTGCTGCCGAAGTGGAACGTCTCTACCCGACGGCGCGGTAATCCTCGGCGCCGCGTGAGGGGGCGTCGTTGGGCGCCCGTCGCGGCGCATTGGCGTACGGCGGTCGCAGCCACTACGGTTGTGGCATGTTCCTCACTCGCAAGATCGGTTCCGTGCTGCGGGGCAACGTCACGCCGCTGCAGGTGCTGCTCGCCACGACGCTCGGCGGCATGCTTGGCTTCATTCCGGGGTTCTTCCTGCCCGGCGATCTCGGGGGTGGGTTCCGGCAGGCGCCAGGCCTCATCCTGCTGCTGCTGTCGTTCGTGCTCGTGCTGAATGCCAACCTCGCCGTCTTCGGGCTCGTCACGCTGGTCGCCAAGGTGTTGAGCTGGATGACGCTGCCGATCGCCTACGCCACCGGCACGTTCCTCATGGATGCGATGCCGGGCTTGTTCCGCTGGCTCATCAACGCGAAGTACTCGGCGTGGTTTGGGCTGGAGCACTATGCGACGACCGGTGGGCTCCTGATCGGTGTCGTGTTTGGCGTGTTGTCGGGGCTGTTGCTGAACCGCACGATCCGCACGATCCGTACGCACATGGCGTCGGTGGAAGAGAAGAGTGAGCGCTACCAGAAGTTCGCGAGCAAACGTTGGGTGAAGGTCGGCACCTGGCTCGTGCTCGGCAAAGGCAAGGGCAAACTGTCGTGGCAGGAACTGGCCGAATCGCAGAAGCGTGGCCTGCCCGTGCGCATCAGCGGCATCGTGCTCGTCGTGGTCGCCGGCGCGAGCCTGTGGGTGTTCCAGCAGTACTTCTCGACGCCGATCCTGACGCGCAACCTGCGCGCTGGACTCGAAGCCATGAATGGGGCCACCGTCGACGTCGAATCGGCGACGCTGGACCTCGGGGCTGGCGTGGTCCGCATCAAGACGCTCGCCGTGGCCGACAGCAAGTCGCTCGGGCAGGACCTGTTTGCCGCCGACGAACTCATCGCCAAGATCGATACCGACGAACTGTGGCGGCGCCGTTTCGTGATCGACGAACTGCGCTCGACGAATGCGCGCGCCGGTGCGGTTCGCCTCACCCGCGGCATCGTCATTCCTGGCGCCAAGACGCCGCCGCCCGAGCCTGTGCCGTCGGAGGGCCAGAAGACCGCCGAGGACTACCTGAAGGACTTCGAGGTCTGGAAGCAGCGCTTCGAGCAGGCGCGCGAGTGGATCGACCGGATCGCGGGCGGCGATGCCACCGAAGCGAGTGCGAAGACGCCCGAACAGCAGAAGCAGGAGCGCGAGCAGCTGCGGCAGCAGGTCGGCGTCGTGAACGTCATCGCCGAGAACCTGCTCGAAGGTTCGCCGCGCGTGCTGATCCGCAAGATCGCGATCGAAGGCATCAGCTACTCGTACAACGGCCAGAAGGAAGTGCTTGATCTGCGCGGCAGCAACCTGTCGAGCGACCCTTCGCTGCTCGCGGCCGTGCCGCAGCTGGGCCTCACGTCGCAATCGGACTCGATGGCGTTCCAGCTGCTCGGGCGCAGCAAAGGCTCGCCGGCGATGGGGTTTGAGTTTGCGCTCAAGCAGCTGGCGACCGATAGCATCTTCGGCAAGCTCAAGCTCAACGGTGCTTCTCCCGTGCGCGGGGGCACGATGAGCCTCAGTTCGAAGGGCATGTTCACGAAGGACGGTGCGCAGGCGATGACCATGGACCTGCCGCTGCAGGTGGCACTGCAGGGCGCCACGTTTGCGTTCCCCGGCACCAAGGAGACGAAGGTGGAACAGCTGCTGTTGCCGGTCGGCCTGCGGGGCAGCCTCCTGCGGCCTTCGGTGTCCCTGGACGACAAGGCGCTGCAACAGGCGCTGCTGGCGGCGGGCCAGCAGGAGCTCGCCAACTTCGTGCAAGGGCAGGCGGGCAAGTTGCTCGGCGGGTTGCCGACGAACCTGCAGGGCCTCATCGATCCGACGAAGGCGCCCGGCGAAATGCTCGAGGATGCCAAGAAGAAGGCCGAAGCCGAGCTCAAACGCCAGGCCGACGAGGCGAAGAAGAAGGCCGAGGACGAAGCGAAGAAGAAGCTCGAAGCCGAAGCCAAGAAGCTGATCCCCGGCGGCCTGCAAGGGCTGATTCCCGGCGGCAAGAAGAACTGAGTAACTGGATAGAACCCATGGAACGACTCGACCGAACCGAGCAGCGCATCGTAGGTGTGTTGATCGAGAAGCAGCTGACGGTGCCCGACAGTTACCCGATGAGCGAGAATGCGCTCGTGGATGGCTGCAACCAGAAGAACAACCGCGATCCGGTCACGGAGTATGCGACCTTCCAGGTCGCCGGCGCCCTGATGGCCATGCAGGAGAAAGGCTGGATTGCGCGCGTGGAAGGTGGTGGGCGGGTCGCGAAGTTCAAACACCGCGCGGTGGAACAGCTCGTACAATGCAGCCCGAAGGAGCTCGCGTTGCTTGCGGAATTGCTGTTGCGTGGGCCCCAGGCCCCGGGCGCGCTGAAACCGCGCGTGGCGCGCATGGCCTGCCATGGTTCGCCCGAAGAGATCGAAGCGATGCTGCGGGCGCTCGCCAGCCGCAACCTCACCGAGCAGATGCAGCAGTTGCCGCGCGAACGCGACCGGCGTTGGCGGCACCTGCTCGGCGATGGCAGCGAACTGCAGAATGCGCCGCCCGCCAATCCGTCGGAACCGCGCGCTGCCGCTACAGCCGCTGCTTCGGTGGCTGGTGCGGCGCAGCAGGCCGAACTGGCTGCGCGCGTAGCGAAGCTCGAGCAGCTGGTGGAGAGCCTGCAACGGCAGGTGGCGCAGCTCGCGTCGCCAAAGATGGGCGACTGAGACCGTCTCTTGCGGCTGCCGGCTATTGGCGCAGCACCGCCGCCGCCATGGATTGGCACCAGGCGGTGTCGCGCGCGCCGAGCGCGATCACGTAGGTCCACGACAGCGGAAGCGGCGTGCCGGGCTGCAATTCGGTCGTAAACGTGGCGCCAAAGCGTCCGTACGGACGGGTCGACCACACGGTGGGTCTAGGGTTGTTGCGACCTTCGACGCGCAGCACGGTGACGTCGCCGCCCGGCATCGGCAACACGCCAGCGATCCACTCGCAACCCTTCCAGACGTCGTTGGCTTCGCCGACGGCGCTGGCCGGACGCAGGTAGCGAACGGGCGCGGCGTCCTTCTCCGCGAACTGCTGCAGGGCGCGGAACTGTTCCCCGGCGTGTTGTGGATCGCCGGCGAGTCGCACGGCCGAGTCCTCGGCCAGCAGTTCGCTGCGCACATCGAGCACGGCGACCTCGATGCCCAGTTCGCGCGCGCGCAGGGCCCGACGTTCGCGCACGATGGCCGTGCCGTTGGCGACACACCAGTCGATGGCCGATACCTGCCAATCGTCGGTGAGGCCCATCGACTGGGCGGGCAGGAAGTCCCGGAACTGCTGCGTCTCGCCGTGGCTGCAGTGCCAGAAGTCGTAGCCCGCACCGCGCCATTGCATCTGGTTCCAGCCGAGGAAGAGGCCGCGGTGGTGCGGGAACTCGCCGCCTTGGCCCTTCGTGAGCAGGCGCCCATCCGGCGCAAAGACGTGGTGGAAGACCTTGCAGGTTTCCAGGTGCTGCGCCGGGTCGTGGGGCGCGCGTTGCAGGCTGGCGATGGCGCGGCCGGTCGTGGTGACGACGAGTTCGGGATCGTGGGCGGTGGGGGAAGCCGCACAGGCGGCGAGCAAGGCAACGAGGAGGAGGGAACTGCGCACGATCCGATGATAGAGACTGCCTGGGGCAAGCCCAACCAAGGAAACGCCGACCAGGAAAGCGCCGACCAAGAAACAAGGAAGGTTCGTGATGGCCCGAAGGCTCCTGGCCTCAGGCTCCTGCCCATCTATCATCGACGGCGCTGCGCCGATGGTGCGGTCGCGACCCCTCCCCATGAAGAGCCCTTCCTCGTTGTTCCTCTGCGTTGTCGGTGCCTGCCTGCTACCGGTAGCCGCCGGCGCGCAGCAGCAGTCGCCGCCGGCATCGACCTTGCAGCGTCCTCGCCTCGTCGTGCTCTGTTCGGTCGATCAGCTCGCCAGCTGGGTGTTCCAGCAAGGGGAGCCCCACTTTGCGGAGGATGGCGGTTTCCGCCGTCTGCAGCGCGAAGGCATCTACTTTCCGGAATGCGCCTACCAACACGGTTGCACGGAGACCGGGCCAGGGCACGCGACGATCGGCACCGGGGCGCCGGCGGCCGTACACGGCATCGTGCGCAACAACTGGTGGTCGCCGGAAGCGAAGAAGCTGCAGTATTGCGCGCAGGAGACGATGGCGGCACTGCCGGAATTGCCGGAAGGCAAGGACCGCGGCCCTGGCCTGCTGCTCGTGCCAACGCTTGGTGATGGCATCAAGGCGCATCTGCCGGGTAGCAAGGTCGCGAGCGTTTCGTGGAAGGACCGCTCGGCGATCCTGATGGGCGGGGGCGCCGCCGATGCCGTCGTCTGGTTCGAGAACGCGACGGGCAACCTGGTCACCAACACGCGCTGGGCGAAGACCGTTCCCGAGTGGGTGAGTCAGTTCAACACGACGCGGGTGCTCGATTCGTACCACGGTTGGCAGTGGGATCGACTCGCTGGGCCTGACGCGTACGCGGGTTTGCAGGACGACCGCGCGTATGAGACACCGCACGGCAACGGCAGCAAGTCACGCACGTTGCCGCAGCGCGTCACGGGCGGCCTCGACAAACCCGGCAAGGAGTTCTACGCCGAGGTCTACGCGTCACCGATCGCGAACACGATGGTGCGGCTCGCCGCGGAAGCGTGCGTCGATGCCCTGGACCTCGGTGGGGATCCGGTTCCGGATCTGCTGTGTGTGAGTTTCTCGGCGAACGACCTCGTCGGGCATGGTTTCGGCCCCGAATCCGTGGAAGCGCGCGACACCCTCCTGCGGCTCGATCGTGAACTGGCCCAGTGGCTCGCGTTCCTCGACCGCAAGGTCGGCAAGGGCAACTACGCGTTCTTCCTCACCGCCGACCACGGGGTCGGGCCAACACCCGAAGCGGCGAAGGCTGCCGGTGTCGATGCGGGGCGCGGTCCGCTGCAAATGCGTGCGCGCGCGGCTGCGGAGAAAGCGCTCATCGATCGGTATGGCGCGCCGGGCGAAGGCAAACGCTACGTGACGCACGTTGGCGAGTTCTCGCTGTTCCTCGACCAGGAAGTGCTGGCGGTGCAGCGCGGCGCGCGCGACGCCGAAGCGTTCCTGCTCGAAGCGAGCCGGGTGGCCGCGGCGGGGGCGCAGATGGCGCCAGCGATCTCTGCGGCGTTTGCGACGGCGGACCTGTTCGACAAGGCCAATAGCCCGGACCCGGTGCAGAAGGCCTTGGCGCTGGCGTTGTGTCGCGACCGCGCCGGCGACGTGCAGTTCGTGATCAAACCCTACTGGCTCGACGGCACGACGCCGGCGTCGCATGGCACGCCGCACACGTATGACCGCGAAGTGGTGGGGATGGCGATGGGCGGTGGAGCACCGCGCGGCGCGCGTTCGGCGGAGCCGATCACGCCGGGGTTTGGCGTGGTCTGGTTTGCGCACCTGCTCGGCATTCCGCGGCCCACGGGTGCTGTGGATCGGTTGCCTATCGAGATGCTGACGGGCCGCTGAACTGGCTGCTTGAACTGGCCGCCGAAGTGCCGCGCAACTGGCCGCGTAACCGGCCGCTGCCCGGGATCCTCGCCTTGGCATCGGGCCCTGGCGCAGCTTCGCCAGAACTCCTGCGGCGAGAACCGAGCTTGGCCCGTCGTGTGCGTGGTTGTGGGATACCCTTCTGCAACCCCCAACCCCGCTTTGCTGGCCAGCTTCCTTGGCCCGACCCCTTCGCATGCGACGACTGATCGAACAACATCCTCTGCGCCGCGGCGCCCATCCTACGCGCGAACTCGGCATGTGCGCGATGGAGATGGTGGCCTGGCTCGCGGGGGAACCTCATAGCGACGAACCGAGTTGCACGTGTCCGGTGCTGGCGGCGCTGGTGCGCGCGTGCAACGACACGCTGTCCGACGAAGCGCGCAATCGCCATCTGCGCCCACTGCTGCCGCTGCTCGTGAATACACGCGGCTCCGCGGCGTGCGAACGTGCGCGCGGCCTGCTGGCCCAGGATGTGCTCGTGCGCAAACTCACGCCCGCATTGCTGCGCCAGAAGCGTCGGCATGAAGAAGCCAACCTGCTCGCGAGTCTGCCTCCGATCGAAACGACGGAAGCCCTGCGCGCGGCCCTGCGGGCCATGGAGCACTACGCCCGCGACCAGCACGCGGCGATGTGGGTGCTGCAGCGTTCGCTCGACGACGTGGCGCCAGCGCGGTTCGTCGCCGGCGTCGTGCAGGTCGCCAAAGCCCTGAACGACGACGCGACCTGGCTCATCGTCGTCGACCTCATCGCGGCGATGGCCCGCTACGGGCGCGCCGCCGAGCAGCGCGCAGCTTCCGAATCGGCCGATTAGCCACAATCCGCCGTTCTCGACGCGGGATTGCTTCAGGCCGCTCGCCGAAGGTGCCGAAAAAGCCCACATGGCCGAACGGCTCAGTTGGTGGGTGATTCCAGGTGCGCTCCTTGTGCTCTGGCGCGTCGTCTTGCTGGAGACACCGGCGAGCGTGGTCGAAGGGCCTGCGCCCGTGGTGCAAGCGCCGGCTGCCGTTGACGTCGCCCGCGGCCCGGTCATCGTGCGCGATGCCAGTGGCGTTCGTTCGACGCCGAGCAAGCTGCCCATCGAGAATGCGCTGGTGCTCTATCTGCCTCTGGAATGCGTGGGCCAGCGGGTGCAGCTGTCGATGTGGCGCCAGCTCGACGGCGTGCGCGAAGCGAAGCCCTGGCTTGAAGCGACGCCGCGTGTGCGCGCAGACGCCCTCTTGCCGATCGGTGGCCAACCGGCGGGGCTCTACGACCTCGAAGTGGTCTACGGCTCGGGCACCGAGGCGACGCACCTCGTTCGGCATGCGGTTGTGGCGCCGGGCACGGTCGACCTGACGATGCCTGCCAGTTCGCCGATCAACAGTGCGCCGATCAGCGGGCGCCGGTGATCGCCGGCAGCTGCGCCTTCTTCAAGAACAACACCGCGAGGCACTGTTCCTCCAACGTCGCTTCGCCAAAGCAACCGTTGTCATCCTGCAGTGCGAGCAGGACCTGGGCGCCGTCGTGGTACCAGTCCCAGCCGTCGATGAGGCCGATGCGCGACAGTTCGCACGCGCGTTCGAGGCTGTAGAGCCAGTAGAAGTAGAACTCCGAACGGTGCGGCACCGCGCCCGCGTTCCAGCGCACGGTCCGGTGCTGCGACAACCACGCAAAACCGTTGCGCAGCGCGTCCTCGAGGCGATTGTCGACCGTGGACTTGCCACCGTCGTTGGTGGCGAGCGCTGCCATGCAAAGGGCGAGGCCCGTGATGCCGGCGCACGTCATGCTGCCATAGGCCGCTTCGCTGCCGGGTAGCGTGTAGCTGAAACCACGCGGCACCGCGGTGCGCGCCGAAGCCGTGGGTTTGGCCGCCGCGAGCCCTTGGTCGCGCAGGACCCGCAGGTCGGTGAGCTGCAGGCCGCGCGGTTTGCCTTCGGCGGGATGTTGTGCGGCGAGCCAGTGTTCGGCAGCGCCAAGCCAGACGCCGCGGTCGGTGGGCAACTGGCACAATTGCGCGCTCCAGAGGCCAAGCAGCGCGTACTGCGAGTTGCTGTTGTCAAAACCCTTGCCGCCCAGATACCAGAACCGCGAGCGGTACGCGTTGTCGACCGAACTGTCGCGGTTCTGCAGCAGGCGCTGCCGCCATTCGGTGAGCAGCGCGCGGTCGGTTTCGCCAGGCGTGCGCGGCACGGGATGCTGCAGAGCACCGGCGAGCAGGCTGTCGCGTTCGCCGGCGGGCGCATACTGCTGTTCGATCGCGGCGATCGCCACGGCGAGGCTGTAGGTCTCGCGAATGTCGCGCCGCCGCAGTTCTGCGAGAGCCTGCACGAGGAACTCGTCGGTGGGACTGTGGCCCGCGACGAGCAGGGTCTGGATGGCGAGCGCGAGGCGCCCTTCACCGCACGGATGGTCCTTGCCCGCGGGCACCGTCGCAAACTCGGGGCGATCGGGCTGCAGCGCGTGCTGGATCGACAGGCAGCCATTACGAATGGCCTCGGCCACGCGCGCGTCGAAACCGGCCTCGCGATGCCCCTGCACGGCGCGCAGCACCCAATGCTGCGACCAGGTGCCGGCCAGTTTGCCGTTGCCCTGGAACGGGCCGAACGCGACGTCGAGCGCCAACTTCGCCGAGAACTCCTCGACGACGCCGCGCTTTGCGTCGAACTTACGATCGAGCTGCAGGGTGCCCTGGCCCGAACCGCCGTACAGTGGTTTCCCGCCGGCAACGAGTGCCTTCTCGCCAGGGCGCAGGGTCGGGGCTTCGACCTTCCATTGCAGTTCGAAGCGCTGGTGACCGTCGGCGCCCGGGGGCATGGCCGTGCCCGTGAACGCGAGGTCGCCAAGGCCCGGCACACGCGGCAGGCGCAGGGTCACCTTGCCGACCTTGGCAAGCCGCAGGTCAAACGCGACCAAGGGCGCGATCCAGCGCCAATCCTGCGCTTCCATCGCCACCGAACGCGCATCGGCCGCGAGTTCACTCTGCAGCAGGAGGGGCGCATGCGGCAGCAGACAGCCCGGCAGCCGTGCATTGGCAGGTTCTGGCTCCATCTCCTCCTCGGCCAGATAGGCCGCGAGGCCGCCGTTCGGCAATTGCCAGGTCGGTTGCTGCGCGGCAAGGCACGTGACGAACAGCAGGCTGCACAGCGTAAACGATCGCATTGTGGCAATAGTCTCCTCTCTTCTGGCCAGAACTCCAGCGCTACGATCCGCCGCGTGATGAGGATCTCGCCGTTCTTCTGCCTGTTCCTGTCCCTCGGGGTGCTGCCTGCGCAGGATCCTGCTCGCCTCGATGCCGGTCGCATCACCTTGGGCGAGTTCGCGCCGCAGCGCTTCGGCCCGGCGCGCTGGCTCGATGGCGCGCACTACGCGACCCTCGAACCGAAGGCCGACAGTGGTGTGCTCGAACTCGTGCGCTACGACGCGGTGAGCGGCACGCGCGATGTGCTGGTCTCGGCGGCGATGCTGTGGGTGGCCGCCGCGGGCGCTGCGGTGGCGATCGAGGACTACCAGTTCTCGCCCGATGGCAAACGTCTGCTTGTGTTCACGCAGACCGAGAAGGTCTGGCGGCAGAATACGCGCGGTGAGTACTACGTGCTGCCGCTCGATGGCGC
>JADZDL010000206.1 GCA_020851075.1 Planctomycetota bacterium | reverse complement strand
GAATGTGCGTCCGCAAGCCGCACGTCGTCCGTGGTGCAGGCAAGCAGCACTCGGTCGCGTGCGGTCGCATCCGCTTCATTCCAGGCCAGAAACCACTGGTCCATCACGGCCGCCGTCGACGCATGCTGCTCGTTGGCGACACTGTTGGCAAACCGGGCCAATTGGAAGCGCCATCCCGGTACGTGCTGGTCGCGATCGACCTCGGTGGGCAATTGGTGCCGCAGTTGCAGCAGGGTGCCGTCTGGGTGGTCCTGCAGCGATGCCGTCACCACGGAGCCGCCGGGTGGAATGCGCTTGCTGGGGTCTTCGTAGCCGTACGTGAACGTGATGCTCTGTCCTGGCTGGATCGCGGTGACCACGCCGCGGGCGATCACCTGGTTGGGGTAGACGATCTTCACTTCGCCCCCGACCTGACCGTCGATCGTGGAACCAGGACCCCACCAACGCGCGAAGCGTTCCTTGTCGGTGAAGTAGCGGAAGACAAGGTCGCGCGGGGCGCAGATCAGGACCGTGCGGTCGAGGGAGTGGGACAACGAGGTCATGGCTTCGCTATTTGTCGGGCCGCTTCTGCAACTCTGCAATGGCAGCCCGCAACTCGTCTTCGGACCACTGCACAGTGATCGGGGCCAGATTGATGCCACCCTGGATCTCCTGCGGTGTTACGCGCAGTCTACGTTGGCGCTGCATGTCCTTGGTTCTGATGGAGGCGCTCAACTGGAACGTGCCGTCACCGATTGCCACTGTGGCGCGGCCGTGTTCGACGGTGCTCTTGGCCGGTGCCCCGTGTAGAAGGTCGAAGACCGGGCCCGACGAGAAACCGCTCTGGAAGGTAACGCCGCGATACTGTTCGGTAGGCGGCGCCGAGAGGCTGACATCGAGGAACACGTTCTCCGGCAGTTGCGCGAGGTTGTCAAACGTCAGTTCGACCGTGGGCCAGGGTTCGAGCGTCACATCGACTTTGCCAGTGGCACCAAGAACCTGCAGAGGTCGGTGTCCAGCGCATGCGATGAGCAGGTCGACCGGGCCAGTGGGGACCGGGAGCACGAGGTTTCCTTGGAACGCCTGATGCCCTGTCCACACCTTTGGGTTGGTCTGTGGCATGCGGAATACGATGGGGCCACCCTGTGCCTTTTCGCGCAATTGGTTGGTTGTCACGCGAAGCTCCAGGGTGTGGATCTTGCCACGCAGGTCGATGTTCTGAAGCCTTGCATCGCCTTCGGCCGGTAGTGGGATCTGGATCTCCGGGATGGTTGCTAGTGGCGAAGAAGCACCGTCCACGCGCAACTGGAGCGTATAGGTGCCTGGCGGAATCGCCGGCCAGCGCATCTCCACAGCCGCATCACGCCAGGTGTTGACTGACTCTGCGCGTTCGCGGCCCGCTGGCAACAACTCGCCGTGGAGCCGCTGGGCCTCAATGCCGTCCGGAAGCACTGCGGTCGCGGTAAGTCGATACCCGAGAGAGGCCGGAATCCGCAGATTCTGTGTCCCCACGGCAAACTCGATGGGTTCGATGGGCAGGTGGGTGCGCTCGTAGAACGCGAGCCGGTACCGGCCAGGGGCTGTTTCGCCATGCACTTCGAACGTGCGATCGCGGCGGTAGGTTGTCGCGAGGTCGGGTGCGGCTTCCCATTGTTCGGAGCTTTCTGAGGCGTCGCCCGTAGCGCGCCGATCGTTACTTCGCTCGATTGTGAAGTGGATCGTTGCCTCGGAGTCCGGTGGGTTCAGTGCGAACTCGCCGCTGAGCACCAGGGGCCCGCAGGCTAATTGTATGTCACCGAGATCGTTGGTGCCGCGGATGATCTTGCACGGGGGTCGTGTTGCGCGCAGTGGCGGTGAATCTGCAGAGTTCTGTGTAATCACGAGCCGCTTGAGCTGTGCGGA
This sequence comes from Planctomycetota bacterium, assembly GCA_020851075.1. Lineage (GTDB taxonomy): Bacteria > Planctomycetota > UBA1135 > UBA1135 > UBA2386 > JADZDL01. The sequence goes on along the minus strand of JADZDL010000206.1, from coordinate 30,533 downwards.
AGCTCGAGCAAGGTCGGGGATCAGGCACACGAAGCAGCCGTGCGCATCAGTTGCGAGGGTTTCTCTGCCAGAGTCGAAGTCGACCTCGTATTGCACTGTGACCGCCGCAGAGGTCAGCGGTAGTCCAGATTCTCCGAGCAATCGACCTGTCAGTGCATACATCCCCTCGGTGGTGAGTTCGACCACGACTTCTTCGCCAGGATGAGTCGGCGCCACGATGGACCGGGAGATCATTGCCGAACCGACTCGCGCCAGCACGTTCAGGTTGCCGCCAAGTGAAACCTGCGGGAAGCGCGCCCAACCATGGTCATCGAGTGGAACTGGGACCATGTTCCAAGATGGGCTTTGGTCGGGCTCACCGCGAGAAAGCGAGAAGGTCACGCCGCCCAACCTTGGTTGCCCGGCATGAAGGAACCTTGTTGCCACGCGTCCCATCGCGGGCAGGCCGAGCACGAGCGGATCGAGCGGGGGTTGGGCAGGGTTGAACCTGGTGCCTGGCCTGACGAGTCCAGGGATGTCGACGTCGATGAGCCAGGTGGCCGCTTCGAGTGCTGGATTTCTGCGGCCATTGGGGTGCAAACACGTTTGTACGTGCGGGAACTCGACAATGCCGGCCGCGGTGGTGGTCTGGGTCCAGTGCGCGGCCAGAGTCTGCAGATCCCTTCCGGTGGCATCGACAGCGCGAATTCGAAGGGCAACCGAAGGTACTGGTTGGTTGGCGGAGTCGAGCACCAGAACGCGCAGGGTGCGGTCGGAATCGAGTTCGATGCGCCAGCCGGTGGCGGGACGCTTGCCCGGGCCGCCGCAGTAGGCTCTGGCGAAGAGCCCCTCCGAGTAGGCGAAGATGATCGCGCCGAGTCCGCAGTCGGCGACGCGTGCGATGCCCAGCTCATTGCTACGGGTCGTCCGACCGAATCGGCGGATGATGAACTCCGGCTCGGCCAAGAGCCTGGCTTGCTCGGCTGCTGGCAAGGCTCGAACTTGCTTGGCAACCGAATTGTCGGCCCATTGCACCTCGGCGTCCGCGATCGGTTGCTGGGACACCGCGTCGACGATGAGCACTTCGAGCCATGTTGCATCGTCGGGAATTGGTGGCAGTATCGGTGGAATCGAGACGCCAGTGCGAACCGCGTTCCCATCGCCAGGCGGCGCCGGGGCATGCTCCGACAATACGGCCGAAGTTGTGCCCGCCGTGTTGTCGGCAGGGCTGTTGGCGGTGGGATTGGCCTTTGGCAGGGGCCCCGTATCGCCATTGCCGAGGAGCAGGCTGAGCAACAGCCATGCGACGATCGCAAGCACCACGGGAATCGACACGAACGTGATGCGGCGGATCATGGGGAGCTTTGCCAAGTGCCCATTGGAGTGAGGGTCACTTCTTCTCGGGCGGCTTCCTAAGCTCTTCGAGTGCAGCCCGCAACTCGTCTTCAGACCACTGCACAGTGATCGGGGCCAGATTGGCTCCACCCTGGATCTCTTTCGGATTCAGGGTCTTCAACGATTTCGAACCGTTGTCGGAGCTCAGGTAGGCACTGATGCGATAGTTGCCCTCGCCGATCTGCACCGTTGCCTTGCCGTCCTTGATCTCACTATTGCTGCTGGACATTGCGAGCAACGAGTCGAGGGGGCCACCCTGGTGCTCGGTGCTGTACTGCACATTGTAGTACTGCTTCTGCGCGTTCTGGTTGTAGATCGAGACCCAGAGTGTGATGCCATCCGGGAGTTTGGGCAGGTTGGCAAAGGTGAGGTCGACGCTAGGCCATGCCTCAAGGGTGACTTTCGCTTCCTGTTCTGCACCCTGAAGCTGCTGCGGCTTGTAACCTTCGCACGTGACCATCAGGTTGATGGGGCCTGCGGCAACGGGCATCACGAGCAAGTTCTCGCGCGCCATGATGCCTTGCCACTTCTTCTCGTCGGCCTGAGGCATTGGGAACACGATGGGCCGGTTGCCTGATGCTGTGCTTGCCGGGGAGAGGGTGATCTGCAGCTTGACGGTCTTGACCTTGCCGCGTAGGTCGATGCCCTGCAGCCTTGGGTCACCACCCTTCGGGGGTGGCACGACAACGTCGTCGATGGAGAGGATCGGCGTTGCGAGCCCGGTTGTACGCAGTTCCAGCGTATACGTGCCTTCGGGTAACGAGTGCCATTGCATCTGCGCAGGATCATTGCCATCCCACACCCTGGCTGTGTAACGATCGAAGTCCCTACCCCAGCGACCCATGTCCGGTTCCGCGGGAACCTCGCCACTGGGTCGGAGAACCCCACGCAATTGACTGGCGAGAAGTTCTTCGGGTGGGATGCAGGTGGCAGCGAGTTGGTAGCCCAGTTGCACAGGAATCACGAGGTCCTTCGTGCCGACCACGAATTCGATCGGGGAGATTGGCAGGTGGCTGTATCCGGGGAAGAACAGGCGGTAGCGGCCGGGTTGTGTCTCGCCGCGGACTTCGAAGGTCGAATCGGGGTGTTGGGCAGTGGTCACGCCTTGCAGGGAATCCCAGGTCTCCGTGCCATTCCGACGGCGACGATCGTTGAGGCGCTGGACGTTGAACTGGACGTGCGTCTTGGTTTCTGCGGAGTCCAGGTCAAACCGGCCGGAAACTACCAAGGGGCCCGTCGTCAATTGCAGGTCACCGAGATCGTTGATGCCGCGAGTGATATCGCGGGGTGGCACGGAGACGCGGAGCGGAGAGGCGCCCACCGGGGATTGTGAGAGTACCAGGCGCTTGATTTGCGCGGTGTCCTTGTAACCCTTGGTCGTCACCCAGACGAAGCGCCCTTGCGCGTCGGTCTCGACTTGTCCGCCTCCCGACATGATGCCAAGGTCGAAGTTGGCTGTGACCTTGGCGTTGGTGAACAATTTGCCGTCGGGCCCGAGCAGGCGGCCGGTCAGCACGAAGATGCTGTCAGTGGTGAGTTCCGCGCGCACTTCCTGGCCAATGCTGGTTGGCGCCTCCACGGATTGGTCGATTGTCCCGTTTCCAGCCCGAGCCAGCACGTTGAGGGAGCCGCCGAGAGCCACATGCGGAAAGTGGGCCCAGCCATCCTCGTCGACGGGGACCTGGGGCGCAGTGTTCCATTGGTTGGTATCACCAGCTTCGCCCCGGTAGGCCGAGAACGCGACGTTGCGCGTGAGCGGTTGTCCCACGTGCAGCAGGCGTGCAGTCAAACGCCCCGTTGCGGGCATGTGAAGCACGATCGGCTCGGCGGGCGGGTTCGTCTGGTCGAATTCGATGCCAGCGTCGTCGAGGCCCGGGATGTTGACGGACGCGCGCCAGGACGTGATCTCGAACTCGCGCTTCTTCTGACCCTGGTTGGCGAGCCAGGTCTGGATGTGCCGGAACTCGGCGATGCCGTCGGGCGCCGCAGTGGTTTGGGGCTGAACCCACCCCCAGTTGGGCTTTTCCGTGGCGTCGGGCTGGTACATGCGGATCTTCACGGTCACGCCGGCCGCGGTTTGGCCAGTGGCGTCCAGCACCTGCACGCGCAGCGTTTGGTCGAGCTGCAGTTCGAGGCGCCAGCCGCCGGTGGGTGGCGTTCGCTGGCCACCCACGTAGCCAGTGGCGAAGTGACCTTCGGCATAGCCGAAGACTCGGGCGCCGTTGGCGTCACCCGCAATGCGCGCGATGCCGGACGCATTGCTGCGCGTGGTCCAGCCGAAGCGGCGCGCGATGAGTTCCTGGTCGTTGTAGAGGGCGGGCCATTCCTCTGGGGGCAAGGTTTGAACCTGCGCGTTGCTCGCCGAGGTCGTCCACGTTACCTCGGCATTGGCGATCGGTTGCTGGGTCACGGCGTCGACGACCAGCACTTCGAGCCACTTCGCATCGTCGGGAATGGGCGGCTGCGTGGACTCGCTAGCCGCGTTCGTGCGAACGACCACTGCGTCGGCGGGGGCAGGGATCGCGTCCTTGGCTGTCTCGACGGCGGGGGCCGTCTGCTCCTTCGCGACGGGCTGCTCGGCCAAAAGCGGGGCTGCGGGCGCGGGATCACCGTCCTGGTTGCGCAGCCATAGCCACGCCCCAACCGCGATTACCACGAGAATCGACGCGAACGCAATGCGACGGATCATGGGGTCTCCTCGAGAGGTCCGGATGCTATCGTCGCGGGTCGGTTCTCGCAGTCCCCGGGTTCGATTCGAACATGTTGTTTGCAAGCATCTGTGTGTTCGGTGTGCTAGCGACGCTCGCCTGGCTGCTTGCCGTTGCCATGGTTTGGGGGTGGGGCCGCAGTGATCCTGCTGGCAATGGCCTTGGCGAGGTCTACGTGCTCGGCGCGTTTGCAGTCACTTGGGGGCTCGTTGGTATCCTGCTTGAGATTGCGTGCCGAGGGATGCCGGTGCCCGTTGGGGATTGGATGCCTTGGCCGTGGGGGCCGTCGGGTATGGAGCGATGGTCTGCGCTCGGTCTCGCTGTCGGCGCCCAGGTGTTTGGTTTTGCTGCTCTGTTTACATCCTCTTGCCGCGGTGTGGCGCGTGCCGTGCTCAAAGTTGGCGCGGTCGTGTTGCCGTTGCCGTTCCTGGTGCACGCGGCGTGGCGTGGATTTGGCTGGCCGAGGTTCAGCCCGTTGGCCACGTGGGGGTGTCTTTGGGTGTTGGTGACTGCCGTAGGTTGTTGCGTCGGTGGGGCGGTCGTCTGTCGATGGGCGCGTGCGCGAACTCGCGAACGGGCGCGGCGTGCGCCGGCGCCGGCCGATATCCTGTATCCGGCCTTGTTGGTGCGGTTTGCGCAGTCTGTACGGGTGTTGCGTGGAGCCGACGAGATGCTCGCGGCAGGTCCCGAAGTGGTGGAGTCGGCCGCGTCGACGGTGTTGGTGGACTGTCAACGTGCGTGCTATCAGGTCACGTTCGGCGAAGGGAAGTTCACCTTGCTAGCAAGGCCCGCGCTCAGCATGCAAGAACTCCACGAGTTGCTGCTCGGCATGCCGCCATTCCACGCGGATCCAGCGCGAAATGCCGAGATCCGGCGTTTGGTGGCCATGCAGCGAGATGTGTCGGGTTTGTCCTTTGTGCTGCCACGCACGTAGAGCGCTTTGGGTGGGCTTGACGCGTGTGGCGGTTGCTCTCAGCATTGGCCGCTCATTCCCCTCGCCGATTCGTTCCCTTTCCAAGGAAGAAACATGCGACTGCACCACTTGCTCCAACTCGCTCTCGTGGCTTCTGCCTGTGTTTCCCTCAGCGCCCAGTCCGAGGTGCTGTACTACAAGTTCGAAGGTGGCGGCGCCAAGGCGCTGAACTACGCGCAGAACTCGCCGGCCCCTGGTGAAGGGCCGATCACCAACACGCTGACGTCCGGGCCTCTGGGTTCGTTCGTGCCTGGCCCGTACGGCCAGGCCCTGCAGGGTGGCAGTGCGGTCTCGCCGTACCAGGCCAACTACGTGGATACCGGTTGGGCGCCGAGTGTGACCGGCGACTACACCTGGGCGATGTGGATGTACAACTCGCGCGGCAATCCGGGGCCGGGCCTGACCTACATCGCCGGCATTCCGGTGTCGGGCGCATTCCGCATCTACGGTGGCAGTTCGATCCTGCTCACGGTCGGGAACGCTGGTGGCACGACGTACTATTCGACGGTAGCCAACGTGTACCAGATGGCCACCGCCGGCTGGACCCACGTCGCGTTCGTCGTCGACACGGTGGCCATGACCGGTACCTACTACATCAACGGTGTGCCAGAGGTCCCGCGCGTGCTCACCGCGGCGCCGAATATCCAGGGCAGTTCGTTCCTGGTCGGGCGGCAGCTTCTCACCAGCGCGCCGAGCATCTACGACATCGACGAGTTCCGCTTCGAGACGCGCGCGGTGACCGCGGCGGAGATCTCGCTGTGGGCGACCACCAATCCCGCCGGCGAAAGCCGATTCGGGCAGGGTTGTGATGCGTCGATGGCCGGCGTCGCGGGACTGCCGCAGGTCGGAAACCTCTTCTACGGCCTCGAAGCGACCACTTCGGTGCCGAATAGCGTGGGCTTCATCACGCTCGGCTTCAGCCGCACGTCCGCGAACTCCATTCCGCTGCCCGTCGACCTCGGCACGTTCGTTTCGGGCATGTCCGGTTGCGCTTGGGAGTGCAGCAGCGAGGTGACGCAACTGGTGGTCCTAGGCCCGACGGGCGCTGGGCAGCTTGCGTTCCCGATCCTGCCTGACCCAGGTTACGTCGGCATCGAGCTCTACTCGCAGGGTCTGTTCATCGGTGGCCCGCGTGGGCTCATGTCGACAAACCCTGTCGGCATCGTGATCGGCAACTGAGTGCTAATCAGGTCGCCGCGAACGAACAGCTCACTGCACGATCGCGGCGAGCTGCTCACTGAGGGCCGTCTTGCCGGCGGCCGCCAGCTCGCGGGCGATGCGGCTCGCTAGGGCGCGCGGCTTGCGCTCCAACCCGTCGGCCTCATCGAGGCTGGCTGGGCGCAACGCGGCTGCGCGCAGCAGATCCGCAACGGCGCCTTCGCCGTCGCCGGCGAGGTGGCGCAGCAGCGCGCGCCCGCCAAGTCCCAGCACTGCATAGTGGTTGGCGGAGTCGGCGAAGCTCTCGTTGCCCGCGGCGCTCTGCGCGAACGCATCGATGGCCGTGTCGTAGGCCGAGCGCGCTTCGGCAGAACGCGCATCGCGAACGTGTTGTTCGGCGGCGACGAGGTTGGCGTAACCCGTAAACCACTGCGCGGCCGGTGCGTCGCTGGCCTTGGCCACGAACTTCGCATAGTGCACGCGCATGCCTTCCGCGCCGAGATCGATCAGCAGTCGGTTGCGCCACCGTTCGTGCACGGCGGCAGACGCCGGGAAGGCTTTGACGAGGTCCTGCAGGTGTTCCGCAGCAACGTGGCGCAGCCCGCCGTACTCCAAGAGGCCGATGCCTGCGAGGCAGGCGCCTTCGCTGAGTTGGTTGCGATTCAGGACGAGTTGCAGGGCGAGTTCGGCGCGCACGATCTCCGCGCGCAGGCTCGCCGCGGCGTCCTCTTGGGCTTTGCCATACGCAACCTGCGCGGTGGTCTGCAGCACGACGCCGAGCAGTCTCCCCGCCAGCCACGCGTCAGGCTTCCGATCACTCTTGGCGGTCGACATCGCCACGATCGAAGCCTTGCGCGCGGCTTCGGTGTCCCCGCGCGGCCAGGATGCCGCAGCGAGCAATGCCTGCGCTTCCGCCTGCAGAGCCTCGCCGCGGACTTTCTTGGCACTGAGGATCGCGTCGTCGAACCAGAACTCCGGGCCCTTGGCGCCGGTTGCGGCAAGGATCTCGCCTAGCGCCAACTGCGCGGTGCCGAGCTGCAGGCGCGTCACTTCGTCCTCGGGCTGCTGCTTCAAGATCGCTTCGCAGCGGTCGAGTTCGGCCTCGACGCTGTCGCGCGAACTGGCCTCAAACTTCGCCGGGCTCCACTCATTCGACCAGGGCTGCGGAAAACCCTCGTCGGCAGTCCAATCAAAGTGCGAGAACAGTCGGCCGGCCGCCTTGTCGGTGCTGCCGATCTCACCGAGCCGCGCCAGCAGGACCTTGATGACCTCGGGATTGTCGAGTCGCGCGAGCGCATCTTCGATATCGATGAGCGAGTCCTTCGTGGCCCGCCTGGCGAGCGCGCGCGCGGCGTAGCCAAACAGCGTGTCGTCATCCTCACGCAGGGCCATGCGCAGCAGGTCGACGGGATCATTGGTGGCCGTGGCGGCGCCTTCGAGGATCTTGCGACGCACATCGAAGTCGCCTTTGCGATAGAGCTCCTCCAAGCCACTGCGGGCCACGCTGTCGCGGCGCGAAAACAGCTGTTCGAGGTCCTCCGTAGGGCCCAATTGCTCCGGCTTCGGTGTGCCGCGGTGCTTCGCAATCGCATCCACCGCCGTCTGCATGCTCGCGTCGAGGAAACGATCCAACAGGATCGTGCCGTCCGGGCTCACCGCGACATGGCGCGGGGCATTCCGTTTGCCTCCGAAGTAGCGGCGATACAGCTCGGGTTCGATATTGATGTGTTCACTGCACGTGCAACCTGGGAAGAACGGGCACTCGACGCGGCGGCCCAGTGAGTCGTAGTCGCGGTCGGTATGCCGATCTGGCGACGCAACGACGCAGACGTAGCCCCGCGTCGATTCCACAAACGTGGCATCGACGTAGGTGTCGGTGCGGAAGCGGTCGTTGAACACTTCGCCGTTCATGTTCACGGCGATGAGCAGCGGCAGCCCGGTCAGCTTCTGCACCGCCAGTGCGTCGTCGAGGTTGCGTTGCCAGGCGATGTGCGGGACGGGTTCGCCCCCTTGCGCGGTGAGCACGGGGGTGAGCAGGCAGGTGAGCAGGACGGCGAAGGGAGCTGTCATGGGCGTGGCGATCCTAGGCGGGCATGGTAGAAGGAGTGCTCCCAGGTTTCTCCGGTAGAGGAGTGCTCATGCGATCGCGACGTTGGTTCTGGTGGCTGTCCCTCTTGCTTCTACCCCTCATGGCGTGTGAGTCCTCGCGGGTGAGCGCCCGGGCGAAAACGACCAAGCCTGGGCTCATGGTGGAGAGCGATGCGCCGTCGAGCCCACCTGCTTCGGGGTATACCTCCTTTGGCGAGACCACTTTTGGCAATGAGAAGAGCGAAGGCGAGGCTCGCGGGCGCACGGAGAACCACTTCGATCCGTCTCGCTGGGCGACCGACGATTTGACCAATGGGCTGCAGCCCGCACAGGGCGGGGCTAAGGCTCCAGTCGAACGCCTGCTCGCCTACCAAGGCGAAATCCGCGTCGAAGTCGCGCGCCCCGATGACGCGATGGCGCAGTTCGTGGCGAAGGCCAAGGAGTGGGGCGGCTACCTGCAGAACCAGACCGGCTCGACCGTGACGGTGCGCATCCCCGCCAAGAACTTCGAGGCGGCCTTCGTGTTGCTGCGCGGCTTTGGGCGCGTGCTCAACGAGACGCGCAAGGCCGACGACGTGACGGAGGAATTTACAGATCTCGGCATCCGCATCGACAACGCGCGCAAGTCGCGCGATCGCCTGCTGGAGGTGCTGCAGAAGGCCGAAAAGGTCGAGGACGTGCTCAAGGTGGAGACCGAACTGCGGCGGCTTACGGAGGAGATCGAACGCATGGAAGGCCGGCGCAAGTTCCTCGCCGAACAAGTGACGATGTCGGTCGTGCGCGCGACGTTCCAGGCGGTCGCCGAAGCCCCGCCGGTGCGGCGTTCGCGGCAGATGAGCCGGTTTGCGTGGATCAATGCCATTGGCGCCGAACGCGTGATGGAGGACTTCTGAGATGTTGCGCACCCTGATTCGTGGTGTTGGCCTCGGCCTGTTCCTGCTGTTTGCGGCCTGCGCAACGCAGATGGATCTTCCCAAGGACTTCCTGCAGCTCAGTGAGAGCGAGCAGTTCCGGGCGGTGACCGGCGACGATGCACGCGTCTGGATTCGCGAGTTTGAGGATGAGAACGCGGCCTCGCGCGAGTTCTGGGCCCAGGCGGTCGAATACGATTTCGTGCAGCAGCGTGGTTACGAGCTGATCGCCAAGGGCGAAGTGAAGAACCGCAGTGGAGTGGCCGGGGACTGGTTTGAATGCGCTACCAACGTGGGCGGCGCACGCTACGGCTATCTCGTGGCGATCTGGGTGTCGGGCACGAATATCAAGGTCGTCGAGTTCACAGCGCGCGATGAGGTGTGGAAGGCGCGCGTCGAGAGCGTGCGCGCGGCGTTGCGCACGGTGCGCGGGTAAGCTCTGCGGTAGCCTCTATCGCTCGGGTATGTTCCCACGATGCGCACTCGTCCGCTCGCGGTTGCAATGTTCGTTGGGACGGCACTCGGCCTACCGGCCCAGCAATCCGCCCAACAAGCCGACTGGCTGCTCGACCCATCGTCGTACCGCGCCCGCGTCGAAGAAGACACCGCACGCCATGAGCTGATCCTCGACAACGGCCTGCTGCGCCTGCGGGTTCGCCTGAAGAACGGTCCGGCCCTCGTCAGCATCGAGCAACGCACCAGAGGACAGCAACTGCTGCGCGCGGCAGCCCCACTGGGCGCATTCACCGTGAACGGCACCGCCGCCAACGTCGGCGGCTTGCTCGGCCAGCCCAACCACGCGTTCCTGCGGCAGGAGTGGATCGACCAGATGACCGCCGATCCCGCGGCGTTTGCGTGGGATGGCACGTTCGCCGCCGGGCCGATCGAAGCGCGCTTCGCGTGGCGCCGCACGCGCCCATCGGCGGACGCGAATTGGCCGCCGGCGGGCCAGCACGTGTGCATTCCGTGCACCGGCGCGCCCGGGCTGCCGAAGGGCCTCACCGCCACCGTGCATCTTGAGATCTATGACGGCATCCCGCTTGTGGCGCATTGGCTCGAACTGAAGAACGCCGGCGCCGCACCTGTCGAAGTCGACTCGTTCACCGCGCTGCGTTTGCCGCTCGTCGAAGCGGAATCGCGCGTCGAGCCTGAGCGCCTGGGTGTGCGGTTGCCCAATGTGTATGTCGAGACCGACTACAGCTTCCACGCGATGACGGGTGCGGATGGCAGTTCGCACAGTGTGCGGTGGCTTGCCGATCCGCAGTACGAGACCCAGGTCAACTACGAGAAGCAGACGCGTTGCCTGCTCGAAGTGAAACCCGACGTCGGCCCAGCGCAGACCGTGGCTGCCGGAGGCACCTTCACGACGTTCCGCACGTTCGTGCTCGTGCCCGACAGCGAAGATCGTGAACGCCAATCGCTGGCGCAGCGGCGCATGTATCGCACGTTGGCGCCGTGGAGCACCGAGAATCCGCTGATGATGCACGTGCGTTCGGCGGACCCCGCAGCGGTTCGCGCGGCGATCGACCAATGTGCCGACGTTGGCTTCGAAATGGCGATTCTGACGTTTGGCAGCGGTTTCAACATCGAAGACGACAGCCAACAGAACCTCGATCGTTGGAAGGAACTCACCGAGTATGCGCACGCGCATGGCGTGCAGCTTGGTGGGTATTCGTTGTTGAGCAGTCGTCGCATCGAGCCTGAGACCGACAACTGCATCAACAAGGAGACTGGCAAGCCAGGTGGCCAGGTATTTGGTACTGCGCCGGCGCTCGCGAGTGAATGGGGGCAGCGCTACTTCGCGAAGCTGCGGCGATTCTATGAGTACACGGGCTTTGACCTGTTGGAGCACGATGGCAGCTATCCGGGCGACCACGATGCGATGGCGCGTCCGCCGCTGCAGAAGGGCTATGACGATTCGCGTTGGGTGCAGTTTGGCATCATCGCGGACTTCTATCGCTGGTGTCGCGGGCGCGGCATCTACCTGAACGTGCCCGATTGGTACTTCCTGCAGGGCAGCAACAAGACCGGCATGGGGTACCGCGAGACCAACTGGTCGTTGCCGCGCGAGCAGCAGGTGTTGCATGCGCGGCAGAACCTGTTTGATGGCACGCGGGAAAAGAACCCGTCGATGGGGTGGATGTTTGTGCCGCTTACGGAGTACCACGGCGGCGGTGCCGCGGCGACGATCGAGCCGCTGGTGGAGCATCTCGACCACTACGAGTTGATGCTCTCGTGCAACCTCGGCTACGGCGCCCAGGCGTGTTGGCGCGGGCCCCGGCTCTACGACGCGGAGGCGACGCGGGCACTCGTGAAGAAGTGGGTGGGCTGGTACAAGCAGTATCGGTCGATCCTGGAGAGTGACGTCATCCACGGCAGCTCGCGCCGCGCCGATGGGCAGGGGCTTGATTGGGTGCTGCACTGCAATCCTGCCTGCGAGCCGCCGGCGATGCTGGCCGTCTGGAATCCGACCGGGCAGGAGATTGCGAAGTCGATCCCGATCGACCTCTACTACGCCGGCCTCACGGACGCATTCCGCGTGACGGATAGTCATGCGGGGGGCGAGGGCAAGAACGAGCCGCTCCTGCTCGATCGGCGCTCGCGAGGCTTGTTTCCGGTCACCGTGGGTGCCGGCCGCGTCAACTGGTATGCGATTTCGGCAAAACGGTGACGCCTAGCCGGGAATCTGCTCCGAAATCCGGAGATTTGCGAAGAAGCAGTTAAGAATCGGACCAAATGAGGGTTCTGGGGGCGAGGTTCCTGTGCTCGCCATTCCATCACCTGACGTCCTGCTCAATCTCTTCGCCAGTGCGGCCCAAATGCTGGGCCTGCTGGCGCTTGCACTCGGTGGCGGCATCTTCGTCCGCAGCCGCAACAGCATTGGTGGGCAGGCGCGTCCCGCCGCGCGCTGGCCGTTCTTCGTGACCCTCGGCTTGCTGCTGGCGGTGTCGAGCACCTTCCTGCTCTACCACCTGAGGGTGGTGGATCAACAGCAGCAGCGGCTGCGGGCCAACCTCGTGCGCAAGTCGACCGAGGCGCAGAAGGTGGTGGGCGACGCTTCGTTGAAGACCCTGTCGTTTAGCGGGCAGAGCAAACATCCGCGCGGCGTGACGACGGAGCAGCTCCAGGAGTGGCTGGATGCGGGGCGCAAGCTCAATGTCGTCGACGTGCGCGAGCCCGAAGAAGTCGAGATGGGCCAGTTGCCCGGCAGTTGGGCGCGGCGCTACCCGGACCTGCAGCATGACGACAGTGGCCTGCGCATGGATGGGGTGGAGACGGTCTTGATCTGCGAGTCGGGCAATCGCAGTTCGGAACTGTGCGATTGGTTTTTCGGGCGGGGCGCCGTCACGTCCTTCCTGGTTGGTGGCTACGAGAAGTGGGTTGCCGAATACCGGCCGATGACGGGGCAGCGCGCGGACGGCACGGAGATCCGGGCGACGCCTGACTACCCGCAGAAGTTGCTGTTGCTGGACACCCCCGAGGTGCTGGCCCTGTTCACGGAGCAAGGCGCGCAGTTTGTCGACGTGCGCTACCCCGAGGATTTTGCGCGCGAGCACTTGCCGGGCGCGATCAACATGCCACTGCGCAAGATGCGCGTGGACGAAGTGGACGCCGCGCTGCGATCGTTGCCAGCACGGCCGATCGTCGCGGTCTGCTATGACAAGCGCAGTTCGTTCTACGCGCAGCTTCTGGGCCTGCGCCTGCATCGGCTTGGGGCCGACTTCCGGGGCCGTTACACGCTGCCGCACGAGTTCACGCTGCCGGTCGCCGAGAGCGAATGGGTAGCGCGCTGGAAGGCGGATCGCGAAGGCGACACGCTGTTTGGCCGCGCGCGGCAGTGGGCGGGCACTTTGGTGGCCGCGCTCGCGGATCGTTGTGGTCTCTTGTGGGCGGTGCTCTTGCTCGTTTTGGGTCTGCGCATCGCGATGTTGCCGTTCAGCTTGTTTGCCGAACGCGACCAATGGCGGCAGCGGCGATTGGCGCCGCGGTTTGCGGAGTTGCGCGAGCAGTGGGCCGCGGACCCGATGGTGTGGCGTCGCGAATCGCTGCGCCTGCTGCGCAAGGCGGGCGTTTCCCCGGGTCGCAACCTGCTGGGTGCACTGGTCCAGATCGGCCTGTTCGGCCTCGCGTTTGCGGGCATCGATGCAGCGGCCTCGACGCGGCCAGGTGGGCTCTGGTGGTTGGACCTCTCGGTTGCCGATCCGTTCGGCGTCCTGCCGATCACGTTTGGTGTGGTGATGGCGGTGTTCGTGCGCCTTCAGCAGCAGAACAAGCGGCGCTGGGTCCTGCCGATGGCCTTCGTAGTCGGCATGGTGGCCATCGTGTGGCCGTGCCGCGCGGCGGTGCAGGTGTACCTGATCGCGAGCATCGGCCTGATGGCCCTGCAGACCCTGTTGCAGCGGCGTTTCCTCGCCGCGCGCGAACGGGGCGGCGAGGCTCAGCCAGCGCCGCGGCGACTCGTGCCGCTGCAGCATGCGGGAGCCCACGGGGAACTCGGCAACAAGGCGACGCGCCTCGGCCAGCTGATTCAAGCGGGCCTGCCGGTGCCACCGGGATTCGTCGTGCCGTGGGGCCTGCAGCCGACGGCCGCCGAACTCGCGAACGCGTGCCGAGGTGCTGGGGTCGAACGCGCGGCCGTGCGCAGCTCGGCGCTCGGTGAAGACAGTGCCGAGAGCAGCATGGCGGGCATGTTCCTGTCCAAGCTCGATGTGCCCGCCGCCGAGCTGAGTCAGGCGATCGACGCGGTGCGTACCTCCTACGGTGGCCGGCCTGGTGGCGTGGTCGTGCAGGCGTTCCGCCGCGCGCAGTATGCGGGCGTGTTGTTCACCGTGGATCCGGTGCACGCGGGGCGCATGTTGGTCGAACTCGTGTTGGGTGGCGGCGAAGCGCTGGTTTCGGGGCGGGCGACGCCGAAGTCGTTCCGCTTCGGCCGCGCCTCGGGCGAACGCATCGGCGAGGCCGTTCCACCCGTGCCGCTCGAAGAACTGCTCGCCCTGGGGCGCGCCGTCGAGAGGCTGTTTGGTCACCCGCAGGATGTCGAGTGGGTCTACGTCGATGGGCGTTTCCAGCTGGTGCAGTCGCGCGACATCACGCGGCTGCCCGAGCATCAGCGCAACGACGCCGCGGTCGTGGAGGCCGAACGTTTCCGCTTGCTGCGGTTGCTGGCGGACGCTCCAGCCCGAGAAGTGGTGCTCGAGCAGACCGAGATCAGCGAACTGCTGCCCGTGCCTTCGACCTACAGCCTGGCACTGTTCGAGTCCCTCTGGGAGGTTGGTGGCGCCGTCGATCGGGCCTGCCGTGCCACGGGTTTTGCCTACGACGTGAATGTCGATGACGCGCCCCTCGTGGTCACCGCGTTCGGCCGCTGTTTCGTCGATCGTCGCCAGTGGACGAAGCGCAGTGGCCGGGGCCTTGGCGCGATGGCGAGTTTCCGCATGGCCGCTGCCGGGCAGAGCCTCGAGGACGATTGGCGCGCGGCCCTGCCGGCCCAGCAACGAGAGACCGCGCGGCTTGCCGCGGTGGATCCCCAGCGCCTGTCGGATCAAGAACTGCTGCAGTGGTGCGAAGAGCTGCGTGAGCGCTTCGTCACCGTGACCTATGCGCGGGCCGAGACAATCAATCTGGCCGCGGAGTTCTTCGTCGGCGCGGCGCGGCGGCGAGCCGAGCGTGCGGGGCTGGATCCGGCGTCGCTGTTGCGCGATCCGGACGGCAACGTGGTGAGCAGGGCTTTTGCGCTGCTCGCCGAAGACCGGCCGGCGGCGGATCGCGTCGATGCGTTCCTGGCGGCCTTTGGGCATCGTGCGCCGCACGACTTCGAGCTCGCGGCCCCGCGGTACGGCGAAGACGTTGCCCGCGTGTTTGCGATGTTGCCGCGCGATACTCGACGCGCGCATGGTCCTGTGCAGGAAGCAGAGACGGCCGAACTGCCGCGCGTCTTGCGGGTCGCGGTCGAGCGCGCTCGGCGGTTTCAGGCGCTGAAGGAAGCCGCCAAGCACGAGGCGATGCGGGAGCTCGCGTCCTTGCGTCGTTTGCTCGTGCAGGTTGGGGAACGATTCGGATTGGGCAGCGCCGTGTTCGATCTGACGCCGGCCGAGGTCCTGCGCCTCGAAGAAGCCGGTTTCCGCGCCGAGGCGTCGCGTCTCGCGACCGAACGCAGCAAACGGCGCGAGCGCTTGCTCGAAGTCGACGTTGGCAGCCAGCTGAGCGCCGTCAGCGTGGAGTCGCTCGGCGAGGCCGGAATGCCATCCGCTGCCAGGGCCTTTGCCGAGGGCGAGATCGCCGGCACCTGCGTTGCCGGCAGTCGCGAAGTCGTCGGGCGCGTTCGCGTGATGCGGTCCGTGGATCAACTGAAGGACCTGCAACCCGGCGAGATCCTCGTGGTTCGTTGCACGGATCCGTGTTGGCTCGGTGTCTTCCCCGTCGCCGGCGGGCTCGTAACCGAGATTGGTGGTTGGCTTTCCCATGCCGCGATCCAGGCGCGCGAACACGATCTCGCCACGATCGTCGGGGTGCCCGGCGCGACGCAGGCGCTGCAGACCGGCGAACTCGTGCGACTGCGCCGCGATGGTGGCATCGACCGGCTCGAGGAGCGGCGCCGCCCGCGCCGTCTGGTCGATCTGGAGGTCGAGATGGTCGTCGCCGACCGCCGCAGCTCGATCCGGATCCGCGATCTGGGGCTGGGCGGGGCCGGCATCGAAGTCGCCGACGCCTCGGTTCTGCCAGCTTCCCGATTCCAGCTGCACCTCGATGGGGAGGTGCTCGAAGCCTCGGTGGCATGGCGCAATTGCACCCGGGCGGGCATCCGGTTTGAACGCGAGGTTTCGCCGATTTCGAAATCTGGTGCCTAGTGGCAGAACGGGCTCAGTAGGCGACGCGGCCTACGCCGATAGGCCCCTTATGTCGACACGCCTACCGATTGCATTCTTTGCCATGCTTGGCTCGTTGGGGCAGGTGGTGGCACAGGAGACGGCTCGTCTGACGCTGGGCCTCTACTCGTTCAAGCAGTCGACGGCGGTCTACAAGCAGTTTCAGCCGGTCGCGCAGGCTTTGGGACGCTCGCTCACGGGACACCTCGAACGGCCCGTGACGGTCGAGTTGCAGGTCATGAAGACCTACGAGGAGTGTTTCGAAGCGTTCCTCGCCGGCAAGGTCGACTTCGTGCGATTTGGACCTGCTTCGTATGTGCTGGCGAAGCGGCGCGACGCGCACCTCGAACTGCTCGCCGCGGAGCGCGAAGACTCACGCAAAGTTGGCGCCATCGTTGTGCTCGATGACAGCCCGTTCAAGACGGTGAAGGACCTCGCTGGCAAGCGCTTCGCGTTTGGCGACCAGCAATCGACGATTGGCCGGTACCTGTCGCAGGCCGAACTCGTGCGCAACGGCATCACGGGCGAGAAGATCGCGGCGTTCCAGTACCTCGATCGCCACGACATCGTCTTCAAGGCCGTCGAACTCGGCGACTACGACGCTGGCGCGTTGCACATGGAGACCTTCAAGGAACTCAACGCGAAGGCGACCAAGAAGCTGCGGGTGCTCTACTCGTTCAACAACGCGCCAAAACCGTGGATCGCGCGGTCAGGACTGGACGAGGCCGTGGTCGCGGCACTGCGCAGCAGCTTGCTCGAACTCGACGACCCGACGGCGCTGAAGGCGCTCAAGGTGCCGGGGTTTGCGGCGACGACGGACGCGGAGTATCAGGACGTTCGCAAGGGCATGGAGCTGTCGGAGAAGTTTGCGCCGGAGCCGGTGCCGGCACCAAAGCCCGCGCCCGCGAAGGAGCCAGTGCCTGCGCCAGCGCCTGCGCCGGGCAAGAGGCCATGAGGTGACCTCCGGCATCGCGACAGCCTGGGCGCAATGGGCCCTGTCATGGCGACGAAGCGTGGGCATTCGTCTGCTCGCTGTCCTGCTGGCGTTCTCGTGCCTGCTGTCGCTGGTGGCCAGTTATTACGACTATCGCTCGGAGCAGTCGGCGGCCCGCGATGCGCTGCTCGCCAATGGTCAGTCGCTGGCGCGGCTGGCAGCGCTGGCATGTCCGGAGCTGGTGACGGTCACGGATAGCATCACGCTCGAGGACATCTGCGACGATCTCGTCCTGGGCGAACGTAACGTGGCGTTTGCGGCAGTGATTCGCGCCGATGGCAAACAGCTGGCGTGCAACCCTCGCTTTGGCATTCCGAACGATCCGCTGACGATCGAGATCCGCGAGCCGATCCGGGTGGAGCGAGAAGGCGAGAAGATCGGCACGTTTGTGCTCGGCTTGTCGCTGCGGCCCATGCAGAAGGCTTTGCGCGCCAAGACTGCCGGGCTGCTGCTGCGAGCGAGTCTCGGGTTCCTGCTCGTGGCGGTGCTGTTCTGGGTCGCGTTGCGCGCGTTTGTGTTGGTGCCCCTGCATCGACTGGATGGCGCGGCGCAGCGCCTTGGCCAGGGCGACCTCGAGCAACCCATTGCGGCCCTGGGTTCGACCGAGATCGGCCGCCTCGGCGCGACGATGGACGTGATGCGCACGAATCTGCTCGCCAACCAACGGCGGTTGGCGGCGCAGAACGAGCAGCTGCTGCAGCTCAATCGCCTGAAGACGCAGTTCCTGGCCAATGTGAGCCATGAGATGCGTACGCCGTTGACGAGCATCCTGGGTGGTGTGGAAGCGTTGGTGGGCGAGGGTGGAACGGCGGGGGAACGTCGCGACGCTGCCCTCGCGATGCAGCACAACGGCGAAATGCTGCTCGATCTCGTGAACCGCGTGCTCGACCTCGCCAAGCTCGAATCGGGCAGCCTGATCGTGGAGCCGGGCGCCTGCAAGCCGGCTCAGGTCGTGGAGGATGCCTGCGCGCGGCATGCCGAAGAGGCCATCTGCAAGGGACTCACGATCCACTGCGACACAGAGCAGGTTGCGGATCGTGTGGTGGTCACCGATGCCGCGCGCCTGCGGCAGGTGGTTGCAGCGCTGGTCAGCAACGCGGTGAAGTTCACGGAGGCCGGTCGGATCGACGTGAACGTCCAACTGGTGCCTGGGGAAGGCAAGCAGGTGCTGCGCGTCGAGGTGCGGGACACCGGCATCGGCATCGATCCGGCGTTCCTGCCGCACCTCTTTGAGAGCTTCAGCCAGGCGGATGGCAGCCTGACGCGTCGTCACGCGGGCAGCGGCATCGGCCTCGCCGTTGCCCAGCGATTGGCACAGTTGCTCGGTGGTGCTGTCGAGGTGACGAGTGAAGTCGGCCGCGGCACGGTCGTGGTGGCGACGATCGTCGTGCAGCCTGCGGTTGCCGCGACCAAGAAGGAGTCGCCGCCCGTCGTTGCCTTGCACGGCAAGGTGCTTGTCGTGGACGATGCGCCGGACAACCAGCGGTTGCTGAAGGCGATCATGACGAAGGCCGGGTTGCACGTGGATCTCGCCGACAACGGCAGGATCGGCGTGGAGGCCGTTCAGCACGCAGGGGAGCCGTATTCGCTGGTCATCATGGACCTGCAGATGCCCGTTCTCGACGGCATCTCCGCGATCCGCGAGCTGCGTGGGCTAGGTTACTCGCTGCCGATCGTGGCGCTCACTGCGCATGCTGTAGCCGAAGATCGCGACCAGTGTCTGGCGGCCGGCGCTACGCAGTACGAGACGAAACCGATCACGAAGAAGCGCCTGCTCGAAGTCGTCGCCGCGCATCTGCCTCGCGAATCGCGTTAGACGCGCCGACTGCAGTCGATCCTGGGCGATTGTCCAAAAGTGAGATCGCGTCTCAGTCGCCCTTGTGGTGGGCGCCATCACGACGTCGACGCGATGCCACTCGCTGTCCATCAAGCGTCTTTCGTGCCGTGCTCGATGCCTTGCCCAACTGCAACCCGGCCAGGCCGGAAGAAGGAATCGAATGCACGCTTCATGGAAGTCCCGCGGCGCTGCCGCTCTGTTTGCTCTCTTGGCGACCCTGACGGCGACGGCGCAGACGCTGCGGATCGACCCGAACTCCACTCTGCAAGCCGGGCAGACGGTGACGTTGTCCTACTCGAACCCGAACCTCGCGGGTCAGCAGGTGACCATCGAGATCAGCGGTGGGTTCCCGGTGGTGAACACGGAAACCGTCGTCATCACGCTGGACTCGGACGGCAAGGGCACGGGATCGTGGACGGCCAATTCGGCTTGGTATTCTGCCGGATTCAACGCGCCTGGGGTTGCAGAGGTCACGCGTCTCATCCGCCACTGAGCCAGAATCTCGCCGTGCTCGCTAGTGGAACATCTTGGCGAGCATTTGCTTCGCGTCGTCACGGACCGTGGCTCCCTCGGGTGTGGTCATCGAGGTCGCCAGCACGGCCCGGATGCCCTCGCTGACGAGCATCTCGATGCGCCCGACGGCGGCGCGGCGTTGGTCCTCCGGCAGCGTGTGGTCCAGTGCCGTGGTGCATTCCTTCTCCAGCGCTTCGTTTACAGGTCGCGGGCCGCGGTCGGTGCCCGCGGCGATCAGGGCGGCGAGGCGCGTGCGCGCGTGGGTGGCCTCCGTGCCGACCGGCGAGTTCTCGTTGGCCAGCTGGGCCAGTGTGTCGCTGGCATAGCCGCAGCGGCCGGCGATGAGGCCAAGCGCCGAGACTCTCTCTTCGTCGTTGTAGTCGAACCGCGTCGTCATCATGACCGCCGCCGGGTAGTCCATGTTGGCCGCGGAATGGCGGCGACTTGGCCATAGGTCCGTGAGCGTCCAGCCCGCCGCGCCGAGCAGGAGCAGGATGGCGGCGCAGGCGACCAGGGTGCGCCGCGTGCCGGCTTTCTGCCGGGTGCTGGGCGGGGCGATGCGGGCCATCAAGGCGGCAACCTCGGTTTCGCTGAGCGGCGCCATCGGCGGCAACTCGGCTAGCTGGGCTTCCGCTTCGGCCAGTTCCTCGTGGGTTGGGTCCTCGAACCTGGTTGGTGGCGTTTGCATGAAGGACTCGGTGTGTCGGTTCATCCTTGTTCCGTGCCCGGTTCGAGAATGGGGGAGTCGGGTTTGGTGGTCTCTGTCGTAGGGGGCATGCCAGGGAAGGAGTGGCCCATCGCCTGCATCGCGATGCGAAGGCCCTGGCGGCCTTTGAGTCGCGACACGTAGATCGAGTTGGGCGTCGTGCCGAGGCGGGCGGCCAGTTCGCCGGCGGGCATTGCCGTGCCGGCCTCCAGATCCGCCCGGAGCACTGCTTGTTGCAGCCGCGGCAATTGGGCAATGCAGGTCTGCAGGTCCGCCAGCAGGCGCAGCCGCTCAGCCGTCGGTGGATGGCGCTGCGTGGACTTCGCGGCGAGCAGATCCAGGTCGGATTCCGAACGCAGGATCGTGCGCCTGCGGACTTCCAGCAGGCGCAGCGCACAATTGCGGGCGATGACGAGGGCCCAAGCGCGGAGTGTGCCTTTCTGGCTGTCGAATCGCGCCGCTGCATGCCAGATGCTGACTGTCATCACGCTCATTGCTTCCTCGATCTCGGAGCCATCGAGGACCTTGCCGAAGTCTTTTATGAGTCGGCATTTAACGAGCGATCCGTGGTCCTGCAGCAAACGCTGCAGGCCCTCCGGGTCACCGGCGCGCAGGAGCTCGACCGTGAGTGTGTCACGGTCGGGATCCGGAGCGGGCGTGGTTGGCTCGTCCTGGTCTCTCACTGGAGTAGTACCCAGGATCTTAACTCGACTGCCGGAATTCGTCGGGTTTGGCGCGGCTGGTTGCCCTGGGCCGCGCCCTTAGGGAGCCCGGCTTCAGGGCAGCGGGAACGCTTCGCAGAGCCCTTGTACCGTCGGGCGGAAACGTTCCGGATCGGCGCCCCGCACGAGGCCCGTGATCACGTCGGCGATGCTCTTGATCTGGTCGCGGCCAAAACCGCGGGTGGTCACCGCGGCGGTGCCGAGGCGCAGGCCCGAGGTCACCATCGGCGGACGCGGATCCCCGGGGATCGCGTTCTTGTTGACGGACAGCCCGGCCGCGAGCGCCCGCTCTTCGACGGCGGCGCCCGTAACGTCCGTGCGGCGGAGGTCGACGAGCACGATGTGGTTGTCGGTGCCGCCCGTCACGATATCGAGCCCCTGGGCCATCAGGCACTCCGCGAGCCAGGCGGCGTGGTCCTTCACCTTCTGCTGGTAGGTGCGGAACTCCGGCCGCAGCGCTTCGCCGAAGGCCACCGCCTTGCCGGCGATCTGCTGCATGAGCGGGCCACCTTGCGAACCTGGGAACACGGCCGAGTTGATGAGCTTGGCGACGTCCTTGCGCGCGAGGATCATGCCGCCGCGCGGGCCGCGCAGGGTCTTGTGCGTGGTCATGGTGACCACGTCGGCGATGCCGATCGGGCTCGGCACGACCCCGGCCGCCATGAGGCCCGCCGGGTGCGCGATGTCGGCCAGCAGGAACGCGCCGACTTCCTTTGCGATCGCCGCAAAGGCCTTGTAGTCGATGTTGCGCGCATAACTGCTGCCGCCGGCGATCAGCACCTTGGGCTGGTGCTCGTTGACGACACGGCGCACTTCGTCCAGGTCGATGCGTCCGGTGGCATCGACACCGTACTGCCGGGCCTGGAACACCATGCCGGTGTGGCTCTTATCGTGTCCGTGACTGAGGTGGCCGCCGGCCTTGAGGGCCATGCCGACGATGCGGCCGCCGGGGCCGGCGAGGGCGAGCAGCGCCGCGAGGTTGGCGGTCGTGCCCGAATGCGGCTGCACGTTGGCGTCTTCGGCGCCCGCAAAGAGCTGCATGGCGCGCTGGCGGGCGAGCTCTTCAATGCCGTCGGCGACCTCGCAGCCACCGTAGTAGCGCCGGTTGGGGTAGCCCTCGGCGTACTTGTCGGTGATCCGGGTGCTGGTGGCTTCCCGGACGGCGCTCGAGCAATGGTTCTCGGACGCGATGAGGGTCAGCGTATTGCCTTGGCGGCGGTCTTCGCGCTGCAGCCAGGCGGCAACTTCGGGATCCTGGGTGCGCAGGGGACTCTGGTTGGTGTCGGCGTGGGTCACCCGAGCACCTTACGCGGCGAGGTGCGCGACGTGAAGTACTGCGTGCCCCCGCAAAATATTGGGGCGGTTGTCTGCCAAGTTCGGGGCTGGTGGTGTTCAATCGCGGATTCGCACTGGAACGCGCCGCTGGCCACAAGGTGTGGCTTCTGCGCGTCACCTTGAGCGATTGGAGCCTCCGTACTTGAGCACACCGCAGAAAGAACTTCGTGCCTGGACCACCCGTGACAGCGTCGAGCTCTACCAGCTTGGAGCATGGGGCGGCGATTCGTATGCGATCAACGATCGCGGCGAACTCGTCGTGCAACCCATGGGCAAGAACGGTCCCAAGTTCTCCCTGCCCGAACTCGTCGAAGACCTGCGCAGTCGTGGCATCGAGTTGCCGGTGTTGCTGCGCATCTCCGACATCCTGCAGCTGCGCGTGCAGGCGCTCGCGGGGACGTTCCGCAAGGCGATCGAGGAGTGTGGTTACAAGGGGCGCTATCGCCCGGTGTTCCCGATCAAGGTGAACCAGCAGCGCGATGTCGTCGAAGAGCTCGTCGACTTCGGCAAGGACTATTCCCTTGGCCTCGAGGCCGGCAGCAAGCCGGAGCTGCTCGTTGTGCTCGCGCACATGACGAACCCCGATGGGCTCGTCGTCTGCAATGGTTACAAGGACGCGAGCTTCATCGAGACCGCGATGTTGGCCCAGAAGATGGGCCTCTACACGATCATCGTGGTGGATCGCTTCGAAGAACTCGAGACGGTGCTGACGGTCAGCAAGCGCTTCGATCTGCGTCCACACATCGGTGTGCGCGCGAAGCTCGCGAGTCGCGGTGCTGGCAAGTGGCAGGAGTCCGGCGGCGAGAAGTCGAAGTTTGGCCTCACGGCTGGCGAACTCGTCGCTGTCGTCGAGCGTCTGCGCGAAGTCGGCATGCTCGATTGCCTGGAGCTGCTGCACTTCCACATCGGCAGTCAGATCACGGCGATTCGCGCGATCAAGGACGCCCTCAAGGAGGCGACGCGCATCTACGCCGAACTGCACGATCTCGGTGCCGGCCTCAAGTTCATCGACGTCGGCGGTGGCCTCGCGGTCGACTACGACGGCTCGCAGACGAACTTCCACAGCTCGGCCAACTACTCGCTGCAGGAATACGCCAACGACGTCGTCTTCGCGGTGCAACAGGCCTGCGACGAGAAGGGTATCTCGCACCCTGACATCATCAGCGAGTCGGGCCGCGCGCTCACGGCGCACCACGCGATCCTCGTGTTCGACGTGCTCGGGGTCTCCAGCCAGCGCGTTGACGTGCCGGCGGGCGCCGACAAGCATGAGGACAGCACCATCGCCAACATGGTGCAGATCCTGAAGGACATCTCGCTGAAGAACTTCCAGGAGAGTTACCACGACGCGCTGCAGCTCAAGGAAGAGGCGATCAGCCTGTTCAATCTCGGGTATCTCGACCTGAAGGGGCGCGCGATTGCCGAGACGCTGTTCTGGGCGATCTGCGACCGCATCCGGCTCATCGTCAACACGCTCGATTACGTGCCCGACGAGCTGCAGGGGCTCGAGCGCGCGCTGGCGGACACCTACTACTGCAACTTCTCGGTGTTCCAGTCGGCGCCGGACCACTGGGCCGTGAAGCAGCTGTTCCCGACGATGCCGATCCACCGGCTCGGCGAACGGCCGACGCGGCGCGCGGTGCTGGCGGACCTCACGTGCGACAGCGACGGCAAGGTCGACAAGTTCATCGACCTGCGCGATGTGAAGAGCGTGCTCGAAGTGCATCCGATCACGCCGGGCAAGCCGTACTACATCGGCATGTTCCTGGTTGGCGCCTACCAGGAGATCCTCGGCGATCTGCACAACCTGTTCGGTGATACCAATGCGATCCACATCTCGATGGATGAGCAGCACGGGTACCGCATCGAACGCGTGATCGAAGGTGACTCGGTTACCGAGGTGCTGAGTTACGTGCAGTACGACAAGCAGGACCTCATCCGTCGCATGCGCAGCCGCCTCGAGCAGGCCGTGCGCGCGGGCAAGGTCAACATGCGCGAGTCGGCGTTGTTGCTGCGGCGCTACGAAGAAGGCCTTGCGGCCTACACGTATCTCGCCGACGACGACCTCGAAGTTTCCGCCGCAGATCCAGTGGCGATTCCGCAGCCGAATGCGATCGGCAATGTCCCGGGTGCGGGTGATGTACCCGCCGCGGACGCGTCGACTCTGCAGGGCTCCGAGTTGCCGCCGGTCTGACGGTCGTTGGTCGCCGCCGCGCGACCTCCGTTGTTGCCGAGCGGTGAATCCCCTGGAATGGTCGCCGTTGGGCCGCCAGGGGTTGTTCTCAACTTTGTGTCGAATGTGCGCGCCGAGCGCCCAATGTAGTTCCTTCTCATGCACGCAGCAGTCTTCGTCGATTTCGAGAACCTCTTCCTGTCCCTGAAGAACCGCGAGGAGCTGACCGGTCATCGCATTCGTGATCTGTGTCTGGGCATCCTGGAGCACTTGAAGGCGCGCCTGCACTTGGACAAGGCGCCGATGGTGCTTGGCCGTTCGTACGCGGCGTTTGATACCTATCCGGGCATGGAGGTCGCGCACGACCTCGCGCTCATGGGGTTTGATCCGCAATACGTGCTGGTTGGTCACGCGGGCAAGAACTCCGCCGACGTGCAGTTGGCGTGCGACGTCTGTCGTGTGCTCTATCGCCGCCCTGATATCGATGCGATCGTCATCGTGTCGGGCGACCGCGATTTCATTCCGATCGCGCGCCAGGTGCTCGAGGAGAACCGGGAACTGCGCGTCGTCGCCATTCCCGACAGCACGAGCGGCGACCTGCGCATGCGAGTTGGCGCCGATCGCTTCTGGAACGCGCTGGACCTCATGGGGGTGGAGGCTCGCGCCGCGCAGGCTGAGGCGGGGCCCGCAGCTGCGTCGGCGACCGCGGAAGTCCCGATTACCACGCCGCTGCCTCAGGCGGGCACCAACGGTGATGCGGGCAGCCACGCCGAAGTGGTCGCGGCGGAGCGGGCCCTGGCGGAGCGCGCCAAGCCACCGCGGGCGGCGATCGTCGGCCACATCCCGGTGACCTGGCGGACGGCGGATGAGTTGCCGGCGGATTCGGAACTCGGCGAGCGCTTGCAGCAGTGCATCGACCTGATCCTGCGGGCGCAGGTGCGGCACGGCAGTCAGGAAGTCTGGCTGTCGCCGTTCCTCAAGGGTCCCATGAGCCAGCACTTCAGCGGGCTCGTGCATCCCGAGCGGCGGGCGCTCATCAACGAATTGCGCCACCGCGGCGTGATCCGGATCGAAGAGCGTGAGAACCAATACGCCGACCACCCCTACTCGGTCATCGTGCTCGACAGCGCCCATCCGATGGTGCAGGTCGCGATCGAGCGGGCCAAGCGGCGCGACGAAGCGAAGTAGCGGCGTCCGAGGGCGGGCGCGGCAGGCGAAGTGGGCCTTTTCGGCGGAAGCCAAGGTTCTTCGTCCCGGGAATTGTGGCGTGGCGCGGTCAGTCGGTACGCTACCCGCCATGACCCCACGTGTTTCGCGGATCGTCCTCGCCGGCGTGCTAGGTGCGCCCCTCGCTGCCCAGTCGTTCGCCGACCTCACGGAAGCTCGCACGCCCGCCAATCCGTATTCGTCGCTGTTCGAGATCGAGGCGGGCGTGGTTGGTACGCACGCTGCCGAAGAGGCGAAGGACGTGGGGCTCACCAGCGAAGTGAGTTGGGATGGCCACGTGTACTACCGCGACGAGTCGTTCAGTTCGCGTTCCGGCACCATCGAGGCTTACGCAGGGCGCGACGGTGTCTATGCCGGGTTCTACGACGGCAAGTTGATCGGCGATGAGACGGTCACTCGCCTCGAGTTCCGTGGCCGGCCGTGGCAGTTCTATCGCGATGGTTCGTATCGCGGCAGCAACTTCGTTCCGAGCGGGCTCTTTGAAGGCAGTGACTACGAGGGGTACCTCGGCTTCGGCAAGGAAGCCGACCAGGGCCTCTACGTCGAGCTCGGCCCGTTCTACCGCCGCAACTCGTTCCGCAGCTCGTCGCTCGCGGGTGGCTCGTCGTCGTTTGTGATTCCGGAAGACTACGCAGGCTACGGCGGCCGGCTTTACATCGAGCAGAACACCGCGCAGATGGATCGGCGGCGCGGTCTGGCGCAGAGTGGTTACGTGCTCACGCTGATTGGCGAACGTGAGTGGAATGACAGTGAGGGTGTGATCGGCGATAGCGCCTCGGGCGAGACCGAGTTGCCCTCGGCCCTCTGGCGGGCGCGGGCACGCTTGGAGTGGTACATCCCCTCGACGGATACCATGACGTGGGAGATCTACGGGCGTGGTGGGTGGAACGACCAGAAGGACCGCGTCAACAACGACGATTCCTCGCGTCCGCTCGGGGATCAGTGGGCCGACGTGCAGGCGCGCCTGCGCATCAGCTTTGGCAACTCATGGACGGTGACGCCGTTCGTGCAGGGGCAATACTCGAAGATCAGCAGCAATGATCCCGCCGCAAAGGATCGCAAGTTCTTCTTCGGTGGCGGCGTCGAGAGTTACTTCCACCTGAGTGAAGGGTTCTCGCTGCACGGCTACTACTCGTACCTCGACAACGAGAGTCGGCCTTCGATCCTGGTCGATGAAGACGCCCACGGTGAGCACATGTTCTACATGGGGCTCGTGATGCGCTTTGGCGCCCAGCGGAAGTAAGGAACCGCCAGTCGGAACGCGAGCGTGTAGTCAGCCGGCGCCATAGCCGCGGCGCGATGCCAATTGGCGCTATTGGGCGCGGAACCGCGGCGCCCAGCTCGTGTAGATGGTCTCGATGCGGTTCTGGCCGTCGTCCTGCGTCGTGAGGCGACGGAACGGCGCGCGCAGGCCTTTGGCGGTGCGGTAGTCGGACCACGCTTCCTGCAGGTGCACGATCGCGCCGTCGGTGGTCGTTTCCCACGCTTCGACCACGCGGATCAGGTGGGAGATGGTGTCGACGTGGATGCGCAGGCGGTCGAACGGTTCGCCGACGGCTTCGAGGATCATGAGGTCGCGATCGCCAACGTTGCGCTGCGCGATCGGGCGGACCTGCAGTTCGCCGCGCGCGTGAGCCGCGAGCAGGGCGATCGGGTGGCGGCGCATCTCGCGGTGCAGGGCGGCCACTTCGCCCGGTTTGAGTTCGACGGTCTTGCCGCCGGCTTGCTCGGTGCCCTTGTCCTTCCGCGCGCTCGTCTCGATCCTGGTGCCGAGCAGCTCGCGCGTGCGCTGCAGCTCGCCGGCGGTGTCCCAGCGAAGGATCTCGGTGGCGGCCGGCGACTGGTTGGCGCGCAGGCTTGCTTCGGAGTCAAAGCCAACGACGCGCTTCAACAGGGCGTGGCCACCGATTGCTTCGATCGCTTCCTCCAGCCACGGTTGCGCGGCGATGGTCTGCGTCTTCGTGTCGGCGCCGGTGAGTCGCGCATAGGCGCCTTGCGGCAGCAGATCAAACTTCGAGACCGTCGGCGCGTCGGCAGGCACCTCGCCACCAAACACCACCATCGCGGCTGGCATCTCGAGGTATCTCTTGGCTGCGCCGGCCGGATCAAACGCGCGCAGTTCGCGAATGGCGAGGAAACGCTGTTGCAGGGCCTGCGGAGAAGCGCGGCGCATCACGTACGTCGCCTGATTGCGCAACTGCGTCGCGGTGTCGTTCTCGCCGAGCCGCGCCGTGAGCATCGCGCGGCGGTGTGCGAGCTCATATTCGGACTGCGTCGGCGCTAGTTCGGCGAGGGATCGACGGGCCCCTTCGACGCATTGCCACAGTTTGATCGCTTCGCTGGGCAGGGCCTCCGTCGAAAGTGCGATCGCCGACACCTCGGCGAACTGCAAGAACTGGCTGCGCCAGCGAATGTGGGCCAGTCCGCGTTCGCGCTGCAGTTGTTCGAGGCGCCCGCCGATGCCGTCAAGCGTGAGGCAGCTGTGCATCACGAACAGGTCGGCGCTGTCGGCGCGGAACATGTCCGGCAGTGGCAGCAGGATCGTGATCCGGCACAGCGGTACTGCCGACGGTGACCAGTAGATGCCTGACTTCAGCCGGCGTTCGGTGATTGGCACGAGTTGCCGTCCACCTGTCACCTGCCACGCGCCGAGCCCCTTGGCCAGCACGGCATAGGCATTGGGAGCATTGCCTGGCACGCGCAGCGAGAGCAGCGCCGAGTCGGGGCGATAGAGCCGGGTCTGGAAGAGCGTGATCTCGCTCACGTCGCGATCGAGCAGCGACGACATGTAGTCGTCGGTGCCGACGGCGCCGAGCAGGAAGATGCGCGCGGATTCGCGATCGGGGCTGCTCCAGATGGCACCGACGCGTCGGGCCACGAGATCGTCGCGAATGCGTTCGAGTTGGTTGCGTGACTGGGTTGGCTGCGACACCGCCGCAGCCAGTGCCGTCTGTGCCTCCTGCCAGCGACGGGCCGGCACGCGCACGGTGATCCAGGAGGTCAGTGGGCCAACCTCGACCTTGACGGTGCCACCGAGATTGGCAATGGCCTTGCGCAGGTCGGGGCGTCCCGAACTGGCGTCGTTGCCACCAACGAGGGCCTCCGCGGCGAGTTCGGCAACACCTGGCGCGGCAAAGTCGCTGCCGCCAAACAGGCCGAGTTGCAGCTGGGCTTCGCCCGTTGGGGCGACGGACGAGAAGGCCACCGTCATGCCGTTGGCGAACTGCGTGAGTCCGGTTTCGGGCGCTGGTACGGTCGGCGTGTTCGTGGGTGGGGCGCCGGTGTTGTTGGCGACCGGCTCCTCGCGGTTTGGCTGGACTGGCGGCGGAGTGGGCGTTGGTGGGGATCCTGCGCAGGCGGCAACCAGTGCGCAGAGCCACAGCGCGCTGCCTCGATTCGCGGCAAGGCTCATTGTCTACCCTCCACGACCACGGGCTGTCCGGCGAAGATGCCTTGCAGCATCTGCTGCACCTTCTGCGGTTCGGTGTTTTCGCGAACGCTCAGCGGTGGTTCTCGCTGCGGCCACAACAGGGCTGCACGCGCGAGTTCTCCCGCTTGCCAACGTGGATCCGCAGTCACCGTGGTCCAGGCGAGTTGCAGGCTGGTGGTGATCCGATTCATGTCCGCCGGGCTTGGAGTCTGCTTCAGGGCCTTGCTTGCCGCCGCGAGCGCTGCGTCCGCGAGCCCTTTGCTGCCAGCAGGATCGCGGACTTCGACGAGCATCAAACTGCGCCCGCCGATGGTTGGTGGCCATGGCGCGCGGCACGACACCTGGCACGTCTTGTAGCCGGCGGCAAGCAACTCGCGTCCGAGCCAGCTGTCTGGACCATCACCAAACCACCGCGCGGCGACTTCCAGCACGAACGGGTCCTGGATCTCGGGCAGCACCCAGGCGAACGCAACCATTGGCATGCGTGTCCCCGGCACCGTCGAACGGCGCACACTCTGGATCGGGCGCAGCAGCGCCGCCGGTGGCCTGGGTTCGGCCGGCAGGGTGGTCTTCGCGAAGACGCGGGTGAGGGTTGCCTTGGTGCTCGCGAGGTCGATGTTGCCGAGCAGCACGTGCACGGTCCGTTCGGGGCGTTGCGTCGCTTGCCAGACCGCCATCGCCTGGTCGCGTCGCGGCATGCTCCGGCCGGCGCGTTCCGCCGCGCGGCTCGCCGGCTGGTTGGGCAGCGCGAGTGCCAGCAACTCGGCGTAGACGGTGGATGCCGGATTCGCGTCGTAGGCCGATTGGCGGGCCACCACTTCGCGCATCCACAGTTTGCCGACGTCGCGCAGGGCCTGTTGTTCGCGCCGTTCGACGAGGAGTTCGCCGACGGCGCCAATGGTCTCTGGCAAGGTCGTGAGTTGCAGCAGGCAGACGCCGTCCTTGGCGGTGACCTCGGGGCGGTTGGCCGGCAACGTGGCCAGCACGCGGGCGAACGCTTCGGTGTCGCTGAGGGCCAGCGCCTCCCCCTGGGCAGCGGCCATGCGCGCCCGCAGGTCCGCATTCTGTGGCGCCGCGAGCAGGTCCGCAAACGCCTGGTCGAGGTCGGCCAGCACTTTGCGCTCCCGGATGGGATCGATGCTGCCGGTGCTCCACGTGCCGAGCATCGATGAATTGGCGACGGCGGCGGTGAGCCCTTCGAGCCCGGGAGGTTCGTCTTGCGGGTCGTTGCTGGTCGCGACGGCCCACTCGACCTGACTCATGGCGGCGTCCTGGATCAGCACGAAGCGCGAGCCATCGGGTGCGGTAAAGGACGTGCGCGTCGCGGCGGATTGCTGGGCTTGTGGCGGTTGGGCTTTGGCCGGCTGGGCTTTCGGCTGCTGCGTTGGCGCTGCCGCGGGTTTGGCCGGGGGCTTTGCGGGGGCCGCGGGAGCCTGGGCGATCAGTGGCGCGAAGCAGGCTATGTGCAACACCAAGGTTGCCAATGCACGGGTTGCCAGATCCAGGGTTGCCAGATCCAGG
>JADZDL010000205.1 GCA_020851075.1 Planctomycetota bacterium | reverse complement strand
TCCAGCTTGGCTGGCTTGCCGAGGATGTCCGCCCAACGAAGGGACGCTCTGCAACGGTCTACCTCATCAACCCGCGAATCCGAGATACCCCCCAGGGAGGGACTGACAAAGCCGACAGAACCGCACATCAGAGGTCGAACGCAGCCCCGCGAAACGAGAATGCCCCCCAGGAGGGCACGACAAAGCCGACAGAAGTTGCCCCCATCCCAAGCGCCGCGGACTGCGAGGAGGGTGTGCGATGACCAAGACCGTCAAACTCATCAGCGGCGTCGCGTTCACCCCCGGAACTGCCCAAGACCTCCGCGAAGGGCTTGTCGGCTACATCACGTTGACGTTCGCAGACTTGCTCTTGCTGGATGGACTGGTGCTTCGCAAGACGACCGCGGGAACGTACGCGCTGAGCTATCCGAGCCGCAGCGATAGCCAGGGTCGCAAACACCCCTACTACCGACCGATCGACGACCGGGCGCGCCGCATCATCGAGGACACGGTCTTCCGGTCACTCGGCATCGAACGCGACCCGCAGGAGGCCAACCGTGGCTGACCACCAGGACGAACCAAGCACGGGTAGCGCGACCCAGGGCTCGCCAGACAGCCAGCATTCGTCGGCACCAGCAAGCCCCAAGGTCGCACCTTTCGACGAGGCCGCGCTGATGCGGAAGATGCTGCTCAGTGTGCCCGAAGTCGCCTTCCTCATGCGCGTCGGAGTCCGCACTGTCTGGCGACTGATGGCTGACCCGAAGTCGAAGTTCCCCAAGCCCCGCCACTTCCGTGGACGCACGCTGCTGCCACGCGACGAGGTGATCGCGTTCCTGGAGGGCGAATCCCGGTGACCAAAAAGAGCACAGAGAACTCGTGGCGCGGCAACCCCTACAAGCGGCCCGGATCGCCGTATTGGAGCTTCGTCTTCAAGGACGCCTCGGGGGTGGTGCGCCGCCGTTCGGCCAAGACCAAAGACCTGCGCATCGCCCGCGAGCAGCTCGCCGAGAGCCTGCGCGAGGTCGAGTTGGCGAAGGCCGGCCACGTCGATCGCTTCGCCGAGACGCGCACGATTCCCATCGGCACCCTCGTCGAGGCTTACAAGGAGCACCTCGAGACGAACGACTCAGCGCCCCGCTACGTGCGCGAGACCGTGCGGCAGCTGCGCGACTTCTTCTCGTTCGCGAAGGTCGTCTCGGTGCCCGGCATCCACATCACCGACGCCGAGCGGTTCGTCGCGAACATCCGAGCCAAACGGTCCGCCAAGACCCGCGATCACTACGCCGGTGCCCTCCGGGGCTTCGGCCGGTGGCTGAAGAAGACGGGACGCTGGAACTCGGACCCCTTCGACGGGTTGCCGGTGAAGACCGCGCGCGACAAGAACCGCGTCTACAAGCGCACCTCGTTCCGCTTCGAAGAAGCCCAGCAACTGGTCGAAGCCGTGTGGGCGCGGCACGAGGCCGAGAACGCGCAGGGCGGGATGCCGACGCAGGACGGCTACGAGGACGCGGTCCGCGACAGGGAGGTCTTGTATTGGGCGGCCCTGACCACGGCCTTCCGCGCCAACGAACTGGCGTCGCTCCGGTGGGAAGACCTGAAACTCGACAGCCCGAAACCGTCGGTTCGCCTCGCCGGCAAGTACACGAAGAACGGCGACGACGCGAACATCCCGTTGCAGGCCTTCGTGGTCGAGGCGCTGAGGAAGATGCGCGCGCGGCGCAGCACGGCACAGATGCGGCGCGACCTCGGGCCGGTGTTGGAGACCGACATGGTGTTCAAGGTGCCGTCGAAGATCGCCGAGATCGTTCGCAAGGACGCGGCCTTCGCCGGGCTGATCCCGCTGCGAAGCCCGACGAACAAGCGGGTGGACTTCCACTGCCTGCGCAAGAGTTGTGCGCGCATCCTGATCGAGCTGAACGTTCACCCGAAGATCATCCAGCAGACGCTGCGGCACTCGGACATCCGGTTGACGATGGACCTCTACGGCGAGCTTGGCGAGGACGATCTGTTCCGCGAGTTGCCGGGCAAGTTCCCGGTGCCGAGGATGTTCGCGGAACCGGACGAGAATGCGGTGGTGGGCTCGGCGACCGCGTAGCGACGGCCCTGGGCGGCGTTGAGCGCCCGGCACCGTCGCGGCAGCCTTGGTGCCCCCCTACCGGATCACGGCAACGACGGGCAAGCCAGGGCCGCCACGAGCCCCGCAATCGGCCCCCCACCCAGCGCCCTGGCCACCCCGCAACCGCCCCGCGAAGTAGGCTCTGCAGGATTCACGACGCAGCGGCCCCTCCGCACCCGTGCCAGGTCGTGCCACGTTGTGTCTACTCGTGCCAGGTTGTGACCAAGGGCATTGCACACTGCATTGCACACTCGCCCCCCGCGAACGTTCGATCGCGTCCAAAGTGCGGTTTAGAGGCCGAACTCGTGGGTTTATGTGGTAGGCCCTGCAGGACTCGAACCTGCAAGCGCAAAGTCGCAAGTGACCGTGAGGACGCGAGATAGCGATCGCACCCCCGGCGACAACAGTACCAGTGCCAGTACGGTGGCACCGGATGCTGAACTCGTGGCGTTGATCCGCCGAGCCCTGGCTACGGGAACGCCCTTGCCGCGAGACGTTTGCGTCGATTTGGCGCGGTTGCTGGCCGAAGGGGGATGACGTTGGCGACACCGCTCGCAGGCCGCGCCTGATGGCCCGTGGAGCCGCCCACGTCCGCGATCGCATCGCTACGGGCATCCTGCGGGCTTCGGCATGGCGGGCCTGGCTGGTCGGAATCGCGGGCTTCGATCAAAGCCGCAGCCATAGGCCACGGCGATGAACCTGACCGGCCCATTGCACACTCGGGTTGCCGAGGCCCGTTCGTGCCAGAAGACCGATGCGGCGATGCGCCGGACGGCGGCACCCCGGACCACCTGTTACTGCGTCCCGGGGAGTGCGGGCGGAGGAAACCACGCGGTCGTTCCCGAGCTTCGCCTTGATGTGTTCCCCGACCTGAGGGCACATGTCGGTCGCCCACCGGAACGCCCAGGCACGAGCCTGGCGCGGGATCCCAATCGGGCAACATCCACGGAGACCGACATGACCGCGACCGCACCCATCACCACCCCGACCGAGAACAACCCCTGGGCCGAGAACTTCGCCGAGCAGAAGGCCCGCTTCCCGAACGCCAAGGACTCGATCTTGTTCGCCATCGCGGCGCTGCAAGACGACCCCGACATCGCAATCAACGACCTGAAGACCCTGGCGAGTCAGCATGGCATTCGGGTCACGGCGGCTTCGGTCAACGCGGCGAAGCGGTTGCTTGATCCGGAGCACGCCACGACGTCTGTTGCGGCCCCTGCCGGGCTCAATCCAGCTCCGGCCCGGGAACGCTTGGCGAGGCGAGTTCGGGCCGCAGAAACCCCGCTGGACGCCAATGCGTTGATCCAGGATGTCGTCTCCAAGATCCAGGCGCAGGGGAACGCCGAGGTCGAAAGGATGCGGGAGGCGGTGCGGAAGGCGATCACCGCGCTCGAAGCCGCCGTCGGATCCTGAGGCATTCGGCGAACACGGCAGCGCTGCCTCACCGATCGCAGAGGAAGGGTCCGCGCCGTAGATGCCACCATGCCCAGCAAACCCTTCCTCCTTCGCTGGCTGCTCGCGACGTTTGCCGGCTTCGTCAATCGCCAACAAGACCAGGTGATCCAGTTCCTGCGCGAGGAGAACTGCGTCCTGAAGGAACAACTCGGCTGCCATCGGCCTCGGCTCACGGCTCACGGAGGATCAACGGCGCCGACTCGCCGCCAAGGCATATCCTGCTATGCGCCGGGTGGCAAAAGATCCCCTTGCTGTTGTTCGGCACCCGAGGACTCATGTGGCCATGCCTGACCACCCGCAGCGCCGACTGTCTCGACTTCCACGAGACCGCGGTGTGGCAGCTGCGCAAAGCCCTGGCCGCCGCCTACCGGGCCGGCGCCGAGTCGACGAGGGCTAGCCGATGACGACCCGGGGCCGCGTGCTCACGGCGAGCGGCCACCGAGAAGCCAACGGGTGATGTGGTGGTAGCTGAAGAACGACTCGGCGGGCTGCTGCGCAGCTATCGACGGTCGGCCTGACGGCCAAACACATTGTGAGCACCGAAGTTTCCTGACCTCGACCGGGGCCACCGGTCTGTCAGCTCGGCGCAAACGGGCATGACCAATTCCGCCGGAAGCGACCTCGGATTGACCAATTAGGGCCAAAACTTGGTCGGCCAGTTTTCCGGACACCACGGCCTGCGTAGATAACAGATCCTACACTAGCGAAGTCCGGCTTCCTGAAGTACCGCCAAGACTCGGTGCTGAGCATCTCTCACGCCTTCTCCTTGAATGTCCCACAAGTGCCAACAGAGATCCAGCAGCTTTGAATTGGAGGACGACCCCGTCCAACTCTCCCTTCGGACAAACTGATCCTCCTCACCACCTCCTTCGAACAACAAGCCCACTTCCAGCCTACTCATGTCAGGCAATGGCGCTGTGTTCACCCTCGACATTCCTGAGAACTCCGAATCCAACAACGCTCGAATGCCGCTAGCGGCCCCTGTCGATACTTGCACCGCTATTGATGAGAAATCCCTCATCGCGTCCACATCGGCGCGTTGCCGCTCCATGACTTCCGCGTAAAGGCATGTTCTTGCCTGGAACACAGTGAGGTGGTGCTGCCCGCTCTTTTTGCGGTGCAAGAACACCGCCAGTTCCTTACCGTTTGCCGGATAGAGAATCGCTGCGGCCGTCACACGCCCATCGAGTGATGACGCCAGTCTAAGCGGCAGCAGCGTTCGGAGCAGATCCGCGTACGGGTACGCAACATTGGAAAGTGGCACAGCCATGCTTCGACCTCCTCCACAGGCTCCCAACACTAGCGCGACTAGCGCCATGCACCAAACAGCCGTGATACGCGTCAGGTGATTGGCCCGGACGCTGTCACCCCCCCATGTTGTGAGGTGTCCTAGCATATTCAGTATGGCTCCTGTGAAACCGACCCATCGGAATTCACGCGGTCGCATTGGTGCGGCTGTCGCGCCACATAGAACACGAACCCTGGATACCGCTTTGCCATGGCTTGCGTCCATGCTTTGTCAGCAGGAGAAGCTGGACCACGCCTCGACCGATCGGTATGCGAATGGTACGCTCCGACGGGAGCCATACCTGGGGGGCACGGGGCATCTTCGGGGTCGCAGATGTTCGTCCCGCGCTCGTTGCGCCTCCCGCGCACAGGTCCCGTCCTCGATAAGGACCCAGTCTCTGGATCGCAGCAAATCATGCCACAGTACTCAATGCTGCGTGGGGCCTCTTTGTCGATGTCGGTTGCGAAACGTGCGGCATTGCACCCAATCTGGCCCTGCGCATCAACCGATCCCCTGGCAGGGGGGTGACACTTGTCCTCTGCGCAAGTAGCGCATCCTTCGCCTCCTGCATTACCACGATCATATGGCCTTCCTGCCTCGTCCCTACGGATGGCCCAAAGAAGTGCAGCGGACTGCGTGGCGGCCACTCCATTGCTATCGATAGTTGTGTCAAGCCACCCAGAGGAAGTTGCTTGACAAGTTCCGCATTGCAAAGGGTCGCGACTGCTGGGGGCACGGGCAGTAGTCGCCCTTACCTGCGAGGCCCAAATCTCCCCATCGCAGTCTGCAAGCCGCGGCGCCCCACCGATGCCAGCCGCACTCCCGCAGCCGCCTTCACCGCCGCACCCGCCGACCCCACATCCGCACCCGCCCGGCGACCACTCTCCGCCCATGGCCCCACAGTCCCAAGTGCCGTCAGGAAGCAGTTCGATGCCGGCGGGCGCGCGCATGGGTCACACCGCCTTGTCGTACCAGGTGGGCGGCAGGATGCGGTAACAGACGCCTTGAGGATTGCTCGTGCCGGCGCCGGGCGTCACCGTGATCTTGAACCGGACGAGTTGTTTCAGGTTCGCGCAGTCGGCGTGATAGAAGGCTGTACTGCCGATCTGCGTGAAGGAGAAGGTGAAAGGCGTCACGCTCTCGCTGCCCAGGTCCTCGCGGTTCTTTGTGTAGACCGTGACGGAGATGCTACCGCCAGAACCGAAGTGCTGGTGGATGATCTCGTAGGTGAAGAAGGCGTTGTCTGCGCCCTTCGGGAACCACGGAGTGTCGTAGGACTTCGCATCCGTGCCGATCACCATCAACTGCGTTCCGATGTTCATTGGTCGATCCTCAGGCTAGGGCTTGGCGTTGTCGAAGAAGATGATCGGGAAGATGCGCACGACGTAGTAACCGGTCCCTCCTTCGGCTCCACATTGCACACCGACGCGCACCTGCTCTTGAGACCCTCCGCTGGTTGTGCTGGCGAGGTAGAGGCAGGTGCCAACCCCAACGGCCGTGAGTTCGAGCCCTCCGGAGGGCGAAGTGGGAGTAACCGGAGTCGTGACGGTCGTGCCGTCATCTCCGCGCGTCTCCAACCAGAAGGTCACGGCGTCACCGCCTCCAGCGGCGATGAGCACTTGGACCCTGAGGATCATGCAGTCGCCGCCGCGCTGCACCCAATCGGTGTAGAACGTCTCGCCGCTCGACACCCTTCGTCCCGGAATCGCGATCGTCTGTGCCATGAGTTCGTCTCCTTGTTCTGTGAAGAAGCGTAGCCGCGGAATCGCCGTTGGCAACGGGGTGACGCAGGAATTCTCGTTGACTTTGCGAAGTCCGCAGGGGCTGAGTGTTCGCGCGGGACCTGAGCTCAGTCCAGTTGCGTCCCGGGAACGCGTGGCAAGGCGAGTTCGGGCCGCAGAAACCCCGCTGGACGCCAACGCGTTGATCCAGGATGTCGTCGCCAAGATCCAGGCGCAAGGGAACGCCGAGGTCGAGCGAATGCGCGAAGCGGTGCGGAAGGCGATCGCGGTGCTTGAGGCCATCGTTACCTGAACCAATCGCCTGACCAGCAAACGGCGACGGAGGTTGGGCTCTACCTGCGGCGATCCATCACGAAGTTCAGTTCGCCTATTCTTCACACCATCGAATCCTCCCCGTCCGGACTTGGCCCGGCGCACAAGTTCCGTGACACCACGGGCTCGTTGCGGTTTGCACCGTGCTCAAGTTCTTTCCAGCAACAATATTCAAGGCACGGAACGACTTGTGCCGACGAAGGAAATGCTGGATGCGAGCTCTGTCGCCCGGCAACGGGCCCCGGTTTCAGTTCATTAAGCGCCGGGGCCCGTCGTTTCTCACGCGAGCGCTTGCGTGACTGTACAGCACATCCGAACGACCCCGGATCCCACGCGCTGTCGAGTATTGTGAACCGGGGCCGCTCGCCAACTAGACCCAGGTGAATGAGGCACGCAACCGCGCGCCATCCGCCAATCACTCAAATTACGTGCGGATCTTACCAGCCGCTGCCGCCACGGTTTGCTCCTGACGTGGAAGTTACGAGAGAAGGTCCCAGATCAACATGCCCTCGCGCATGAAGTCGATTTCCGACCGGACGTTGCCATCTGACCCGATCAGCGAGGTCGATCCGTAGGAAACCCGCTGCTTCCAGGCTCCGACCACGTCGGATGAAAGCAGATGCATGCCGGTTTCTCGTGCCCGCAGGCGGCGGACCTCCTGATGCTTGTATTTCCATAGCTCCGCGTTCGCAGGAATCATCAGGTTATTGCACGGACAGACCAACAGCTCCGCGCCTTGTTCGGCAATTGCCCGGGCGCACTCAGGGAAATTGAGGTCGTTGCAGAGGTTTATCCCGAATCTCAGCCCATCGATTTCAAACACCGGGTGTTCGGAACCCGCCCGAAACATCGACTCCCCCTTGAGAAGCATCGTCTTCCGATATCGGCCTAACAGCATCCCCTTCCGGACAACCACCGCAGTGTTATAGAGATCGTTCTGATCGCTCTCGATCAAGCCGAAGACCAAGATGGGTTTCAAATCAGCAAGTCTCGTCGCAATCCGCGAGAACTCGTCGCACGACAAGCCGATGGCCACCTTCCGATAGCCCTCAGGCTGATGAATGTAGCTTGGAGGTAACATTCTGGAAAACAGACCAAAGCCGCCCCCTCATCAGCGGCCTTTTCTGCACACCGAATCATGGTGAGGACCGCTTGTTCCATGCTGCGATCCAGATAGGGAAGCTGGCACGCGGCTATTCTTACCATTCGGTCACCAGGATGCTTCCGTTGGACCGGGCTTTGATGACCGCGATAGTCGATTAGTTGTCATGCATTGGCAGGTGGGTAGGCGACGGGATACGCCCAAGCTACCGGTCTGTTAACTCGGCGAAAACGGGCATGACTAATTCCGCCGGGAGCGCGCTCGAAACGGTCAAATTCCCGACGAAACTCGGTCGGCGCAATTTCCGGACACTACGGGATAGATGGGATGAGAAGGCCGGCATCCAAGCGAGGCACCCTTCGGTCCTCATCAACAACGAGCTCTATTGGCTCAGCGGGGGCCAGCCGAGGGCCAGCCGCGGCGAATGCTACCGCGACAGCGACAAGTGTGGTGAGCGAGATCGCAACTCACCAGCGTCCGCACCACGGTCTCGGCAACTGTGTGCTCACGGCGAGCGCCGCCGAGGAACGGGGCGACGTGGTGGTAGCCGACGAGCGACTCGGCGGGCTGCTGCGCAGCTATCGACGGACGGCCTGACGGCCAAGAACATCGCGAGCACCGAGTTCCTAACCTCGACCTGGGCCACCGGTGTGTTCGCT
Source organism: Planctomycetota bacterium (assembly GCA_020851075.1). Classification (GTDB taxonomy): domain Bacteria; phylum Planctomycetota; class UBA1135; order UBA1135; family UBA2386; genus JADZDL01. Next base: position 1,078 of record JADZDL010000205.1, on the reverse strand, counting down.
CGGCGCCAACTCGCACAACCAATTCGGTCACGGACGGTATCGGAATGGCCAATTCGAGGCCAATCTCGGTCGGCGCTATTTCCGGACGCCACGGCATTCGGCAAGTGCGTGGTCACGGCCAGCGCCACCGAGGAGCCAAGGGGCCATGTGGTGGTAGCCGACGAACGACTGAACGACTCGGCGGGCTGCTGCGCAGCCATCGACGGGCGGCCTGACGGCCAAACACATCGCGAGCACCGGCGCCCGGACCTCGACCTGGGCAACCGGTCTCTTCACTCAACGCAAACGGGCGTGACCAATTCGGCCGGGAGCGACCTCGGATCGACCAATTCGGGCGAAACTCGTTCGGCCACATTTTCGGACACCACGGGCTGATCCTCGATCGCGACACGAAGTTTCATCGAGCAGTTCCGGCGTATCCTCGACGAGGCCGGCGTGGGCGTGGTGACGACGGCGTTCCAGGCGCCGCACGTCCCCCTTCACCACGCCCATGCACGGGCCCGGGCGACGACATTCTGAAGTCTCGCAATTACGGATGGTGTCGCCTTATCTTTGTATTCGCGGTAGATCGCCGCCAGCCTTACTCTAACCTCGCTACGGCCATACCCCTCGGACACGAACTTAATAACACGCGCAGACCTCCTTTTGCTCAGCTCCTTGTGGAGCCTAAGGACAAGGTCCATTTCTGCTTCCCGGCAGATCGCCCCGCGCCCCCACCTTCCGGCGTACTCCCAACAAAGCGCTCGAGCGCGCGCACCAACGAGTGCGTCGGGATGCCCCTTTGCGGATGGCAACAGAACTCTCATGCGCAATACGTAGCGCCTAGCCAACCCCTTCTTTCCGCATACATACATGTAGTGGTGGGCCTTTTGGCAGCAATAGTACAATTCGTCCCAGAAGTGATTGAACTTACGCCGACTTAACGGCGCCATGCTTCGCGACTTTTTCATGCAACGAAGTAGGGTCCCGCGAGATCGAGAGTCGGGATCGCTGGGCATGGCAGACTAGGTCCGGTCCTCACAGCCGTCTGCGAAGGGGCGGCTCCTGCCAGGAGCGCAAAAAGCACGAGCATCATCGC
>JADZDL010000204.1 GCA_020851075.1 Planctomycetota bacterium | reverse complement strand
CCAGGCGATCCTCGTGCTCGAAGGGCCGCTGCAGTTCAGCCGCAAGGCCTTCGAGTTTCGAGCGCATCCTCGCGAGCCGCTGGGCGCAGTCATCGCGGTGCGGCGCGATCTCGCGGATCGTCTCGACCAAGGAGGCATGGAGTGCCGGTCCGGTCTGGCACGGCCTGCATTCGTGTGAGCTCGCGCCCCGCACGAACAGATGCACCTCGTCCTCTGCGCGTCCGATGAACACGCACAGTTCGAAAGCCCCGACGGTGCCGATGACCTCGTCCCGCGCGGACCGCGAGATCGATGCCCTCCCGTTTCGCACCGTGGCCCGAAGCACTTCGCCGATCTCTTCACGACCGCGGTAGGTGCGTCCGTGGACGTTGACCACCAGGTCCGATCCGAGAACCGCATGCGCCCGTTCGGCATCAGCCTGAAGGGCTGCGAGCAGCCGCTCGTTGCTCTCGATGCGCATCGGCAGGCCGGCCACTTCGGATTCGTTCGCGTAGCGCTGATTGCGCCACACGGACAGCAGCGAGGCGTACTTTGCGATCTCCGCGTCGACACCGGCCTTCTCGATGATCTTCGGATTGCCCGACGCCAGCGCCTTCACCTCCGCGTAGGTCAGTGTTGCGAGCTCGACGTCCTCGACGGACCGGATGCCCTTGTCCCCGCTCATCACCTGCGCGATGAATTTGGCCTTGGTGAGCACCGTCTGCCAGCTGTACGCGTCGAAGCTGCCTTCGGTGACGTAGCGGATGATCTCCACCTCGACGCATTCGTTGCCTTGGCGAAGGATCCGGCCCTCGCGCTGCTCCACATCACACGGACGCCATGGGCAGTCGAGTTCGTGGAGGGCCACGAGGCGCCGCTGCACGTTCGTGCCGACGCCCATCTTCGGGGTCGAACCGAGCAGCACACGAACCTTGCCCTCGCGCACCTGGCGGAACAGGCGTGCCTTCTGCGAGTCGGTCTCGGCATCGTGGATGAAAGCGATCTGCTCGGCCGGTAGGCCCAGCTCGATCAACTCTTCGCGCAGCGCCTGGTAGACGCTGAACGCCATGCCACTCTTGGGAGTGGACAGGTCGCAGAAGACCAGCTGCGCCCTCTTGAGGCTCGCAGTCTCCTGCCAGATGTTGTGCACCTCTCGGGCGCACTGCGCCACCTTCCCGCCGGGGTCGGCTGGTTGGCGGCTGTTGATCAGTCGCATGTCCAGCGCGGCCAGGCGGCCTTCGCTGGCGATCATGAGCATGTTGTCCTCGCGCGGGTCCACCCGCGCGGTCTTCAAGCGCTCGGCGCGCTTCACGAGCGATCGCACGAAGGCGCGAAGTGGCTCGCTAGGCTTGCACGTCACCGTTCGGGGCTTGTCGCCCTTCAGGATCGGCACCGGCAGCTTCAGCATCTCGCGCGTGCGGATGTCCGACACGTCGCAGAACACCGTCATCAGGTCCGGCACGTTGATGAAGCGCGCGAACCGGGTGTTGAGCCGATAGCCGCTGCCGTCAGGTGCAATCTCCAGCGCCGTGACCGTCTCCCCGAAGGTGGCGGCCCAGGCGTCGAACTGCTCCAGCCCCAGCGAGCGCAGCGTGTTGGGCTGCAGGAATCGCTGGAACGTGTGAACCTCGGCCATGCTGTTGGCCACCGGGGTTGCCGTGGCCAGAACCACGCCACGGTGCTCGCCTCGGTAGAGGCTCATCGTGTGGCGCGACTTCAGGTACAGGTCGAACGCGCGCTGCGAGTTACTCAGCGGCAGGCCTGCGATGCGTGCCATCTTGGTGTGGCGAAACAGATTCTTGGCCGAGTGGGCCTCGTCGTACGCAAGCCAGTCGACCCCCAGTGCTTCCCAGCAGAGAAAGTCGTCCTTGCGATCCTGGTTCTCCAGGCGTTCGAGCCGGATCTTCCAGGTCTTCTTCATGCGCTCGAGCTGCTTGACGATCCGGTTGGACCGGCTGTCCGCGCTGCACATGCGCACCGCCATCTCGATCTCGCGGATGGTGTCCTTGATGAAGTCGCCGGTGAAGCCGGCGGACATGGGCAGCAGCTCGAAGGTGGAGTGCGTCATCACGATCGCATCCCAGTCGCCGGTGGCCACCCGCGCCACGAACTCCCGCCGGTGGTCGCCGGCGAGGTCCTCCTTCGTCGCCATGAGCACGGCGGCGGAGGGATAGAGCCGCACCAGCTCGGCGGCGTACTGCTCGAGGCAGTGGTTCGGCACGATGTGGGCCGGCTTGTTGGCCAGGCCCAGGCGGCGCAGTTCCATGCTCGCGGCCACCATGATGGCCGTCTTGCCGGCGCCCACCGCGTGAAACAGCCCGGTGTTGCCGGACTGCACGACGCGCCAGATCGCGTTGCGTTGGCTCGCGTGGAGCTCGAAGCATTGCGAAAAGCCCGGCAGCTTCAGATGCGAGCCGTCGAACTCCCGCTGGCGGATGCAGTTGAACAGGTCGTTGTAGATCCTGCACAGCCGCTCGCGCCGCGGAGCGTCCTCGTAGGCCCATGCCGCGAAGCGGTCCCGGATCAAGCCGAGCTTCTCCCGCGCCGCGAGCGTCTCTTCCTTGTTGACGATGTAGGCACCGTCCTTCTCGGGGTGCGGGTCGCGCACCGTGGGTGTCTGCACGTTCAGCGCATGCTGCACGAGGTCGATCGCGTGCATGCGCCGCGTGCCGTACTCCTGGATGCACGCGACGCTTTGTCGGGCCGCCCAGTCGTTGAAGGTCACCGACCAGGTGCCGGCCACCGCCAGGTAGCGCACGGCGGTGTCCTGCAGGCCGAGCACCTCCTTGATGAAGGCCTCGACCACGTCGGCCGGCACCCAGACCGCACCCAGTCGCAGCGCGATGTCGCCTGGCGGCAGATCCTCGGGGATCACCTTCTCCAGTGCCGCCACGTTCGCCCTGTAGGCGTCGCCAGCGGCGAGGGCCACGGTCAGCTTGCGCTTCACGTTGCCGGAGAGGTACTCGTCGGCCGGCTCGTGCCGGTCGCCCTCGGGATTCAGGTAGATCATGCCGCGCGCGGACAAGTCCGCCACGGCGTCTTCGGGCGTGGCCCGCAGCAGCCGGGCCATGTAGTCGGGATCGACCCGGCCCTTCCACTGCATCGACAGGGCGAGTGCCTCGTCGGGATGCTCGGCGACCGTGGCCTCGCGGACGGGCGAGACCGTTCGCTTCGAGAAGATCGCGGCCTTGGTGGCCACTTCTTCCTCTTCGTCGTAGTGCTCCAGGGACAGGAGCAGCGGATAGTCCGGGTCCCGCCGGAAGGCGAGGGCGTTCGCGCGGCAGGACAGGTAGCCGTGCTTGCCCACGAACCGGTCGTAGCTCTGGTTCAGGCGTCGCCTCAGTTCGATCAGCGCCTGATCCGTCGTTGCGCCCAGCTGTGCGCTGAGCAACGCGCGGGCCCGATCGCGGATGTCCACCATGCCGGCGAT
>JADZDL010000203.1 GCA_020851075.1 Planctomycetota bacterium | reverse complement strand
ATTGTGTTCTTCGAACTGCCGCCGCCACCGTCTTGAGGGAATCCGGTTGGCAGCGCGCAGATCACATCGTGCGAACGAGCGTGAGCCCGCGGAACACGAACCAGACCTTCTCTTCCTCGACGAGCTTGACCAGCAGCTCGTCCGATACGTATTCGCCTTCTTCGTAGACCTCGCCGTTGAGCAACACACCCGAACGACCGCCACGATTGACGACCACCCCTTGCAGGCGCAGGTCAAGGCCGCGGAAGTCGAGTGCCGTCGTGGCCTTCATGTGCCACGCTTTCGCCGCCACCGCGAGGGCATGGCGAGATTCCGTAGGTGGAATGTTGAGGCGCGACGAGATCGTCTCGTAGCGGGTCTTCGCCTCCTCAAGCTGGCCCGTCTGGCAGTCGTTCTGCAGATCAGCGACCAGCTGCTCCAACTCCTTCTGCGGCAAGTACGGGTCGACAACCTCGTCGTTGTGCTGTTTCGCCTCAAGAGCTTCCCGGACCACCGCGAGCCCTTGCACGACGTCCTTCACCCACTGCGCCTTGTAGGGGCCGTACGTGATCCGCGGTGCATCGGACTCCACCGCGGTCGTCGCGCTCAGCAGGCCCTCCTTGAGGCGCTTCTCGAGCGAGTATTGCTCGAACATCGTCAGGTCCTGGCGCCGCATGCGTTGGAGCATGTCGCCAAGGCTCTTTACCGTATCAAGGTGACGCTGCAGGATCGGCCGCTGTTCCTGCGGGGAAAGCGCCCCGGCGAGATGTTCGTCGCCCCGGACGCGCGGATCAACGAGGATGTCGCGACGACCCTGGTTGCCGCGCTGCGTGTATTTCTCGATCCGGATGGTCTGCAGCCGCTTGAAGATCTCCTCGCGCAGGGCCGCAACCTGCCCCTCGTAGTCGGGAATGTTGGCTTCCTTGCCGGAGAGCTTGCCGTTGTAGGTGTAGGTCTGCAGCGTGAGGCGCACCTGGTGCACGATGTCGCCTTCGCGCGTCTCGGCTTGCTTGCCCTTGTCTCCCGACTGGATGCTGAATTCCGAGATGCTGACGAACCGCTCGTAGTTCTCGATCAAGTTCACGAACTTGAGGAACTCCCACAGCGTCGCCTGGCAATCGTAGCTGTATTCGATCAGCGCGAAGCGCTCGCTGCTCTTGGCCGCCGCACCCGTCTTCGGAATCAGTCCGGTGCCTTTGATGCCCGACTGATTCTCGAACTGGTTGATCATGCGCACGAATTCGTTCAGCGCCTTCGTGTCCGGCAGGATCTTGACGTATTCGCCGAGGTTCTCACGAAGGATGATGGTCTCCTTCTCGAGCGTCGGGATCTGCCCGATCTTCGTCTCCGCAGCGGCAATCGACTGCTGCTTGCCGTCGATTGCAGTTTCGATCTCGGCGATCAGGCCCTGCGCGTAGAACACACCGCCGACCGCGAGGGCGCAAACGAGCCCGGCGCCGCCGCAGATGGCAAACAACTGCTTTTTCTGGGTCCAGTTAGCCATGGTTGGTCACCTCACTTCGCCGGGGTTGCAGCAGGGGGAGTCTTGGCCGCAGCCTTCTTCGCGGCTGGCTCCACGACGGTCGGCTTGAATTGCAGCACGAGCGGGAAGTCGAGGGACGCGGAGGGTGTCCGGTCCTTCTCGATGACGAGCCGCCAGGTCGGATCCGATTTCTGGATCAGATCCGGATAGAACGGGGCTCCTTCGAGGTCCTCGTGGAAGTTGGCTACGCGCGAACTCTCGTCGCCCTGCACGGACGCCGGCATGGTGACGGAGGCTCCCTTCTTGGGGTCCCCCTTCACGGAGATGCTGCGAAACCACGCCAGATGCCGGTCCAGGTCCGTCTGGTTCACGACATCGATGAGTTCGTCGGCGAACTTGGCCCACAGGCGACGCGACTTGCCGATCGACTGGATCGTCTGCACACGCTCGGCGTAGTCCTTCCGGTTTTGTTCGAGCAGCGTGTGGTAGGCAACACGTTGCTCCTTCTCCGCCAGTTTGACCTCAACCGACTGCAGGGATTGCTCCGCGTTGCCGAGGTCACCGAAGTAGACGATGGCAAACCAGCCAATCGCGGCGCTGGTTGCCACCGCCGCCCCAAAGGCAGCGGCGATCACGCGCGCCGGCAGGCGATTGCCGCGGCGCAGTTCGGCAGGAAGTAGATTGATGCGAATCACGGGGAACTCCTCAGGATGCAGCGGCCAGGCCGAGCGCCACCGCGAGCTGCGGTGCCAGCGTGTTGAGAGCCTCGACGTCGACGTTGTCCGACTTCACCTTCAAGCCTTCGATCGGATTCCACGTCTTGGTGCGCTTCTCGAAGATCTTCTCGAAGCTCTCCTCGAGGAACGGCAGCAGCGCCGAACCACCGGTGAGCCACACTTCCTGCACTTCGCCATCGAACTGATTCTCGAAGAAGTCGAAGGACAGGTTGATCTCGTTACCGAGGTCCTCGAGCACCTGGCTCGTGGCCTCCTGAACGATGCTGAGCTGTTCGCCAGGATCGCGCTTCATCGCTTCGGCCTGCGCGGGCTCGACACCGAGGCGTCGGGCGATCGCGTTGGTCAGGTCCTGGCCGCCCATCGGCACCTCACGCGCAAAGCAACTGATGTTGTCGCGCAGGATGTTGATGCTCGACTTGGTGGCGCCGATGTCGATCAACGACACCGTGCGACCTGGGTCCTGGATGCCGGGATTGACCTGATCGCCGAGCTCCCAGGCGTTGCCGAGCGCAAAGCCGTCGACTCCCACCGAAATCGGCTGCAGGCCGAGTTCGGTAAGGATGCGGGCATGATCGGCGACGATGCTCTTCTTCGCGGCGATCAGCAGCACCTTCATGTCAGGCTTGCCCGCGGCATCCACGCCAGCGCCGATCTTCTGCGCATCGAGTTCGACTTCGCTGACGTCGAACGGGATGTACTTGTCGGCCTCCATCCGCACCGCTTGCAGCAGTTTGTCGTCCGACATCTCGGCCATCGAGATGTAGCGGAAGATGACGTTCTTGCCGCTGACCGCCGTCGCTACACGCTTGCTGCGGAACTTCGCCGCGCGCATGAGCTCCGCGATCGCGTCTTGACGCGCCGCTTCGTTGGGAACGTCAATCTGGGCGTAGCCAGTGATGACACGATCGTACTTCTCACGAGTGAGTTCGACGGCCTTGATACAACTGGAGCCGATGTCCAGACCTACGATGCTCTTGCGCTGCTTCAGCATGACGAGTGGCGCTCCTTCGTTTTGGGGGTGCCGCCTTGCAGCTCCGCCTATCGACCGAAGGTGCGGCCCGGATTGAGCCGCCCTTGGGAACGCCCCCTGGAATCCGCGCCGAAGTGGCGGCAAGCGCTTGCCCCGACCAGGGTTTCAACGCGGTGGGTTTTGCCACCGAAAGCCCGGCCACGAGGGGGCCTCGACCGCGACTCTCGGCGCGCCCGGCCCTCAGGACAGCCGGCAGCAGGTCACTGCCTTCTCAGTCTTCGCCGAAGTTGGCGGCGACCAGTTCGGCGAGGGCACGCAACATCGCTTCGGCGTCCGGCCCATCGGCGCAGAGCTCGAGTTCGACCCCGCGCTCAGCGGCGAGCATCATCATGCCCATGATCGACTTGCCATCGACGCGTTCGTCGGCATCGGTGCGGCCCACCTGCAGCTTGGACGCATAGGAATTGGCAGTCTGCACGAACATGTGCGCCGGCCGCGCGTGCAGGCCGTGCCGGTTGGACAAGGTGACCCGGAGGACACGTGGTTCCCAATCGCTCACGGTCACTCCTTGGGCGCCATCTCGCGCAACAGGTCCCGCATCGCCCCATCATCGGGAGCGTCGAGCAGGAACCGCCGGAAGTCCGAGCTGCGCGCCAGCGTGGAGATCCAGCGCAGGCAACGCAGATGCGTCTCGGGTTCGTTGGCTGGGGAGACCAGCAAGAACACGATGTGCACCGGGCGGCCATCGATCGCCTGCCACTCCAGCCCGGCTTTGCTACGCGCCAGGACCAACGTAACGCCAACGACGTCCTCGCCCTTGACGTGCGGAACGGCAACACTGTTGCCAAGCCCGGTGCTGCCAATGGCTTCTCGCTCGGAGAGCCGCTTGGCAAGCGCCTTGTGGAGCTTGGCATCGAAGGAGCCAGCTGCCTGCGCCACCGCAAGCAGCTCCTTCAGAGCGCCGTCCTTGTTCTTGGCCTCGATCTGCGCCACCAGGGCGGCACGTTCGACCAGCTGTCCAATCATGGGCAGCAGTGTCAACAAACCAGCCCCGACAAGCAATGGAAGCTTGCACTACCCTTGCAGGGAGACCCGATCCGCCAGATCGGCAGGCCGGGCCGACGCCCCGAAGCTACGCCGTCCGAGGGCTCTCGGTCAGCGACGCATGGTCTTCGCGACGACCTCTTCGTAGGTCTCCTCTTCGGCCTTGCGCCCCTTGGCAACGCGCTTCCCAGCCTTTGCGCCGGCGCGAACGGCCTTGCCATCCGGCGTCTTGTGGTCCTTCTTCTTCTCCTTCTGCTTGCGCAGCTGGACCTCGACCTTGTCGACCAGCAGGTCGATCGTCGCGGAGAAGGACGTGCCGCGATCCTTGGCGATCATCGGGTTGCCTCGGCGCATGTGCACGATCAACTCGACCTCCGGATTCTTGTGGGCGTGGTCGGCGACGACCTCGATGCGGGCCAGCCGGTCGTGGAAGCGCGCCAACTTGGCGATCTTCCGCGCGGCGTGCGCCTGCATGCGCTCCGTGATGTGGTCGTGACGGCCCTTGAACTCGATCGTGACTTCCGTTTCCTCGATCATCGATTCACCTTGGTGGTGGCTTCTCTATCGGCTTTCAGCAATACGGCATCTGCCCCGAGGTGCAAGCTCGGTCTCAGGATGAGTGAGTGGGGCAACTCAGAAACCCCAGAACTTCACCTCGGGCTGCAGCTCGACCCCAAACTTGTCGTGCACGCGCCGTCGCACCTCCTGCATGAGGGCCACGAAGTCCGCCGCCGTGCCGCCCTCGGCGTTGACGAAGTAATTGGCATGCATGCCACTCACCTCAAGGGCCCCGATCTTCAGCGTCTTGCAGCCGGCGGCTTCGATGAGCCGGCCCGCGGCGTCCCCGGGTGGGTTGCGAAACACGCAGCCGACGCTGCGCTGCGAGACGGGCTGGGTCGCATTGCGTTTCTTCAGACTCGCCGAGAAGCGTTCGAAGATCGCCTTGGGGTCGTCAGGTTCGAGTTGGAAGGTCGCCTGCAGCACGATGGCGTCCCCAAGCCCACCGTCGCGATACACCTGCCGGAACTGATCCTTGCCGCGCACGGCGATGCTCCCGTCGGGCTCGACGACGATGAGGGACACGAGCAGGTCGAAGGTCTCGCCATCGCGCGTGCCCGCGTTCATCGCCACGGCGCCGCCAACTTCGGCCGGAATGCCGGTCAGGCGCTCGAGCCCCGCCAACCCCGCTTCCTTGGCCGAACGCAGCAGATTGGGCAAGGAGACCCCGGCGCCAACCGTGAGGCGATTGCCATCGCGCACCATGCGCTTCAGGTTGTGGAAGTGCATGACCGCGCCGCGCACGCCGGCGTCGGCGATGACTACGTTGCTGCCACCGCCGAGCACGCGCAACGGCACGCCGAGTTCGCGGCAGACCCGCACGGCGAGCGCCGCATCCTCTTCGGCGAAGGGCTCGAGAAACCAGTCCGCCGGGCCACCGATGCGCAGGTGCATCATCGGCGCGAGCGGCACGTTCTCGCGCACCGCGCCGCGCATGTTGCGCAGCGCCTCGCGCAGGTCAGAGCCCCGCAAGGATGCCTCCCACGGCCTGATCGATGTCGCCAGCCCCAAGCACCAGGACGAGATCCTCCGGCCGACGCAACCCGGCGATGCGCGCCGGCAACGCGGCAATGGTCCCGCCCGTCTCGCACTGCCCGCCACACTCGCGCACGGCCAACACGAGGTCCTCTGCACTCACCGAGGCCTTCATCTCGGCGCTTTCGCGAGCCCCATAGATGTCCGCGACCAGGGTCATGTCGGCCTGCGCCAGCACTTCCGCAAACTGCGGCAGCAGGCAGCGCGTACGCTGGAACTGGTGCGGCTGGAACGCCACGAGCAACCGCCGCCCCGGGAACCGCTTGCGCGCGGCCTGCAGAACGACGCGGATCTCGGCAGGATGGTGCGCGTAGTCGTTTACGAGCAGGCCACCGCCAGCCCCAGTGTGCAGTTCAAAGCGGCGACGCACCCCCGAGAACCCGGCCAGCCCCTGGCAGGCGCCGACCATGTCGACCCCAGCCACCTGCGCCAGACCGAGCGCAAACAGGGCATTGTGCATGTTGTGACGGCCCGACAGCGCGAGCTGCACTCGCGGCAACCGCCGACCGAGCACCATGGGCACAAACGAAAACCGCCCGAGCGAGTCGCCGACTTCGAGGGCACGGATGTCAGCCCACAACCCCGAACCGACGGTGAGGATGTGCACATCGCTGCGCAGGCTGTTCAAGACGGCCGTCGGCACGGCTTCTTCGACGAGCGCCGTGCCGCCTGGCCGCACGCGCGCGAGGTAACCGGCGAACGCCGCGACGAGTTCGTCCGTCGACGGGTAACAATCGAAGTGGTCGTGATCGACGTTGAGGATCGCCGCGCCGAACGGCCGCAGGTTGTGGAAGCTGCGGTTGAACTCGCAAGCTTCGACGACGAACTCAGGACTCGTGCCACCGTGCCCGTTGCCCCCGAGTTCGGGCACCTCGCCGCCGATCAGGTGCGCCGGATCGAGACCCGCGCCACGCAACGCCGCCACGGTGAGCCCGGTGGTCGTCGTCTTGCCGTGGGTGCCACCAATCGCCAGCGTCCGGCGCCCTTCACTGAGCCGGCCAACCGCTTCGGCGTACAACAACGACGTGAATCCCCGGCGAACGCATTCCTGCACCTCAGGGTCGCTGCTCGGCACGGCGGCACTGCGGATCACATACCCGTCCTCGCCGACGATGCGCGACGGCTGGCAGCCAACCCAGATATCACAACCTCGCTCGGACAGGGTATCCAAGAGCTGACCGCCGCTCATGTCGCTGCCACTCAGGTCCGCGCCCGAGCCGCGCAGCAAGCGCGCGAGCCCGCTCATGCCCGAACCGCCGACGCCGACGAAGTGAAACCGACGGCTCGCAAAACTCGACCCTGCCTGCCACGTCACCGGCAACGTTTCCGTCGTCATCGCGCAACCCCCAAAGCCTGGTCCGCCATCGACCGTGAAGCACCAAAATTGCCCGGCGCCCAACCCGCCTGCTTCTCCATATCGGCGAGGATCGCACTCGTCGCATCGCCCGCACAGGTGCGCAACGCGGCAGCCCCCATGGCGCGCAAGCGCTCGGGATCGCGCAGCAGTTGTTCGACGAGCGAGGCTAGGCTGGCCACGTCGAGTTTGGACTCCTCGACGATGATGGCGGCACCCGCCGCCTCCAGCACTTGCGCATTCCGAAGCTGCTGCCGATCACGATGGTGAGGATACGGAACGATCACCGCCGGCCGGCCGGCGGCGGCGAGTTCGGCCACCGTCGTGCCGCCACCGCGGCAGAGAATGAGATCCGCCGCCCCAAACATCCGGTCCATGTCGAGCGCCACCGGCCGCACCTGCGCCTGCAGCCGACCGTCCGTCGCCGCGTAGAGCCGGCGCACGGCTTCGTCGCGCCCAAGCCCGGAAAGGTGCATCACCTGCACCGGAAAGGGCAACCGCAGCAGCGCCAGCGGCACCTTCTCGTTGAGGGCCGAAGCTCCCTGACTGCCGCCCGTGACGAGCACGACGGGGATCTGGGCGGCAAGGCCGATCGACTCACGCGCCTGCGCGCGATCGACATGCGCGAATTCCGGGCGCAGAGGGGTCCCGGTAAACAACGAACGCCCCTGCACCGATTGCGCCGACGGCAGGCCGTGGTAGATGCGCCGCGCAAACGGCTGCAACCAGCGATTGGCCCGCCCGGTGACGGCGTTCTGTTCCAGCAAGAACAGCGGCAGGCCGAGGCTGCGCGACGCAAGCCCCACCGGCAGCGAAGGGCGACCACCGGTGCTCACCACACAGTCGACGTGGCGTTCGCGCAGCAGTCGCCGCGCCGCCATCGTCGCGCGCACGAGCCACAACGGCGTGCCGAGGCGCGAAGGTCTGCCACCGGGAAGATCCACCAGCATGACGTCGGGCAACTCGCGTTTGAGCAGCTCCCGCTCGACTTCACGGCCCTCCGTGAAGAGCACGGGCTCATGCCCGCGATCGCGCAAGGCGCGGGCCAGAACCAGGGCGGGCATCAGGTGACCACCGGTACCACCACTCACGAGACAGACACGCTGCACCATCGCACACCCCCGGTTGCCCACCGCCATCTGCACCGTGCGAACGCGGCGCGGAAGCAGCGGGCTAGGCCATCACTTCTTGGGCAACTGGATCTTCTGACCAACCTTGATCCGCACCGGGTCGATCCCCGGGTTGGCCTGACGCAGGTCGTCGAGGCGGCCGCGCGAGCCGAGTTGGCGAATCGCGATGCCCTCGAACGTGTCGCCCTTGACCACGGTGTAGGTGCTGTTGCCCGCGATCGGGGCCACGACGGGCGTGACACCGCCGCGCTTGTCGGCAGCGACCTTCGTCTCGCCGACCGCCTTGCCGAGGATCGCCGCGGCTTCCGCCTTCGACGGCAACACGAGTTCCTGGCCGACCTTCATGCGCGTTGGCTCGACCTTCGGGTTCAACCGCGCGATCTCCGAACGCAACGCGGCGCTGCCGAACGCGGCCTTGGCGATGCCTTCGAACGTGTCGCCAGCGGCGACCTTGTGGGTCCCGCGCTTGGCATCCGCTTCGGAAACGGGCGGCGGCACGCCTTCCTTGGCAGCCGAACCACCGTTCGAGGCCTCGGTCGGGTTGCCCTTGTTGCCACCGGCAGCGACCGGCTTGACGGCGTCCCCGGTCTTGGTATCGCCCTTCTTGTCGTCGGCCTTCTTGCCGCCGCCAGTGAGCTCCTCGATACCAGCGAGCAGATCGCCGCTCTGGATGTTCTGCGAGCCGCTGGGCCCGTTGGCGGGGCTCCCACCCGCGTGCAATTCCGACGGCGGCGTTGGCGCCGGCCGACGCCCGGATTGCGGCAGATCGCCGCCACCCCAGATCGTCACACCGAGGATCAAGAAGATCACCAGACACAAAACGTAGAGCCCGTATTTCTCGAGTTGGCCCATCACACCCTCCCTGAAGCGTTGACCGCGAATTCGTTGACCGTAGAGAACTCACCTGCCATGTCGGTCCGAGCGGCGTTGCCGATCAGCCCGACGGCGGCGAGACAAAACATGAGGCTCGTGCCGCCAGTACTTACGAATGGCAGGTCGATGCCTTTGGCTGGAGCCCACCCGCTGACCACGAGTAGGTTCGCAGCTGCTTGCATGCAGATCATCAGAGCGTAACCGCAAACCAGGTACCGAAGGAATGGATCTCGCACTTTGCACGCGAGCCGGTACCCGACGACTCCGAACGTCGTGAACGCGGCGAGCACGAACAGCGAGCCCAGATAACCAAACTCCTCGCCGATGATCGCGAACACGAAGTCGTTGTGGGCTTCGGGCACGTAGGACATCTTCATCCAACCCTGCCCTAGCCCTTTGCCGGTGACGCCACCGGAGCTCAGCGCGATCAGCCCGAGGCCGACCTGCGAGCCAGGCCGCGTGCTCGACATGTCCGCGAGACGCGTGCGCACATAATCGTGGCGGAAAGCCGCCCACGCAAAGAGCGACAGACCCGCCACGGCGAACGGCAGGAAGTGCAGGAACCGCACCCCAGCCACGAGCGCGAGCACACTGGCAAGCGCGAGCACGATCAGCGCATTGCCGTGGTCCGGCTGGCATATCAACGTGCCGGCCAGCAACCCGGCGCAGCCGATCGCAGGCAGGAAGCCACGCAGGAAGGTCGCCACCCCGGAGCCCGAACGCGCGAGGATCCACGCCACGGCCAGGATCATGAAGAAACGCGCGGGTTCGATCGGCTGGAACTGGAAGGAGCCGATCTTGATCCAGCGGTGAGCCCCGTTCACGTCCGAAGAAATGAAGAGCGGCAGCAAGCAGCAGAACGTCGCGGCGAGGAACGCCGGAAACGCCACCTTGCAGACGACCCGCATCGGCGTCAACGCCGCGAGCAGGAACGCGGCCAGCGCTGCAAACAGCTTGGTCCCGTGCTGTTTCATCGCGTCGATCGGCCCCACCTTGGCGTCCGCGCCCCGCACGGAAACCGCCATCACGAGGCCAAGGCAGCAGAGCGCCACCGTCGCCAGCATGAGCCAGTCGAGTTCGCGCAGGTGCGGCCGCTTCTGGCCATCCGCACGGTGATGACTTCCTGAGATCGCCGTCATCAGCGCACCTTGAACAGCGCGAGGCTGCAGAGAGCCAGGAGGGCGGAGACCACCCACGTACGCACGACGACGCGGGTGTCCGGCATGCCCCCGAACTGGAAGTGGTGATGCAGCGGCGCACACCGGAACACGCGCTTGCCGCGCAACTTGAACGAGGCGACCTGGATCATCACCGACAGCGCTTCGGCGACGAACACGCCCCCGACGACGAGCAGCACCAGTTCAGTGCGGCTGACCACGGCGGTGTAACCGAGCGCGCCGCCAAGCCCCAGACTGCCAACATCGCCCATGAAGACCATGGCCGGCGCGGCATTGAACCAGAGGAACCCGAGCGCACCGCCAAGCAGGGCACCCATCATCACCGTCATCTCACCGGCACCGGCGACGTGCTGCACGAGCAGGTAGTGCGACCAGTCGACGCGGCCGACGGCGTAGGTGATCACCGCATACGCGATCGCCGCGGTGGCGATGCAACCGGTCGCGAGGCCATCCATGCCGTCCGTGAGGTTCACGGCGTTCGCGGCGCCCGTGAGCACCAGCACCGCCAACAGCAGGAACGGCACGCCAAACCAGATCGACAGGTCGAACGACGTTTCCTTGAAGAACGGCACGTAGAGGTGCGGGCCGTTGGCCGCGGATTCGAGCCCGGCTGGGCCGAGCAACCACAGCGCCACGATCAGGGCGAGGATCGTCAGCGCACCCTGCTTCTCACGCTTGCCGATGCCACGCTTCTTCGGGTTGTGCAGCTTGACCCAATCGTCCCAGAACCCCACCCCGGCAAATCCGGCGATCAAGAAGATGCCAGGCAACGAGAACCGGTTGGGCTCGTCAAACCGCATCCAGAGCGCACTGGCGAGCACGATGCCGCCGATGATGAAGATGCCGCCCATCGTCGGCGTGCCCTTCTTGTGGGCGTGCAGCGCCTCGAGTGTTGCCGACCCGGTGCCGTCGATGCGTTCGCCGACGCCGAGCTGGCCCAACCACGCGATCACGCGCGGCCCCAGCAGAACGGCAAACAGGAACACCGTCACCGCCGCGCCCGCGGCACGGAACGAGATGTAGCCCAGCAGACGGCACACGTCTTCCGAGAACAGCCAGGGTGCGAGCCAGTGGATCATCCGTCAGTTGCACTCCATCGCCGCATGCCCACCGACACCGCCGAGTTCGACCAGCAGCCGATCGACGAGCCGATCGAGCGCCACCCGGCGCGACGCCTTGCAGAGCACACGATCCCCATCCTTCACGATGGTGAGCAACAACGCCAGCGCTGAGGCAACATCCGCAACGAGGTGCACGTTCGCCGCCGGCATGCCGCTCGCGATCGCCCCTTCGGCGATGGCGCGTGCGCCGTCACCGATGCAGACGAGCAGGTCCTGTCGCGAACGTACGACCTCCGCACCGAGGTCACGATGCAGGGCTTCGCTCTGCGCGCCGAGTTCGAGCATTTCGCCAAACACGACGATGCGGCGGCCAGCGGCACACAACCCAGCGAGCGCCTGCAGCGCGGCCTTCGCCGACTGCGGGTTCATGTTGTAGGTGTCGTCGAAGATCGTGACTCCACCGGCAAGTTTCGGCTCGAGGCGCCGCGCCGCCGAGGGCACCGCCGCCAGGGCGCGCAGGATGTGCTCCTCGGCCATGCCGAGGTGGCTGGCAGCCGCAATCACCGCCAGCGCGTTGTAGACGTTGTGGGTGCCGAGGCGCGGCAGCGTCACCGGCCGTTCGCCCTGCAGCAGGAACGTCGTGCCGAGCGCGTGGAAGCGCACTTCGGTCGCAAACCAGTCCGCGGGCCGCGACACGCTCGTGAACTGCACCTTGGCCTTCGCCACCGCCGCCATGGCGCGGCACGCAGCATCGTCGCCATTGAGGATGCAGAGCCCTTCTTCGGGCAGCCCGAGCGGCAACGCCGCCTTCTCGCGGGCGACACCTTCGAGCGAACCCAGCCCCTGCAGGTGCGCCGCCGCAACGCAGGTCACGATGCCCACATCCGGGCGCGCGACGGCGGTCAATTGCGCAATCTCCCCAGGTGCATTCGTGCCGATCTCGACGACCGCCGCGCGCGTCTCCGGATCGATCGAGAACAGCGTCAGCGGCACGCCGATCTGGTTGTTGTACGAGCCTGGCGAACGCACCGTCGGCATCGCCGACGCGAGCACGGCACCAAGCCACTCCTTCGTCGAGGTCTTGCCGCACGAACCCGTGATGCCAATCACCTTGGCGCGGTGCCGCCGGCGATGTTCCGCCGCGAGGTCGAGCAGCGCCTTGCCGGTATCGGGCACCTGCACGAGGAACGGCGGGGCGAGGCGGCCGAGTTCGGCGAGTTCCGGCAACTCGGCGAGCGGTCGATCGATGAGCAGGCCGGCGGCGCCGCGACGGATCGCGTCCATGACGAAACGATGGCCATCGTGGTTCTCACCGCGCAGGGCCACGAAGAGCTTGCCCGTACACTCGGCGCGCGAATCGGTGGTCACCGTCGCCGCCGCACTGCCGCGGCGCACGACCTCACCACCGGCCACGCGCGCGATCGCCGCCGCCGTCAACCACGAACCCCGCGAAGAACGCGTACCACTGCGCCCGGCGGCGGCTTCGGCGGCACGTTCTTCACGACGTCGGTTCATCGGTGCAACCATCCTGCCTCCCTCGCGGCCAATGCGCGCGCTGCTTCGAGACGATCGTCGAACGGCACCACGCTGTCCTTCAGCACCTGGTAGGTCTCGTGGCCCTTGCCGGCGATGAGGACCGTATCCCCGGGCTCCGCCGCGCCCACCGCCGCGCGAATGGCCTCGGCCCGGTCGATGATGCGACGGCATTCGCTGCGTCCACCGACGAGCCCCGGTTCCATGTCGGCGAGGATCGCTTCGGGCTCTTCGGTGCGCGGGTTGTCGCTGGTCAGGTACGCAACGTGCGCGTGCCTGGCCACCGCGGCCGCCATCGGCGCCCGCTTCGTGCGATCACGATCGCCACCACAACCAAACACGACGTGCAGGCGGCCTTCGCAGACTTCGGCCAGCGTGCCGCAGACCGTGTCGAGCGCGTCGGGCGTGTGCGCGTAGTCGACGAACGTGCGAATGCGACCGCCGCGCCCCAGAGGGCCCTCGACGAGTTCGAGGCGGCCGGGCACCGGACGCGCATCTTCGAGTGCGGAGGCCACCGTGAGTTCACTGGCACCAAGCGACAATGCCGCCGCGGCCGCCGCGAGCGCGTTCTGCACGTTGTGCATGCCGACGAGCCGCAGGAACAACTCGACGCGGCCGTTGGGCATCACCATGACGAGGCGCGTGCCGTCCGCCGTCGGGCGGATCTGCTCGGCGCGCACATCGGCTTCGGGCGACAGGCCAAACCAGATCTGGCGCACTCCCGTGTCGAGTGCCTCGGCCATCACGACCGACGCGGGATCGTCACGATTGAGCACGGCGGTCGAACCCGGCGCGAGGCTCTTGAACAGCAACGCCTTGGCCTTGCAGTACTCGGCCATCGAACCGTGGTAGTCGAGGTGGTCCTGCGTGAGGTTCGTGAACACCGCGGTCGCAAACTTCACGCCGCGCACCCGATCCTGGTCGAGGCTGTGACTTGACACCTCCATCACGCAGGCGCTCGCAAAACGATCCGCCATCTCCCGCAGGTAGCCGTGGATGCGCACCGGATCGGGCGTCGTGTTTGGCGCCGGAATGCGGCGGCCGCCAAACTCGTAGGCGATCGTGCCGAGCAGGCCAACCTGCCGGCGATCGGCCTGCAGACAGCTGCGGATCAGGTGCGACACGGTCGTCTTGCCGTTCGTGCCGGTGACACCGATCACGGACACGGCGCGCGACGGGTCGCGGTAGTAGTACCGCGCCGCATCGGCAAGCGCTTCGCGCGCGTTGTTGACGATGAGCACGGGCACTGGCACCGGCAACGCTTCTTCGGCAACGACGGCGACGGCGCCGCGCGCGACCGCTTGCTGCACGAAGATCGTGCCATCGTTCTTGGCGCCGCGAATGGCGAAGAACAGGTTGCCAGGCCGCACATCGGCGGAATGGAACGCAAGTCCGTCAACGCCGAGGTCGCGCCAACGCAAAACCTCTCGCGGCTGCAGGCAATCGCGCAGCTCACGGAGGCGAACATAACCCTGCCCGGACGGGAGTCCGGACGGATAGGCCATCTCACTCATCTACCGCCCTACCGAAGTTGTCTCTGAAGCCCCCCGGCTTCAGCCTGTATTCCAGGAGCCGACTGCATGGCCCGGTCCTGACCGACCGGGGTGACCTGCGATTCCTGGCGGAACAGGCGACGCTCTTCCAGACTCTGGGTCTGCAAAAGCAGTCGCACTGCCGGTGGCGCAGCATAGCTGCCGCCATAGAAACTCGCATGGTCGTCTTTCTGCAACACACACACCGCAAGCCACCTCGGCTGCTCGACCGGCAGAAAACCGACGAAGCTTGCGTTGCGCATTTCCATCTTGCCGCGGCCGGGCACTCCGACCTGACTCACGGCGGTCCCGGTCTTGCCGGCCACCACGCCGTGCAAATCGATGCCGAGTTCTTTCAACATGCGACGGTGCATATGACTGCCCGTCGCGTGCTCATCCGCGCTCACGACGTCGACCATCGCCGCGCGCACCGCGTCGATCACGTGCGGGGAGAGTTTTGCACCGACGGGGGAAACCGGAGCTGCCCGCCAGGCGCCATCCGCCTCGATACCGCGGCAGAGGCGCAGTTCGGAACCGGCGCCGCGGAACAACCGCAAGTAGGCGCGCGCGATCTGGAACGCCGTCACCTGCATCTCGTAGCCGAAGCTGAACGAAATCGCGCTGTTGGCACGGAAGGAACGGATCGGCGTCGACGGATCAAACGACTTCGGGTTGGTACCGCCGCGGAACTCGTGCGGCAGGCCGAGGCCCAGCGTCGTGCCAAAGCCGTAGAAGCCCATGTAGTCGCGCCACTGTTCACGCTCGAGCCCTAGCCCGATGTAGGAGGCGCCGATGTTGGAGCTGTTGACGATGATCTCGTGCGGCGTCAGCAGCCCACACGCGTGGTCGTCGCGCACCGGGCGGCGCCGTCCCAGGGCACCGATGCGCTCGTGGTAGGTCGAGCAGCCTGGAGTGCAGTCGTATTGATGCTCCCAATCGACGAGCCCAGCCTCGAGCGCATAGGCGAAGACGAGCGGCTTTACGATCGAACCTGGCTCGAACTGGTTCTGGTAGGGCGTCCACGCCGAGCTCTTCGCAAGGCCCTGCCGACGCTCGGGACGCAGCGCCATATCCCGGTGCCACGAAGCCCCCGCCAGGACGTCGCCAGTCGCGATCTCGACGAGCACCAACGCCCCCCAGACCGGCAACTTCGCGTTCGCATCGGCGATCTTCTCCTCGCACTGCGCGGTGAGTTCGCGCTCGGCGATGCGCTGCAGGTCGATGTCGACCGTCGAATGTACGACGGTGGGCTGTGGCGTGTCCTTCAACGGCGACAGGAAGTAGGGCCGGCCCGCACCATCGAGCCGGAACGGGCGCGAGATCGCCTTCGACGGGTCCAGATCGTCAAACGATTCGAGCCCACACACCCCGATCGTCTCGATCCAACGCCGACCGGTCGCCGGGTCACTCTTCCACTCCGTATCGACGTGACCGACGACCCCGTAGGTCAGGTCGCGCTCGGGGTAGGCACGCGAGAAACTGTGCAGGAAGTCCATCGCCACCGAGCTGCGCGCATCGGTGCGGCGCAGGGCCTCGATGACGGCCAACTCGTCCACCTGCCCAGCGAGCCGCACATCGGCGACCAACGGCTGCTTCTCGGGCAACGGCGCATCCGGCACCTTCACCAACGCCGCCAGCGCCCCGGTGTTGAATTCCTTGCTGAACAGCTGCAGCAGGCGCTTGCGTTCCACCTCACGAACGACCGCGCGGTCCGCCATCGCCGGATCGGCGGCCATCGCCGCGCTCAGTTCGTTGGCAAGCTCCGCGAAGTAGGTCAGGTACTTCTGCACCGACTTGCGGGCGTCGCGCGGCACCGTGATGCGCGCGCGCACTTCGTAGACCTCGCGATCGATGGCGAGCACGTTGCCGCTGCGATCGACGATCGTGCCACGCGGCTGCGGCACATTCTCAGTGCGCGCACCCTGCCCAGCAGCCGTCGCCGCAACCAACGGCAGGGTACTGCCATCGCCGCGCGGCAGCTCACCAGCCTGCAGGACCTGCAGATAGCCGAGCCAACCCGCCAGGAACACGGGCACCGCGCCCAGCAGGCCGAAGACACAGCGGATGCGGATGCGTTCGCCTGGTTTCATCGCCTTGCCCCGTTCATTGCATGGCCCCCTGCCGACGAACCGCTTCGTCCAGCAGATGCAGCCAGAGCGCGTTGGCCAACTGTTCGGGCGACCCCTCGTCGAGCTGTTCGACGCTGAGCCGGCGCAGTTCGATCGTACGATCGAACACTTCGCGATGCAGGCGCTCGACCTCCAGGCGCCGCAGCGAGTTCTCGGCGCGAATGGCGGCCGTGCCGATGGCCATCGCCACCGCCAGTGCAAACAACAGGCCTGCCAGCAACCACCTCATGCCGCGGTCTCCTTCTTCACGCCACAACGCAGCTTGGCGCTGCGCGAACGCGGATTGCTCCGGATCTCGTCCTCGGTGGCCTCGATCGGCTTCTTGGTCAGGACCTCGCACTGCGCGCGCAGGAAGTGCTTGACGATGCGGTCCTCGAGCGAATGGAACGAAATCACGGCGAGGCGCCCGCCTGGCGTGAGGCACTCAACCGCCGCCGCGAGGCCACGCTCGAGTTCGCCGAGTTCGTCGTTTACCACCATGCGGATCGCCTGGAAGGTGCGCGTGGCCGGGTGAATGCGGCTGTGGCGGGCCGGCGCCGGCAACGCCCCCATCACGAGATCGACGAGCTGGCGCGTGCGCACGATTGGCGTGCGGCGGCGCGCTTCGACGATGCGGCGCGCGATGCGGCGGCTGTAGCGCTCTTCGCCAAACTGGAAGATCGCATCGGCGAGGGCCTCTTCGCGAACGGACGCCAACCAATCGGCGGCCGTCATCGGCGCCGAAGCATCCATCCTCATGTCCAGCGGCCCATCGACCATGAACGAAAACCCTCGATCGGGACGATCCAACTGAAGAGAACTGACGCCGAGGTCGAGCAGCACGCGGTCGCAGCCGGGAAGTCCCTCGGCCGCCAACGCCGCTTGCATGCTCGCGTGTGGAAGGTGGTGCAATGAGACCCTGGCCACCGCGCCAGATGCCTCGGCAGCGGCCGCCAAGGCAGCCCGCGCAGAGACCAGGATCTCACTGTCCCGATCGAGCCCAACCAGGTGCCCTGAAGGGCCGATGGCCTGCACGATTGCCCTCGCATGGCCACCAGCCCCTACCGTACCATCGACGACCACTAGCCCTTCGCGGAGCTCCAGGATCGCCAGCGTCTCCTGCAGCAGCACGGGCAGATGGACAGGTTGCCTAGACCCGTCACCACCCTTGCTGCTACCGTTCGTGCTTGTTTCGTCCATGCGCTACTTCCCTTGACCACCCGACAGCAGTCGCAGAACAGACACCCTGACCGGGGTGCTAGCACGTTTCGCCGCTTGCGATCAGGACCCGCTGTTGGGCGCCGATGGCTTGGTTGGCTCGATCAAACTTGCAAAGAGCATCTCTTCCTCGGACGTCGCCTCGACCAGTGCCGTGCCGAGGTTTGCCGGCGACCAGATCTCGAAGACCCGGCCGAGGCCAACCAGCGTCACGGACTGACTCGGTTCGATGCCCGCGTACTTGAGCAACGGCTCGGGGATGCGAATCCGTCGATTGCCGTCAGGCACGACTTCCTCCGAGTGACCAAGGAACCGTCGGCACAGGGCGCGGTGGCCGCGGCTGCCAGGTACGGCCCGACCGATCCGGTCGACAAGTTCCTTGAACCCTTCGGAGTCGTGCAGGAGCAAGCAGCGGTCCAGCCCGGCGGTCAGGTGGAACTTCCACTGGCTTTTCGGGACTTCGTCGAGGATGCGGCTGGGCAGGATCAACCTGCCCTTGTCATCCAAGCCGTGTTCCGAGCTGCCGTAGTAGGTCGCCATTTCGCATGGACTGGGTCTGCAGCGCCCTGTCGATGTCGAAGCCTAGCGAAGCAACACCCACTGTCAACCCTTTGACACCACGCAACACCACGTTCACACCACTCCCCACCACAAAACTCTCTGTCCAGTAGCTCCCTTGGGGCTTTTCGGCGAGAATGCCCACCACCGGCTGCGGTCCGCGAAAGTGGACCGCCACTGAGAAATTCCGGCTTCGTGACGCAGAATCCGCCCTACCGAACGCCCAACGGACCAACCCGACGCCCCGTCTCCCCGATCCACGTGACCCCCATGCGCCTCCTGCCAAGCCTCCTCCTCACCGCGTCCCTGCTCCTCCCCGCCTGCTCCGGCGGCGAACTGGTCGGCGTGCACATCACCCTGGCCAAGGACGGCTCCGGCACGGTGACCATGCGCTCCCTCGTCGATCGCAAGACCCCCATCGCCGCCGAAGCGCGCACCCAAGGCGCCAACTGGACCGCGCGGGCGTCGCTGCAGTGCGCCCAGGGCACCTTCCAGCAGCTCGGCGACCTCAAGATCGGCGACGGCGGCCTGCGCTTCTCGCCCCGGCTCGGCGACGACCAACCCCACCTGCGCGTCTACGTGCAGCGCGGCCCGGCCGTCGAGTGGGTGAAGGCGCTCGTTCCCGAGCTGAAGGCGCGCCAGGACATGGCCAAGGTCTACGACCCGACCGGGCGCACCGACGAGATCGGCCAGGCGATCCGCCTCGAGATCAACGTGCCCGGGGAGGTCGTGACCTCGGACGTGAACCCGACCGGCCGCGGCGTCGAGGCGGCCCACGAACGCAAGCGCGCGCACCTCGTGCTGCCGGTGAAGGCCGTGCTCGAGGCCGGCGAAGAACTGCTCTGGGATATCAGCTGGCGCTGAACAGAGGACATCTCGTGCGGCGGCAGACCACGACACCCGCGGTGAAAACTCCCAGTGCGAGGGCCAGACTCAGCTCCCACCACTTCGAAGAAGCACAAACGTCGCCGACCCCGGCGTAACCACTCGAGGGTCGGTCGACATCCAGCTCTCGAAAGCACGTCGTCGGGCCGCCGCGCTAGTCACCCCCATATTAGGCCCTTGGCCAGAGGCGGCAGACGACTGCATGAATCCACCGGCTTGACCGGCGGCGGCGATCCGGGCCCCGCCAATGCCCGAATACACCAGTCGATTCGGGTTCCCTGGACTAACGAATGCCCACTGGAAGAGGATGATAAGGCCCTCCAGCCCAGAGTCTGCAGGCACCGCCAAGCTGGCTCCACAGTACTGGGTATTCCAATACTGCGAGTGAGCAACCGACAACGCAGAGCTAAACTGCAGCCGAGCCGACGCCCCCGAACCCACGATCGGATCAGGAGGAGCGCCAACGCCTCGCGAGTTGAAGCCAACCAGAAGGTAAGCCTGCAACTCGACAGGCGTGGCCGCACGGGCCCCAGCACCAATCTGAGGAAGTGTGGTTGGAGCCCAGAACATGGCAGCAGGGCTCCCCACACGCAGCGAGCCAGCAGAAACCTCAACTCCACCAGGAATCACATCGGCGTCGATCTCTGGCGTACCGTAGCGAAGCAGTGGTCGAAACGACCAGCTGTCAGCAGACATCGCCCCAGCCACATGAAATGCGTCCCCGGGCCGCTCATAAAACATCGCCACCGGGCCCACCTGCGCCCACGACTGCGCACTCGCTACAGACCCGCTAGCCGCAACATCACCGGTCGCGTCGTGAATCACCTGAAAGGCACCCGAAGGTCCCATGGCAGAAGCCATAGACATCACCTTCAAAGGCAGGGAATGACCTGGAGCAGCATCCGCATGCCACAGATTGGACTGGGCAATCGAGCCAGACTGCGCCGTCCAAACTCCTTGCACATACTGAATGAAATACGGCACTGACCACTTGCCCTGCGTAAGCCGAAAGCTTCCTCCGGAAGACCAGAGATGCGAAGAATGACCCGCTAAATGAGGACATTCCTGCTCAGTCAACGCGAGGGTATAGGAAGCCGCCGGGGGCAGCACCGACAGCGACGCAATTGCCGATGGAAGGAAGGGAGCATAGAGCAATGAACTCGATGCAAAGTCACAGACAAGCAAATACGGCAGGCTCGCGTCCCAAGCGACCGCAAGGGGGTCGACGCCAGGTATCACACTCGTTTCTCGCACGACGATTCCAGAGGACTGGTCCAGCTCCAATCGAAGGATATAGCCAGTCGGAGGCGTTGCCGTAGACGCGCCACTAACGAGCACCT
This sequence comes from Planctomycetota bacterium, assembly GCA_020851075.1. Lineage (GTDB taxonomy): Bacteria > Planctomycetota > UBA1135 > UBA1135 > UBA2386 > JADZDL01. Next base: position 40,042 of record JADZDL010000203.1, on the reverse strand, counting down.
GGTTCCCTGGCAGCTTCTGCACACTCCCTACTCGCTCGAACGGCATCACAGCTGACAGAGTATCGCCGGCACGCCCCCACTTCACCACCGCCGGCTGCCCGTCTTCATACATTACATTCAGCGCTGTCGACACACCTCCCACATCGATCCTACTGAGGACACTCCGGTAGGCACGCGGTGCAAGACCCTGCCCCTGGGCGAGCAAGGGCGCGACAAGGAACAGAGACGTCACGAACTTCATTGTGATACTCATGATACTATCCACCATTCGCCTTCTTGAAGCCCTCAAGACTCTTGATTGTGTCTTGCAGGTCACTCAATTCTTCTGCAGACAAGGGAGGTAACAGCTGGCTATTAAAGCACTCAATAGCATACACCAACAAGTCAATCGCACGCTGCGCCGCATCAACCTCGGACTTCCTGAGATTCTCCTTGTTTTGAGGCTCCGTTTGTTGACCGGGCGTTCCAGGCGGGTCCGCCTTAGGATTCCCGGAAAGCGCCCCAAATCGGCACCTCAGATTCTGATGAGCGACTTCCCCATAGAGAATCGCAGCAAGCTGAATGCGACAAGCCCTGGCCGTTCGGGCCGTGCCGTAGCACATCTCACCGCCCACAAGGTGAAACAAGTCTGGATTGAGCCCAATCCCGTTGCCCTTTGCCCCTGTGTATACGCGACTACCATCAGGAGCCTGCGCCTCGTGCGTGGTCCTCGCCACGGTGTCCGCAGCCCCCGCGTCTTTCCCCAGGAATCCACTCTTGGTAATGAGACGGCTATTGTGAAGATCGCGAAGCAACGCGATGTCGCCAGAGGAAATCTTGGAGACACCAGACAGGTGGTTGCATTCGACCCTCATTTGAGTGAGTAGATCCAAAGCGCTATCCACAGCACCTCGCTCATCGTTGCTTCCCGCAACATTTTGCAGAGGAGGAAAGCCATCCTGGGGAGTCGGAAGAAAAGGGCGATCCTGGGCCACCAAACAGGGTATAGCAGCGACCAACCCCACAGCCATCGCAATCGAGCGCAACATGCCCTGAAAACTACAACAGGGGGGGGGATGTCAACGAGAATTGTGAGATTCGCCGACGGCGCGCCGCCAGCGCCTTACCGAACAATGCTCGCCCCCGATACCGACTGCTCCATGACACACACTGGGAGATGCAAGGCCCCAACAAATCCATCACTGCGGATCGGCAGCGTCCTTCGCCGTCTCTTCGCCGATCGCCGCCATCAGCTCTTCCTTCAGCGCGCCCAGATTGTCGAGGTCGATCGCGGGCGCAAACAGCAGGATGGGCTCGCAGTCCTTCACCTTCGGATCGACGACGACGAGGTCCGCGCGCTCCTGCTCGGCGTTGCGGGGACGCACCATGCGCAGCACGCGCTTGCGCAGCAGCAACAAAGCGCAGAAGTAGCGCAGCGCGCGCGCGCGTTCGTCTTCGACGCTGGCCAGGCGATCAAACAGCATGCGCAGCGACACGAGGTCGAGCACCGGTTCTTTGCTGCCCGTGGACTTGCGCATCGCGCGCCAGAAGATCGGCGGCTCACTGCCTTCGCATTTGCGTTCGTAGTCGGTGAAACACGCGTCGCACAGATCGCGGCGCATGCAGGCGGGCCACTCGAGCACCGCAAAGTAGGACTTGCTGGTCGGCAGCGGGCAACCAGGCTTTTCACAGCCCTTGCGGTCGCGCTGGATCTTCCATTCTTCGGCCATAGTGTTTCCGCGCTACTTCGGTTCGGGCTGCTTCGCTTCGGGCTTCCAGGTGCTGACCCAGGTCTGCCACACGAGCAGGGGATACTCGCGCTTCTTGCCCGCCCCGCGGGCCTTGCCCGACAACTGACAAAGGGCTTCCTGTGCGGCGTCCTCGCCGCGCTCGTCCCCCTCCCGCTGGCAGCGGGCGAGGTATTCGATGATTGCGTTTGCCGAATCGAGCTCGACAAAGGCCGCCAGGGACAGAGCCGCCTGGCGACGCACGAACGGGTCGGAATCGCTGCTCAGGGAACGGCGCAACAACGCTGCCGCCGGGGCTCCACCGACCCCGCGCAGACTGCGCAGCGCGTCGGCGCGAACGGTGAAGTCGGGGTCCGCGGCGAGCTCGGTCAGCATCGCCATCACCTCCGTGTCGATGCCGACGGCCGCCATTGCCCGGCCCGCCGCGCGACGATGGCGCGGTTCGCCGTCGTGGGCCATCTCGCGAAGCGCCGGCAGTGACGGTCGCCCGATCCTGGCCAACAGCTCGATGCCGAGTTCGCGCGGCTGCGGCTGCGAATGCCGCAGCAGGTCGTTGACCACCGTGGGCACGGCAACGGCGCCGAACTCGCCGATTTCGGACAGGGCGCGCACTTCCAGGGGATCCTCGATCTTCGCCGCGGCGCGCATCAGGTCCTGGTCCTCACCCAACGGCCGGCCTTCGCGCACCGTGAACAGGTCGCGGATCAGCATGCGCACAAACCAGCTCGCGGCGACGGGGTCCTTGGCGAGATCGTCGCGCAAGCCAGGATAGTCCGGCGTCTCCTCGCGGTAGGCCCGCTCGGCGAGGCGGCACTTCTCGAGCCGGACCTGGTCGAGTTGGCCCGGGCTCCACTTCGCTTCGGTGCTCGCGCATGCGGCAAGCAGGCATGAGAGGGCGAAGAGCGCAATGCGGCCGCGGTGGCCGTCCAGCGGGAAGGGGTCCATCCCCTAGGTCTAACCGGCAGGCGCCTGCCGCTCCAGAGCCCTCCGCGATGCTTCGGGGCCGAGTTGTGCGGGCTGGAACTGCGACCCCGAACCCGCCATGCTCGCGGGGCGGCGTCCGGAGTTCGGGCCCGCCGCCGACCCCTCGACGCCCCACCTTCGCATGGACATCAATCTGAACCGCGGCATGCCTGGAATGCCGCAACTCCCCACCCAGCTTCCCACCCTGCTGCTGATCCTCGGCAGCGGCGCCATCTTCTTCGGCCTCATGCTGCTGTGGAACGAATGGCTGCTGCGCTACCTCGTCGCCGGCGTGTTCCTGCTCATCGGCGCCCTGCTGCTGCTGACGGGCCTGCGCGCGAAGAAGATGCTGGGTTAGTCGCGGTTTGGGTTAGCGCACGATCGCGAGCCGTTCGCGCGCCACGTAGCCGGTGCGTTCGCCGACCTGGACCCGCACGAACGCACCCTGGTCGCCGCCGAGCACTTCGAGTTCCTTGCCGGCGCGCACCACCGCGATCGCTTGCAGACCTTCGCGCGGCTCGGACACGATCGGCAACTCCTGCCGCGCAATCGCGAGCGGCGGCCGCGCCGGGCCGAGCCACAGCACTTCGGCCGCGATGGCGCAACCCGGCACGAGGAACAACACGCCGATCCAACGCCAGCCGACGCGGCGCCAGCCGAGCACCAGGCAACCGGCCGCGCCCGCCATGCAGAGCGCGCAGAGCAGCAGCCGTTCGTTGGGCGTCAGTCGATCGCGCAGGGTCGCAAGTGCGGCGAGGAACCCTTCGCCGCGCGGCTCGAGTTGCAATTGCTGCCGCACGAGCCGCAGGTCGGCGAGCAGTTCCGGATCGCGCGGAATGCCGAGCCGCGCCGATTCGTAGGCCCACAGCGCTTCGGGCAGTTCCCCGAGGCGATAGTGGCAGTTGCCACGGGCCTGCCAGTAACGGCGGTCGCCCGTGACCTCGAAGGCCTTCGTGAAGCCCTGCAGCGCCGTGCGGTAGTCGCCGGCGCGGTAGGCGGTCTTGGCCGCGACCGCATCGGGAACGGCCTGCGCGCGCAGGTCGGGGCAAAGGGCCCCCATCGCGAGCATTGGCCACAACAACCACGGCAGGATCGCGCGCACGCCAAAACGCACCCCTTCGAGTCGCTGCACGAGCTGCTCGACTTGTTGGCCATCGATCGCCTGGCCGCCGCCATACCGCGCCGCCGTGCCCTGCTCGATCGCGTTGGCGACTTCGGCGGCGAGGGCCGGTTCGAGTTGCGCTTGTACGAGGCGTTCCCTGAGGTCGGGCCGGATCACGGCGGCGGCGGGCACCCCGAGGCGATCGGCGAGGTAGCCCGCGAGCGCTTCGAGTGGTTCGCCGCCAGCCGCGCGGGCCTTCCGGAACGTGCGCAGGGCCCCGCGCGCGCGTTGGCCATCGAGGTCCCCGGCGCGGCGCCGCAGCGTCTTGTAGGCAGCGAGCCCGAACACGGCGAGGAGCCAGGGGCCAAGCGCGGCGAGCCAGCCGAGCCAGGCGGGTGCACGCCGCAATTCGGCCGCAGGTCCGGCGAAGTCGGGCAGATCAAAGATGTCATCGACCCCTGGCGTGACCGACTTCACGGTGGTGTTCACGAGCGGCGCCAAGGTCTCGCCGTTCGGAATCGGCTTCACGACGAGCGGCAACGGCGAGGTCTTCACGAGGGCGAACTTCTCCACACCCGGGGTCGTGTCGAAGTAGTTCCACTCGATCGCTGGGACCTCGTGCACCGCCTCGGACAGCGGCGTGAAGTCGTAGGTGACCACGACCTTGTCGGCATCGCGCTTCGCTTCAGCCTGACCGAGCTTGTGGAAGCCCGGCAGCTCGTCGATCGTCGGCATACGCAGGAACTCGAAGTTGCCCTGGCCCGTCACGGTCAGCGTGAGCTTGACGGAACTGCCGACCTTGACGGTGTCCTTGTCGAGTGCCGCTTGGATCTGGAATCGCCCAACGGCGCCAAAGTACGGCGTCGGGCGGCCTGCTTCAGGAATCGGCAGGATCTCGATCGTGATCGGTTTGCCGAACGCATAGAAGTTGTCGCTGACCTGCCCGCGCGGCCGGCCAAACAGGTCCTGCTGCCCTTCGCGCGTGAGCACGTGGTAGCGCAGGATCGGGGCGGGAAGTTCGATCTTGCCCGTTTGCGTGGGCAGGTAGGCGCGATCAAAGGAGAAGCGCTGCCACTTCTGCCCCGCGCGCTCGACGCCATCTTTGTAGAAGGCACGGAACAACTCGCGATTGCCGACGACGAGCCGCACATCCCCTTCCGGTTGTGGCAGGGCGATCGGCTCACCACCTGGGAACTCCTTCAGCCACGGCGCTTGGACCTCGACATCGAGGTAGCGATAGCGGTCGAAGACATCCTGGACGAGCCGCAGTCCTTGCTGGATGCCAAAGTCGATGTGCACGCGCAAGGGTTCGTGTACGTAGGCACGCAGCGGTTCGACCGAGACCGAGATCCAGCCGAGTTCCTCCCCCTTGAGGTCGCGGCGCACGTCGAGGCGCAGCTCTTCGGTGCTCTGCTCGCGCGTGCCCGTCCAGATCGAAAACGGCGGCACGACGAACGAACCTTCGCGTTGCGGCCGCAGCGTCAGCTGGTAGGCGACCGTCATCTGCTCGGTGAGGTTGCGACCATCGAAGAACGAACGACTGCTCGTCGATGGCGCCGACAATTCGAGCGTGAGGCCTGGCACGGTCGGCAACTTCGGCGCCCGCGGATTGGCGGTGCGACCGTCGATGCGCAGGATCACGGTCGACGCATCGCCGAGGCGAACCGTGGCCGGGTTGGGGCCCTGTACGGAGAGTTTCTCCTGCGCGGCCGCAACCGCGGCCAGGCCGCCAAGCACCAGCAGCGTGCGCAACACTGCCACCATCACCAGTCCCTCTCCACGGCGCGGCGCCCGGAGGTCGAGCGGGTGCGATAGGCCTTCTGCTTGCCGTCGAGCTTCTTCAGCTCGTCAAACAAGCGCGCCGTCTGCTCCGCGGAGAGCTCCTTGCCTTCCTGCAGCTCGCCAGGCGCATCGTTGCGCGGTTTGGCGTCACCCTGCTTGCCATCCTCGGGCTTGCCTTCTTCCGGCTTGCCTTCGTCGGGTTTGGGTTCGTCCTTCGACTCACCAGGTTTCGGGTCTTTGGACTGCGAAGGGTCAGGCTTGCCGTCCTCGGGTTTTGGCTCCTTGGGGTCCTTGTCGTCCGGTTCGCCGGGTTTTGGTTCGGGCTTCGATTCGCCTTCTTTGCCCTCGTCCGACTTCTGGTCCTTCTGGTCGCTCTGGTCGTCTTTCTTCTGGTCGTCCTGCTTCTTGTCGTCGTCCTTCTTGTCGTCTTTGTTCTCGTCCTTCTTGTCGTCCTTGTTCTCGTCTTTCTTGTCGTCCTTCTTCTGGTCGTCGTCCTTCTTCTGCTCCTCCTGCTGCTTCTTCAGCTCCTCGATCTTCTTCTGCAGCTCGTCCTGGTAACGCAACGCCCGCTCCGTGTTGCGCAGCAGCTCCGGCGACTTCGCCGCGACCGCACCTTTCACGAAGTGGTCCTTGGCCTGCGTGACCTTGGCGAGCGCCTGTTCGAGCAGCGGCAGCGGATCTTCGGGCTTCTCCGTCGGTTGGCCGGGTGCGGCGGCGGCCGGCTGGCCACCAGCGCTGAGCAACGCGTCGGCCTTGTGTTCGAGTGCCTTGGCTTCGTCGAAACGAACCCCACCGAGCACGCCGGCGTGCAGGTCGGCCCCGGCCCCGGCCGACTGCGCGGCGAACTTCTCGACGGCGATCTCGGCGGCGCTGAGTTCGCCGGCGCGCCAGCTCGCAAGCGCGAGGTCATACTGGAGGTCGGGCGAGTCCCCTTCGCTCACGAGTGCGGCACGGAACGCCGCGGCGGCCTCCTGGTAGCGCCCTTCGCGATAGAGCTGCAGCCCACGTTCACGATCGCCGCCCGCGGCGGAGAACGGTGCGGCAGACAAGAGCAGGGACAAGAACAGGATCTTCATCGGCGGCGGCCTCCAGACCAGGCAATCTCCCACAGTAGCAGAGTCAACAGCGGCAGCAGCACCCACTGGTAGCGGGCCTGCTTGCCCTTCTCCTCCCCCGCGTCGTAACTGCGCTTCTGCATCGGCACGATGCGTTTCTGGTGCAGTTCGCGCAGCGGCAGGGCCATGGTATCGGCGCGCACAAACTCACCACCCGTCACGGCGGCGACGGCGCGCAGGCTTTCGGGATCCATGCGCGAGACGACTTCGGCGCCTTGCCGGTCGCGCAGGAACGACTCCTTGCCGTCCTCCTGCACGGTGATCTTGCTACCGAGCGCGCTGCCGTAGCCGACCGTGTGCACGACGAGCCCCTTCTCCTTGAGCTCCGTTGCGGCCTGCTGGCCAGCCGCCGCGAGGTCCTCACCATCGGTGAGCAGCAGCACCGCGGTCGTGCGGGTCTGGCTCGGATCGGCGAGTTCGAGCGCTTTGCGCAGCGCCGCCGCGAGATCGGTGCCGCCGATCTTCACGATGTCGGTGTCGACTTCTTCGAGCAGGCCGCGGAACGAATCGAGGTCGTGCGTGAGCGGGATCCACAACCGCGCCTGCCCGGCAAACACGACGAGCCCCACACGATCGCCACCCTGCAGCTCGGGCAATACCGCGCGGATATCCTGCAGGGCTCGCTGCAGGCGGGTCGGTTCGAGATCGCGGGCGAGCATCGACCGTGAGGTATCGAGGCAGAAGATGAGGTCGAGGCCCCGCCGTTCGACGGTGACAGGTTCGTCGCCGAGCCGCGGGTCCATCCAGCAGAGTGTGCCAAGGCCGCAGAGCAGCGTGAGCACCAACGAACGCACCAGCGGCGTCGGGCTCGGATCCGTGGACTTCGCCCCGTAGCGGCGCGCCGCCGCGCGCGTGCGATCGAGCAGCGCCCAGAGCAGGGCCCAGACGACGGGCAGGCCAAACAGTGCCGGCCACAGCCAAAGCCGCGTGAATTCGAGCCCGTTCACGGCACCCTCCGGAACAGCAGCACCTCGGCGAGCAACGACAACAACAACATGGCGAGGCCCGCGCCGAGCGGCCATTCAAAGAAGTCGACGGTGCGGTAGCGAGGGTCCTCGAGTTCGGTCTTCTCAAGCTCGTCGATGCGCTCGTAGACCTTCTTGAGGTCCTCGTCGCTCTTCGGCTGGAAGAACTGACCACCCGTGGTCTCGGCGATGCCGCGCAGTTCCTGGAAGTCGAGCGGGCGGAAGCCGAACGGCGTCGGTTGGCCGTTGCCGAGCCCGATCGCGTGTACGCGGATGCCCGCGTCCTTCGCGAGTTTGGCGCCGTCCGCGGGCAGGATATCGAAGACGGTGTTCTCGCCGTCGGTGAGCAGCACGACGACGCGCGACTTCGCTTTGCTCTTCGCAAGCACCTGTACGCCTTTCGCGAGCGCCGTGCCAATGGCGGTGCCGTCGATCTCGGAATTGGGCGGCACGGTGTCGACCACGCGCAGGAACGCTGCGAGCGCCTTTTCGTCGAGCGTCGGCGGGCAGCGCAGTTCGGCATACCGCGCAAAGGCCAGCAGGCCAACCCGATCGTGCGTGCGCGCCGCGGCGAACTCCTCGGCGCGTTTGCGCGCGGCGTCCATGCGGCGCACGCTCACCGTCGTGCTCATGTCATCGATCTGCATCGACGAACTCGTGTCGACGACGAGCAGGATATCGATGCCCTCCTCCTCCATCGGCGCCACCTCGCGCGACACGGGCCGGGCGAGCGCCACCGCGAGGCAAACCGCCGCCAGCACCTTGCCAAACAGCGGCAACCAGGCGAGTTGCTGTCGCAGCGTCGGCGCCACGTCGGCAAACAGCGCAACCGCAGCCGTCGGCAACGCAGCCCGCTTGCGCAGAACGCGCGACAGCCACGCGAGCGCGGCCAGCGGAATCGCGAGCAGGAACCACGGGTCCAGCAGCGAATACTCACCCCACGTCCAGACCGCGATCACTGGACCACCTCCGGCGCGCGGTCGATGCGCGTGCGCTCGACAAACGCCTCAGCGAGCGCAAACGTGGCCAGATGATCGTTCTCGGTCGGCACGTAGGCGGCGAACTTCACGAGGTCACATTGCGAGAGGAAACGTTCGAGTTCGGCGCGGTGTTCGCGGGCGAGCTCGGCGCCCCCTTCGAGATCGCGCAGGAACTCCTCGGTCGTACGTTCGGGCGCGCGCAGGCCAAACCGCTCTTCGAGATAGACGCGCAGCACGTCCGAGACCTCGACGTAGAACGTCTCGATCTCGCGCGGGGTCGTGCGCGCCTGCGTGCGCAGCCGCCCGAGCGCGCGCAACGCCTTGATGTGGGCGGGCACCGCGACGGCCGCGGCGGTGGGGCGCGCGGCCCGGCGTCGCCACAGCGAGAGTACGCCGACCATGATCGCGACGGCGACGAACCCACCGAGCACGTACCACCACAACATCGGGGCTGGCCCAAACGGGTCGCGCGGCGCCTCGATCGCTTGGCCCTGGTCGGCCAGCGCCGTCACCACCGTGATCTTCTGCTCGGGCGTGGAGGCGGCGATGGTGCCGTCCTTGGCCCGCGCCGAGAACGACGGCACCGTGAGCTCGCCGGGACCGCGCACGGGACGCAACACCAACGTCGTGCGCCGCCACAAACCGGGGCCCAGCGGCACTTCGTCGCCGACGCGCACTTCGCTGAGGAAGTCCTTGGCATCCACGGCCGGCGCAAACTCGACCTCGAGGTCCGCGCGGCGGTAGAGATCGAGCTGCACGGTGATCGGCTGCAAGAGCGTGCCCTGCGTCGTCTCCACCGCGACCTTCAAGTCCATCGCGCCGGCCGGGGCCGCGGTCCACGGCCCCTGCGGGCCGCCGCAGGCGGCGAGCGCGAGCCCGCAGAAGAACGCCAGCCAACGCGCGAGTGTGGCCACGCGACGCGTCATCGTTTGGCTCCGCGCCGTTCGCGCATGCGGAAGAACCGTACGATCGGATCGGCGACCGACCCTTCGGTCGGCACGTCGAGCAGGTCGACCTTCGAGCTGCGGCACAGTTCGAGCCACTGCTGCCGTTCGTCGCGCCAACGCTGCTGCACTTCGCGGCGCACGCGCGCGCTGGAGGTGTCGACGACGACCGTGCGCCCGGTCTCCGGATCCGCGAGATGCAGCAGGCCCGCTTTTGGCAACTGGGCGACATCCCCGGCGGCCCGATCAAGCCCCGCCGCCAACGGATCGCGAATGCGCACCGCGATCACATCGTGTCGCTGCGCGAGCAGACGCAGGTGCTTCCTGCAGTCGGGGATCTCGAGCCCCCCCACGGGATCACTGCTCAAGAAATCGCTCACCACGAACACGATCGCCCGCCGCCGCTGCACGCGCGCCGCGTAGTCGAGCGCCTGCGCGAAGTTGGTTGCCGCGGCGTCCTGTGGCGGCTCGCAAGCCTCACGGATGAGGCGCAATACGTGATTTCGGCCCTTCTTGGCGGGAACGTAGCGCTCGATGTGATCGGTGAAGGTGATCAACCCGGCTTTGTCGTTGTTGCGGGCCGCAGCGAACGCCACGCAGCCGACAAACAGCGCCGCGGTGCTCGCCACATCCCGTCGCACCTCCCCCTCGGGCCGCGTGCCAAACGCCATCGATGCCGACGCATCGAGCAGGAACAGCACCGTGAGTTCGCGTTCTTCGACGAACTTCTTCACGAACGGCCGGCCGACGCGCGCGGTCACGTTCCAGTCGACCGAGCGCAGTTCGTCGCCCTCGGCAAACTCGCGCACCTCGTCAAACTCGATGCCCGAGCCGCGGAAGACAGAACTGTAGCCCCCCGACATCACGTCGGTGACCATGCGGTCGGCGCGGACCTGGATGCGGCGCGCTTCGGCGAGCAGTTCGGGATCGAGGGCTCTGGCCACGGCTCAGACCTTTGCGTAGGCGGCGATGCCGCTCACGGCACCCGCACGGTGTCGAATACCTGCTTCAGCACCTGTTCGCTCGTGATGCCTTCGGCCTCGGCTTCGTAGGTCGTGAGCACACGATGGCGCATGACCATGGTGCCGACCGCCTTCACGTCCTGCGGCGTCACGAACCCACGCCCTTCGAGGAACGCGCGAGCGCGCGAGGCGCGGGCCAGCGCGAGCGACGCGCGCGGCGAAGCACCATAGAGAATGAGCGGCTTCAGCTTCGGCAAACCCGCGTTTTCGGGTTCGCGCGTCGCAAACACCAGGTCGACGATGTAGCTCTTCACCTTGTCGTCGAGGTAGATCAGGTCGAGCAGCTGGCGCATGCGCAGCAGCTCCTGTGGCGTCGTCACCGGCGTCACCTCGTGCTGCGCAGCGAGGCCGGCCATACGATCGATGATCTTCAGTTCTTCGGCCTTGCTCGGGTAGCCGACCACGAGCTTCACCATGAAACGATCGATCTGAGCCTCGGGCAGCGCGTAGGTGCCTTCCTGCTCGACGGGATTCTGCGTCGCGAGCACGAGGAACGGGTCCGGCAGCCGGCGCGTATCGCCGGCCAGCGTCACCTGCCGCTCCTGCATCGCCTCGAGCAACGCCGACTGCACCTTGGCTGGCGCGCGGTTGATCTCATCGGCGAGCACGAAGTTGGCAAACACCGGGCCTTCCTTCACCTGCCAGTCGCCCGTCTTCGGGTTGTAGACGTGCGTGCCGACGAGGTCCGCGGGCAGCAGGTCGGGCGTAAACTGGATGCGCCGGAACTGCCCGCCCACCGAACGCGCCAGCGAGGCGACCGCGAGGGACTTCGCCAGACCAGGCAGACCTTCGAGCAGCACGTGGCCGTCGGCGAGCAAGGCGATCAGAAGTCCGTCGAGCAGGGCATCCTGACCGACGATGACGTTCTGCAGGGAGGAGCGCACGGCCTGCAGGGCACGGCTCTCCGACTGAATGCGTTGGGCGATGGCTGTGACGTCCGTCATGCGGGGTTCTGTCCGGGAAAAGTGGCTCTCGACGATACCGCGCCGACAAGACTCCTCAATCGCGCGAATCCGCAACGTCTTCTGGGCGCACCCCTTCGATGGCCCGCGCCGGGGAGCCCCGCACCGCGAGGCCCCGACTCCCGGACGGCTTCCTACCGCCCCTGCGCCGCCTTCTGCGGCTCACAGAGCATGCGGTAGCGGGCCGCGATGCCCTGCCGGACCTCGGGCGTCGTCTGCAGGCCCACCGCGCCAAAATCTTCGTTGGTCACGGTGCGCAACACGGCGCTCACGAGCACGCAGAACCTAGGCTCCTTGCACTCGGACAGCAACCGCACGAGTTCCGGCACGGGCTGCAGACCAGCCCCGGCGCTGAACAGCTCGGGGCGCAGCACGGTCGGAATGTCCGCCGCCTTGAGCCCGTCGAGCAGCCACTGCCACTGCGGCGCGGTCTTGTTCTTGCGCCACCACTGTTCGGCCACGCCGATGCGATCCTCCGCGCCCTGGACGTCGACACCGGTCGACCCCGTCAGCATGGCCGCGGCCGCCGGCGCATGCGCCGGTTTGCGCAACAGGTCGAGCAGATCTGGGATCACCTGCACGTCCTGGTAGCCACCAAGCAGCAGCACGAGCTGCGCACGGATCTCGGGATCCTGCTGCAGCGCCAACTGGTGCCGCAGCGCCGGCACGGCCAGGATGCCACCGAGCCGCTGCAGGTAGTAACTCGCCAGCTGACCGAGGTCCTTGCCGTTGCCGACCACCGCGTACTCGGCCAGCCGGAAGGCCGCGCGCGGATCCCGCAACTCACCCAGGCCACGCAGCGCTGCCTCCTTGTCCTCCTGTTGCGTTGACGACATCGAGCGCTCCAGGACCGGGAACGCCAGGTCGCCACCAACGCGCCCCAGCGCGCGCAGGCATTCGCGGCGCAGGATCGGCGCCGTGCCGTCGGCGACGATCGCGTCGATCAACGGCTGGGCCGCCGAAGCGATCTGCAACTGCCCACAGGCAAACGCCGCCGAACGGCGCACTTCGGAGTCGTCATCGGCAAGCATCTGCACGATGCGGCGGGCGGCACGCTGGTCGCGCGACAAGACTGCTTCGTCAATCGCCACGCGGCGCACCACGGCCCGTTCGTCAGACAACGCGGCCAGCACCGCGTCGGAACCCAACACGGCAAACACGGAGCGCACGGCCTGCCTGCCACCACCCTCGACGCGCGCCGCGTGATCCACACACTCACGCCAGACCCGGTCGCCGGGCGATGCGGCGGCGAGTTCGAGCAGTCGCAGCTCGAGCTCCCCGAGAACCGGGGCGCTCTTCGCAATCGCGAGAATGCGCTCGCCATCCGCTTCCGTGAGCAGTTCGCGCCGGTCGCTGCGCAAGAACAGGTACTCGAGCGCTCGCACGCGCAAACCAGGCGTGAAAGCGACCCAGTTGGCAAAGATGCGGTGCACGAGCCGCTGCCCGCGCTGCACGGGATCCGGATGCGCATCGAGCCAACGACGCTCGGCGCGCCAGAAGGCGGCGCGATCCGGTTCGTCGGTCGGGTTGCGATAGAGCTGCCACAGCTCGGCATCAATCTGCGACTGCACCTTGGCCACGAGCGCCTCGTAACCAGGATGTTGGATCGCCGGCATCGCCACCTGCATGCGCGCACCCCGCACCTGCAGTTGCAGCGAACGCGTGAGCGGCAACCCGGCGGGGAAACGCATGGTCTCCGCATCGCCAAAACCGCCCTGTTGCAGGCTTGCGACCAACGCGAGCATCTGCTCCTTCGTGAGCAGGATCTCCTGCGCGCCGGGCAGCGGCGACACATCGACCAACCCCTCGGCGAGCAGACGGATCACCGAGCGGTCCTGATGCAGCGCCACGACCACGGTGCCGGCATTGGCCTCGGTGACGTCGACCTTGGCCCGGATGCCGACAAACCCATCGCGCTGGGCTTTCCACCACTCGCTCCAGGGCAGCACTTCGTTGGCGACGGTCACTCGACCCGTGAGGCGGATGAGGCGCCGTTCGGACGGCCGACGCAACAGGTCGAGGTTGGAGATGAACGTGCGGCTGTCGACCACCGCCAGCAGTGCTTCGGCGACCTCGACATCGCGATAGACGACCGCGGTGTTCGTATCGCTGTAGAACGAGAGGTCGGCGAGAGCCACCGCCGCCAGCGAACGGGACAACGCTTCGCGCCCGGCCAGATGCTGCAACAGCGCCGGCGCATAAGCCTCCGCGAGCAACGGGGTCGCCGCGGCATCGCCGATCTCGGCCAACGCAAACGCCGCGTAACAGTACCCGCGGTCGATCGCTGGCTCGCCCAGCAACTTGCGCAGGTGCGGCACCGCTGCGTCGCGCAGCAGGATCAGGGCCTCGCAGGCGCCGGCCGCCAGCGCCGGTTCTTTCGAGAGCAAGGCCACCAGCCGGTCGCGCGCTTCGGGCACCGGCACGGCGCGCAGAAGGTCCACACCCCGCAATTGCAGATCGAGGACCTGTTCGCTCGACAGCTGCAGCGCAAACGCGAGGTCTTCTTCACTGGCACGTGCCACCAGCGCTTCGCACGCCGGACGCCGCGCGCTGCTGACGCGACTGCGCAGGCAATCGCGCAGGGCCTGCTTGGCGTTCTGCCGGGCGGTCTGCGGGTCCGCCCCCTGCTCGATCAAGAACGCCATCGTCTCGGTGGTCGCCCGCACCGCTTCGCCGAGCGGGCGCGTGAGCAGTTGGAACTTGAGTTCGTCCGCCACCTTGAGGGTGCCATACCGCCGCGCCACCTGCATCAGGAAGCCCATCTCGTTGGCGCGCGCGCTGCGCGCCACATCGAGGATCAGCGCTTCGATGGCCGGATACGACTGCCCCATCTCGACGAGCTTCTGCTCGATCTTGGGCACCGAACCCGTGAGCTCCATGAGGTCCTTGCGGAACCTCTCGATCTCACTGAGAGGCCTCTGCACCGGCGCCGCCACACCTGCCTTCTCCGGCATTGGCGGCAACTTGAGCGGGCTCTGCGGCAGCGGCGACAAAAACAGGCTGAGCAGGGTTACGGCAGAAATCATGGGAATGGGGCACCCGGACGGCGGACAACGTCCCGGCCGGGGTCGTGGCCGGGGAGAAGATGAGGGGCGGATGATACCGAAGGACGCCGCCGATGTCGTGACGGATGCCGGCCGAGGAAGAATCGGCCCGGTCCGGGGGCCAAGAGCCCCCACCGGCCCCCCTGGGGCCCGCACCATCGGCAGTTCTGGCAGGCGGCCGGCCGGGCAGTTCGGTCGGACAGCTCGGGCAGGGCCGCCTGGGTAGGGCCAACCCGGCCGCCCGGCGCTTGCAACTGCGGCATGCGCCGCCACGATCCTCGCCCCCTTGCCGCCCTCCGCCCTGCGCGTCCATCTGGCCCTGATCACCGTTTCGGTGCTGTTTGGCGCCAACTACGTGTTCACGAAGCGCATCCTCGCCACGGTGCCGCCGGTGGCCTGGATCATGCTGCGGATCATGGCGGCGACGCTCATCATCGTGCCGTTGGCGATGCTGCTGCGGCGCGCCAGTCGCAAGGGCAGCAACAGCGGCAATGGCAGCGGCACCGACTGGCCGCGCCCACGCCTGCTCGTCGGCCTCTTCGTGGCCGCCTTCTTCGGAGTGTTCGCCAACCACGTCCTGTGGACCGAGGGCATGGCCCTCACGACGCCCGAACACAGCGCCGTCATCAACGCCTGCATTCCGACCTGGACCCTCATCATCGCCGTGATCGCCGGCCAGGAACGGCTCGGCTGGCGACGCATCGCGGCGATCGTGGCGGCCCTGCTCGGCGTACAATACCTGCTCGGCATCGACCAGGTGCTGTTTGGCGAACGCACCGCGGCCGATCCGGACGATCGCGGGGCTTCGCTGCTCGGCGACGCGCTGACGCTGGTGAACGGCATGTCCTTCGCGGTGCACCTCGTCATCATGCGCCGCCTGGGCCGCAACCTGAATCCGTGGCTCAGCACCGCGATCATGTTCGTGATGGCCTCGATGATGGTCGGCGCGTGGTGTGGCCCGCAGGTCCAGAGTGCCGACCTCGAGGCGGTGCTGACCCCGCCAACGCTCTGGTTTGCCCTCTACGCAGTGTTCTTCGCCACGGTGCTCACCTACCTGCTCAACACCTGGGCCTTGCGGCATACCCACAGCTCGCAGGTAGCGCTCTACATCAACGTGCAGCCGTTGGTCGCGGCGACACTCCATTGGGCGCTTGGTGCGCCGTTGCCGACGCATCGATTCTTCGTGGCCGTCACCCTGGTCGCGCTCGGCCTCTACCTGCAGAACACCGCGCGGCGCGCCTGACGCGACGTTACCGCGCAAAGCCGGCGAACGCTGCTGCCGGGCGGCGCGCGGCGTGGTAGCCTGCTCGCCCCCCATGACGGTCCTCTCCCCCGGTCAGATCCTCGAAGTCACGGCCGAACGCCTCGGTTTTGGCGGTTTCTCCATCGCGCGCCACGAAGGCATCGCCGTGTTCGTGCCGTTTGCGGCCCCCGGCGACCACTTGCGCATCGAGATCACCGAGGTCGAGAAGAAGTTCGTGCGCGCGCGCATCCTCGCGGTGCTGCAGCCGGGACCGGGCCGCATCGAACCGCGCTGCCGCCACTTCGGCGAATGCGGCGGCTGCCAGTTCCAACACGTCGACTACGCGACGCAGGTCGCCGCCAAAGCTGACTTCGTGCGCGACGCGCTGCAGCGCACCGGCGGTTTTGAATGGCCCGAGCCGGTCGTCGTGCATCACGCCGAACCGTGGGGGTACCGCGTGCGCACGCAGCTCAAGCTGCAGGCGACCTCGGGAACGCGCAGCGACGGCAGCCACGGCCGCATGCACAAGAAGGCGCGCAAGGCGATGCTCGCGGCCGAAACCAAGGCGGCTGGCGATGGCGGTGAGTCAGAACGGCCGAAGCTCGGGTTCCACCACGCATTTTCGCACACCGTGGTCGACATCGAACAGTGCCCGGTGCTCGCGCCCGATCTCGAACAGGGCCTGCCGGCCGTGCGCGACGCCATCGAGCAGCTGCAGAAGCGCGAGTGGCCATACCAGATCGACGGCGCGTGCGGCAAGGGTGGCGCGTCGTGGGCGCCCGACCTGCCCGGCATGCGCAAGGACCTCATCGAGCACGACGTTGGCGGGTTTCACTACCTGATCGAGCCCGAGAGCTTCTTCCAGGGCAATCGCCATCTCGTCGGAGAACTCGTCGCGGGCGCCATCGGGCAAGAGCGCGGCGAACTCGCGTTCGATCTCTATGCGGGCGTCGGCCTGTTTTCGTTGCCGCTTAGCAAACGCTTCACGCGCGTGATCTCGGTCGAAGACGAACGCCGCGCCGCCACGCTCGGCCGCGTCAACGTCAAGACCAATGGCTGCGACAACGTGGCCTACCTGCGTGCGACGACCGAACAGTTCCTGCGCGACAACAAGGAGCGCCCCGACCTCGTGCTCATGGATCCACCGCGCCTCGGCGCGAAACCCGCGATCCCGATGCTGCTCAAGCTGGACGCGCCGCGCCTCGTCTACGTGTCGTGCGACCCGCAGACGCTCGCGCGCGACCTTCGCCAGCTGCACGACGGTGGCTACGACATCGAGCAGGTCGAAGGCTACGACATGTTCCCGCAAACCTTCCACGTCGAAGTCGTCGCGCGACTGCGCCGACGCTGAGCCCCCGCAACCCCAAAGAGCCTGCCATGGAAACGCGCTTCATCACGTTCGAATCGACGCGACTCGCCGTGCACGTTGCCGGCCGCGGGCCCGTGGCGATCCTGCTGCACGGCTATCCGCTCGACCACCGCATGTGGCTCGATGCCCTGCAAGGCCCGTTGGCCCAACAACGCACCTTGGTCGCGCTCGATCTGCGCGGCCACGGCCTGTCGCCGTGGTGCGGCGATCGCGCACATACGATGGAACTGTTCGCCGACGATGTGGCGACGGTGATCCACACCCTGACCGATGAGCCCGTCGACCTGGTCGGCTTGTCGATGGGCGGCTACGCGGCACTCGCGGTGATGGAACGCCACGCGCCGCTCGTACGTTCGCTCGTGCTCACCGACACGCGGGCGCGTGCCGACGATGCCGCCGGCCGCGCGGGCCGTGACGCCGGCATGCAAACGGTGGTCGAAAAGGGCCGTTCGGCGCTGTCGGCGGCCATGCCGGCCAAACTGCTCGCGCCGCGCGCGGCCGACGATGCACATGGTCTGCTGCTGCGCGCACGCCTGCAGACGATGATCGAGAGCCAGGCGGTCGAGACGATCGTTGCGGACCTTCGCGGCATGCGCGACCGCAGCGACCGCGCGGCGATGCTCGCTTCGATCGCAGTGCCAACCCTGGTACTGGTCGGCGAACACGATGTGCTCACGCCACCCGCCGACGCGCACGCGATGGCTGCAGCCATTCCGGGCGCGCGCTGCGTCGTGGTGCCCGGCTGTGGCCACATGACGCCGATGGAAGATCCGGCGGCGTTTGCGCGCGAAGTCGGCGCGTTCTGGGGTTCCTGAAGTCTGGGGTTCTGAACTGGGGTTGTTGGGCCGCCGTCACGGCAAACCGAGCCCGACCACGACGATGCGCCCACAGTGCGCGAGTCCACTCGGCGTTGTCATGCCGACCTTGGGCGCCACAAACGTCACGGTCACATCCGCCGAGCACGCCACCCCCAGCACGTCCCCCGTGTCGCCGTGCAGCCCGGACGGAATGTCGATGCACACCTTTGGACCGGAGGCCCGGGCAAACGCTTCGATCCACGCGCGCGCGGCGCCGGTGACTTCACGGTCGAGGCCCGTGCCGAACAGGCCATCGATCCAGACCGCGCCGCGATGTGCGGCAAGATCCGGCAACTCCCCCACCACCACATGCCAGCCCGCCGCGCGCAGGATGCGCAGTTGCAGCACCGCATCGGGCGACCGCGGCGAAGGTTCCGCGAGCAGGTGCACAGCGCAACGTTGCTGCCCCAGATGCCGCGCCGCCGCCAGCGCATCGCCGCCGTTGTTGCCAGCCCCAGCCAGGATCACAAACCGATCGCCGAGCGTGCGCGCGATCTCCGCAACCGAACGCGCCGCGTTCTCCATGAGCAACACGGTCGGCATCTGCAGGCGCTCGGCGGCATCCTGGTCGATCGCGCGCGCCTGTGCCACTGACAGAACCGACCACCCGCTCATCGCCCGGCCTCTTCGCGCACGGCGTTGCGCACCCGCAGCAGGAGCTCCATGTCCGCGGTCGGATCGAGCGCGCGCAGGCTCGAAAACCCACTTTGCGCGGTGCCCATGAGCTCCCCGCTGCCGCGGATCGCGAGGTCCTTCTCGGCCAGCAGAAAACCATCCGTCGTGCTACACACAGCCGCGATGCGATCGGTGCGCGGGCCACAGAGAATGGCGAGTCCGCGGCGTCTACCGCGCCCGACCCGACCGCGCAGCTGATGCAGCGTGGCGATGCCAAACCGATCCGCGGCCACGACGACGATGAGCGTTGCATCCGGCACATCCACACCGACCTCGAGCACCGTGGTGCCGACCAGCACATCGTAGATGCCCTCGCGGAAGCACTGCAGCGCGGCCTGGCGATCGCTGGCAGACTGACGGCCGTGCACGAGCGTCGTGCGGAAGCGCTTGGCGAGCGACTGCTGCACGAGCACGGCGCCGCCCTTCTCACCGTCCTCGCCAACCGCCGGGCAGACGACGAAGACGCGCCCGCCGCGGCGCACGGCGCGTTCGATCGAACGCTGCACACGCGGCCACCGTTCGGTCGCCTGCTGCACCGCACGCACCGTTCGATGTCCCTGCGGCTTGTGCCGCAGCGTGACGACATCGAGGTCGCCAAACAGCGTGAGCGCCAGCGTGCGTGGAATCGGCGTCGCCGTCATCACGAGCACGTGCGGGTTCTCGCCCTTGTGCACGAGCGCCATGCGCTGCTGCACACCAAACCGATGCTGTTCATCGACGATGGCGAGCCCGAGACGCGGGAACGTCGCATCGCCCGACAACAGCGCATGTGTGCCAAACACCAGTTGGGCACCGGGCCGGGCCAGCACCTGCGTCGCCGCCGCACCCAAGGTCTGTTTCTGCGCCGCCGTGAGCAACACGACCTTCACGTCGCTGCCGGCCAGCCACTTCGTCACCAGCGCACAATGCTGCTCGGCGAGCAGTTCGGTCGGGGCCAGGAACGCCACCTGCCCACCGCGCGCCAGCACCGCCAGCGCCGCCGCGATGGCAACCGCCGTCTTGCCGGTGCCAACATCCCCCTGCACGAGGGTCCCCATCGCCGCCGGCCCCGCGAGCTGCTGCCAAAGTGTGCGCACCGCCTGCTCCTGGTCCGCGGACAGCACGAACGGGATGCGGCCGAGGATCCTCGCCGCCAGCGCCGCATCGACGGGGAACGTCTTGCTGGCCCGCTGCGCGCGCGCCCGCCGCGCCTTGTCGACCTCGACAAACAACACCACGGCTTCGCGCACCGCGAAGTGCCGCCGCGCGCGTTCGTGTTCGGCCACATCCTTGGGCTGGTGCATCGCCAGCAGCAGCTCGGCAAACGCCGCGTCGAACTCGGCCAGCCCCGCCGGCAAAGGCGGCAAGACGACGCGCGACCAGTCGACGCGCTGCAAGCACATCGTGATCCACTGCTGCAAACGCGGCCCGGACAGTCCTTCGACCTCCGGGTAGCGCAATTGCACTTCGCCCGCCGGATCCGCGGCGACCGGCAGCACCCGCGCCGACTTCATGGTCCAGCGCCGCCCCTTGCTTTCGAGCACGCCTTCGACGAGCCGCCGCTGGCCCACGGGGTAGGCTTTGCGCAGCCAGGGTTGGTTGAAGAACTGTGCTTCGAAGGTCGCCCCCCCGGTCGACGCGAACACCACCGTGGTCATCGCGCGGCGCCCGGGCAACCACACCGAACGCACCGCCTGCACGGTGCCCGCACAGCGCACGAGGCTGCCAATCGCCGCTTCCTGCGGCGCTTCGATCGCCTGCAGGGCCAGGTAGCGCCGGGGAAAGAACATCGCCAGATCGAGCACCGTGTGCACCCCGGCCGTGGCCAGGCGACGCGCCGTCGCCGGCCCGATCCCGGGCAGCCCCAGGAGCTGCGCTTCGGGGGCCAACAGGTGGGCTGCAGTCTCGATGCCACCGCGGGTTGCCATGGCCCAAGGTGTAGCGTCTGCAGGCTCGCCACGGAACGCCTTCCCGGATAGCCTGGGACGGCCTTGAACGGATTGAACGAGCAACAACTCGCCTTCCTGCAGCAGTTCGGCTTCGACGCCGAGTTGTTTGCGCGATGGCAATCGGACGTCGCCGCCGGGCGACTCTCTCTCGCGAGCAACGCCGTCACCGGTGACTTGCTGGCGCCCCCACCGGGTTCGATCCAGAAGCTGCCCTCGACGACCAGCAAGACCGCGGCGGAACTCACCCGCATCGGCCGCGACGCGATCCGCCAGGGCCAGCTCGGCGTCGTCGTACTCAACGGCGGCATGGCCACCCGCTTTGGCGGCGTCGTGAAGGGCATCGTGCCGGTGCTCGGCAAGTCGCGCACCTTCCTCGGCCTCTGCGTCGAAGATGCCTTGCTGGCGCAGGAGACGTGCGGTGGCCACGTGCCCATCTTCCTCATGAACAGTTTCGCGACCGACACCGCGACCAAGGAACACTTCGAGGAACTCGACCAGTTCGGGGCCGACAGCGCGCAGATCCACCACTTCACGCAGTTCGTGTCCGTGCGCATGGACAAGCAGGGCCAGCTCTTCCACCGCCAGAACGGCGACATCTCGCCGTACGGCCCCGGCCACGGCGACTTCGCCGCCGCTTTCCGCAAGAGTGGCTGCCTAGCGCGCTTCCTGGCCAATGGCGGCCGCTACCTGCTCGTGCGCAACGTCGACAACCTCGGCGCGCGCATCAACCCGCTGATCCTCGGCCACCACATCAAGTCCAAGGCCGAAGTGACGGCCGAAGTCGCGCCGAAGTGGCCCGAGGACGTCGGCGGCAGCCCGTTCCTCTACCAGGGCCGCACCCAGCTCGTCGAACAGGTGCGGTATCCAGCCGACTTCGACCCCAACATCGTCGACGTCTTCAACGCCAACACCTTCACGTTCTCAGCGGCCGCGCTCGATCGCGACTTCGACCTCGGCTGGTACTACGTCGAGAAGACCGTCGAGGAACGGAAAGCCGTGCAGATCGAGCACCTGATCGGCGAAATGACCGCGCACCTCGCCACGGACTTCGTGCAGGTGCGGCGCAGCGGCCGCGATACGCGCTTCCTGCCCGTCAAGACGCCCGATGACCTGGACGCCGCCCGCGACGAGATCGCCGAGATGTACGACGGCAGCCCGGACTGAGCGGCCGACCGCGGTCCGGCGGCCACGCAGAGCACAGCTTGCGCACCGGAACTGCCGATAGGACCGGCAGCAGGCATGACCACCACGACGAAGTCCCAGGTGCTGCAGACGCAGTACGAAGCATGGCCCTACCCGCAGGTCCCGCTGCTCGCTTCGTTGCCGAGCACGCACCCGTGGGAACTGCACACCGACTGGCTCTGGGACCGCTGCGGCAGCGGCCCCGCGCCCAAACGCCCGCGCATCTGGATCGCCGGCTGCGGCACGTTCGAGCCGTACGCGTTCGCGCTCGCCAACCCGCATGCCGAGATCGTCGCCTGCGACCTGAGCCGCACGAGCCTCGCCATCGCCAAACGCCGCTGCCGCGTGCATGGCCAACGGCACGTGCAGTTTGCGCCCGTCGACCTCGCCGAGCCGTCGACGTGGCCCGAGGGCCGTTTTGACCTCATCGAGTGTTACGGCGTGCTCATGAATCTGCCCGACCCGCAGGCCACGCTGTGCGCCCTACGCGAACGGCTGACCGACCGCGGTGTGCTGCGGCTCATGGTCTACCCGCACTGGTCGCGCGCGCGTGTGTTCCAGATCCAGCGGGTCGCGCGCCTGCTTTCTCTGCACGCCAACGACCGCGCGCACCCGAGCGCCCTGCGCGGCCTCATGAAGAGCCTGCCGAAGTCGCACCCGCTGCGCTACGCCTTCACGAGCTACGCCGACAGTAGGAACGACGCCGGCGTCGTCGATGGATTCCTGCACGCCGGGGACCGGGGTTTCACTGCGTACCAGCTCGGCGAACTGCTCGCGCAGGCGGGTCTCGAGCCCGGTTTCTGGTTCCATCGACCCTGGGCCCAACCGGACCGCATGGCCGAACGGCTCGACCTGCCCGAGCCGAGCCAGAGTTCGGTGCTCGACTACCTCGATCTGTGGCAGGAGCTGCGCGGCAACTTCGTCGTCTGTGCACGCCGCAGTGACGCCCCGGCCCGCGAGGTGCAGAACCCGCGACCACACCCGCTGTTCCTCGGCGAAGGCACCTCCCTGCGCCATCGGCTGCGCCTGCAGCGCCTGCGCCTGCTCGGGGGTGCGTTGCCGACGCGCACGGGCGAAGACGCCATCCAACTGCGCCCCCGCGATGCGCGCGACCTGCGAAGGGACAGCGAACTCGATCGCCTCGCGGCAACCGGGCTCGTGCTCGGCGGTGCCGACCACGGCTCGCACTTGCCCGCGCACCGCGATTTCACGGCCGAATCGGCGTGCCTCGCGCACGCCAGCGCCCTCCGGGTCGGCCGCCGCGCGCCCAATCCACTCTACGCGCACCTGTTCGCGGCCTTCGAACGCGACCGCCGCCACCCCGAACTCGGCCTGCGCGATCTCGAAGGCCAATTGGGCCGTTGGTTACCGTGGGCCGACCCGCTCGAAGAACTGCCGATCGCGTTCGGGCTCACGCCGTATGGCACCGCCCTGCGGCTGCGCCAGAACGTGCACGACCACCTCGAACGCACCGAACTACCGACCGCCGCCAGCTACGCCGACGTCCGCCTGCGCGCCGATGCGCAGTGCCTCAATCGCGTTCGCGAGTTCCTGCGCGACCAGAAGGCCTTGCCTTCCACGCTGCGCGACGAGGCCACGCTGCGCGAACTGTTCGTGCTGCTGTTTGCCCACGACAGCCTGTTTGTCACGCTCGAGTGACCTACCGATCGGCGAGCAACGCCAGGAATGCCGGCGGCGGCGGCGACGCGATCGACAATTCCTTGCCCGTGCGCGGATGCCGCAGCACGAGGCTCACCGAGTGCAAACCAAGCCGCGCGTCGCGAATGCCGTAGCGTTCGTCGCCGACGATGGAGTGCCCGATGTGGGCCAGATGCGCGCGAATCTGGTGTTTGCGGCCCGTTTCGAGCTTTACCTCGAGCAGTGCGCGCGACCGCGTCGTGCGCTGCGTGCGATACCGGGTGCGCGCGTCCTTGGCGTCGGCATGCTCCCCGGCGCGCACCCGCAGCGTCTGGTCTTCCCACAGCGGCACATCGATGAGGCCTTCGGGCGGCGTCGGTCGCCCCGCGACGATCGCGAGGTAGGTCTTCTCGACCGAACCCCACTCCGCCTGCACGAGATCGCAGACTTCGCGCGAACGCGCAAACAGCAGCACGCCCGAGGTCTCGCGGTCGAGTCGATGCGCGGGCCACAGCAGCGCCGGGCGCCCGGGTCGCGACAACGAATCGCGCACGATGCCGAGTGCGTGGTGCTGGCGTTGGTCTTCGGCCGCCACCGACAACAACCCCGCCGGCTTGTCGACGGCGATCAGGTCGTCGTCGGAGTAGAGCACCGGCAACGACGGCGCCTGTTCGCGCGCCGCTTCACCTTGCCCCTTGGCCACGATCTCGACGATGTCGCCCTGCAGCAGCGCGTGGTCGTGCCGGCTCACCACCTGGCCGTTCACCTGCACACAGCCGAGCCGCAGCCGCTGCTTCAGCGTGTTCCTGCTCCACGTGGAGAAATGCGCAGCGAGCACATCGAGCAAGGCACCGGGGGTCTTCGTCGTCAGGCGGTCAGCCATCTTGGAACTGGTCCGTGAGCAAATGCTGGCAGAAGGTGCACGCGGCGGGCACGGCCGTCCTCGACGGCGCTTGCACCTTACCACACAACCGTGCGGCCCCTACTTCGTGTACTCGTACACCCAGACCCGGGCCACCTGCAGCGGATCCGAGCCCGCACGCGGCCGCAACTCCACCGTGACCGCTGACCTGCCGTCGGTGAGTCCGCGCGGCAGTTCCACCTCGCATTCCCCACCTTCCGCCCACACGAACACATCGTTGTGCGTGTAGACGTGCAGCAGCCCGGCCGGGCGGCCATCGACAAACACGTCCGCCTGGCACAGACCCAACGTCGGGCCACCGAGGCGGTCGAGGCGCAGGCCGATCGCGAGGCCACGCGAGGTGCTGCCGTCGACGGGACGCCGCACGGAGAAGCGCAGGAAGTCGCGGATGTGGCGCACCGTCTCGGTGATCGGCGGCGTGCCGAAGAACTGGTCGCGCAGGAACGTGCCTTGCCGCGAGTAGGTGTTCCACGCCGTGAACGCGACCTGGTTGCGCGGTTCACCCTGCGGGCTGTAGACGGAGGTGTTGCCGATATCGATCTCGGCGATCGTGCGGCGCGCCGCCCCGGGCTGCACGTAGAAGAACGCGAGGAACGCGTAGTCCGCGTTGCTGTCGTTCTGCACACCGTGCTCGAGCACCATCTTGATGCCATCGACGAAGTGCACGGGATCAAACACGAAGGTCGACCCCATGACCCGGCGCCCCTCGACCGCACCACTAGGCAGCCCACGCAGCATCACCGCGGAGTTGAACGAAGTATCCGACACGAACGGCTGGTCGGCCGGCGTGAGGTACCAGCCCCACCGCCCGATGCTCGTCTCCGACGCGTCAAAGGAGTGGTCGGCACCGCGGTTGCCGTTGATGCGCACACACAGGTCCCCTTCGAGGTGCGACATGTGCATGTCGGGGATGCGGTTGGTGGTGTCGGCGTTGTCCTCGAGCATCACGAAGCGCAGCATGCCGTGGCAGTTCGTGAGGTGCGGGCCCAGGAACGGCTCGCCCGTGCCGGTGGTCTCGGCGCGATAGGACGAGGTGAAGTAGCCCCATGGCTCGGGGTGCGGCCCCGGCTTGGCGGCGTAGGTCAGCGTCACCGGCACGGCCTGCGCGTTGCGATTCTCGATCTCCAGTCGCGCGTTCTGCGCGAAGTGCATCGGGAAGTAGCAAGTGATGCGGCGGTCGCCGTCGTTGTTGAGCAGCAGGCTCGCGATCGGAAACTGGTAGGGCGGCGCCACCATGGCGCCGAGCAGGCGCAGCGGCATCAGCACCTGCGGCTGGGCCGCATTGTCCCACGAGAAGCGCGCCCAGAGCCCCGTCCAATCGGCGTGGGCGGGCACTTCGCAGGTCACTTCGAGCAGCGTTGCGGGCCCCGTGAGCTGCACACTGCTGCGCCCGCCGTTGCCGGCCACCTGCAGCACCGTCGACTGCGCATTACGCGCGAAGTTGTGCGGCCAGCTGCCCGCCCGCTCCGCCACCCACTCCCAGCCCGCGAGATCGGCGATCGGCAATTCGCCTTCGGGCGACGCCAGGGTCGCCGCAACTCGATGGAACCGCGCCGCATTCGCAAACGCGTCATCATCGAGCCCGAGCTTGAAGCTCTGGTTCCAACGCAGCTGGGCGTGCGTGAGGTGTCCGCCCGACCGATGCCGCGTGAACGGGCCCGCAAACGGTGCGATCTGACCACGCGGGTCGTTCGGGTTGCGGAAGTAGTCGGCCAGCGGCTGGTCGTGACGGACCGTGCCGTCGACCCAGATCCGCGTGCGGTTGTTCTCGCCGGGCATCATCGGGATGCCACCCGAGTCGCTCCAGAAGTTGCGGAAGAACAGGCCCAGCACGCCCGCGCGCCCCTGGAAGTCGGCCAGCATCGCGATCGGACTGCCGTTCTCGTAGGCGCGGTAGGACTCGCAGTGGTTCTGCCCCGAGAAACCATCGTCGTTGCCCTGGCTCGGCGCCGACACCCGGTCGTCCGGGTCGTAACTCGCCTTGATGACCGTGTGCACGCGACTCGGGAACAACCGACCGAACAACTCAGGATCGGTACTCGGATTCCGGATGACATCGGGACGCGAAGGCGCCTGGGCGATGAGCAGGGCGGCAGTGGCCAGCATGGTGGCCGAAGACCGGAACAAATCCATCGAGATGCGGATCCTGAGGTGCGGAGGGCGAGGACCCAGAGGCAAGGCTGGGCGGGAAGAAGTCTAGCAGCCTTGGGATGAAGTGCGCAGTTCCCCGGCATAAAGAATCCCCGCCCCGGGATCCCGTGCAGACCGGTGGCGACCGCAGCCGAAGAAGGACCATCGTCATGGCGCCCGGCAACCAGCCCCTGCTGCTCGTATTCGCCCATGGTGCGGATCTAGCGACACTTACGGCGTTGCGGCATCGCCTCGGCAGCGAGCCCTGGCAGACCATCCCAGCGCTCCAAGTGCCCGCGGACCCCATCGGTTACACGCTGCGGGAAGGCAGCGCCGCCGAGTTGCTGCGGGATCTAGGCATCACCACCGACCGCCGCAGCCTGCAGCTGCGCGGTCACCGCACGGACGAAGAGGTCATCGCCCGCCTGGGCGCGCGCGGCATGGGCCCAGCCCCGGTGACCCTGCTCGAACTCACCTCCGTGCTCGACCGCGCCCGCCACTGCGGCCCACCGACTCCCGCCGAGGCAGCGGCAATGCTCGGCGAACCCCTGCACCATGCCATCCGGAACCTGCGCGCCGGTGACCCGCCGGAACCCTGGCTCGTGGGGCTCGGCGCGGTCGAAGCGGTGCACACGCAGTTTGACGTTCTCGGCGCCGTTCGACGCCGCGTCGTGCATCCCCTGACCAGGGAGTTGCGCTTCCACCTCACCGAGGCAGAACTCTCGATCCAGGCCACGAACCAGCGGGCGCTGCGGCAGGCCGCGGTGATCTTCGGCGCGGCCCCGTTCGCGGCCTACGGGCGAGTGGTCCAGACTGGCCCGGCCCGTCTCGCCTACCACGCCAACCAGGGCATCGCGCTGGGTGTCGGGCGACAACTCGCTCGCGCGGCGCATCAGGCCAGTCCAGCAGTGACCGCGGCGGCTGTGCGCCCACAACTGCACGACGGCGGCTCCCCAGCTACGTTCCACGAACTGCTGGCGAGTTTCTGGATGCGCGCGGCGCACTTGCACGCGCAACCAGACGTCGCGATCGCGGACCGCGAACTCAGCCGATGCACACCAGATGCGCGTTCGACAGCGCGTACTGCCGAGGCTCTGCAAAGTCCACCAGGATGGACTGCATCGCCAGCGGCAGACCAAACAGCGCCGTCGAGAACGGAATCGGAATGGTCTCCGTCGACGTCCCCGTAGTGTCGTGGAAGCGGATGCCGAGGTTCGGGAACGGCATCTGACGCAGCCACCAGTAGCAACCGACATCGATCTGGTTTGGCTCGGGCAGCACGTCGTACGACAGCAGCGTCACGTAGAGCCCGAGTGGCACACCACTCGTGAGCGTCAACGTGGCGGTCTGGCCCTGCACGACCTGGCCAGCGATCGTCTGCGTGAACGGCATGTTGCCGCTCGTCGAACAACCGGTGCCAAACGACTGGTAGGTGCCGGGCGGCAAGAACGTCACCGTGAGCTGCGGCACGACACCGGTCGGCTCGGTGTTGTCGCCACTGTCGAGACGACGGGACGTGTTCGAACCGACTTCATCGGTCTTCAGGAGCCAGCCGTAGTTCGAGTAGCGGCCATCGAGCCAGTCCTGCACGTCGGCAATGAGCTCGACGCTCTTCGTGAACGTGAACGCACCGGTGACGGGCATCGAGGTCACCGAACTCGGCGCGCCGACGAAGTCGCCGCCGACGTTCTGCCAGGCGAGCGTCGGGAACACACCGTGCGTCCAGGTCGCGTCGCCGGCCGTTGCGGGGGCGCCGCCACCTTCGCCGGAAGCGCCGATCGAAGTGCCTTCACCCCACTGGGTCGCCACGCGATGCAGTTCGACCTGGATCGGGCCTGACGCAGTGCTGCGCGAGGACACGAGCCGCAGCTCGACATCGACGACGCGCGACTTGGGCGGGATCGCAGCGAGCACATCAAACGCGATCAATGCCCGACGCACGGCGCCCTGGGCCGTCTTGCCGACGAACAGGTATTGCCCTGCCCCATTGCTCAGCGAGCCGGCGGCACTTTCATAGAGTGTGTTGTCCAGGCTCGGCGTGAGCTGGACTGTCGTGGTCTGGGCGAACGTGGCACACGCCGGCACAAGTGCGGCAAACAAGAAGGACAGGGTGCGATGCATAGGAATGTGCGGCCCATCCTACTGCCCACGGCCCGACAATGGGCAATCAACGCAAACGGCGCGTTTTACGCTTTGCCACCTTTGCGGCAACGCGCGGTGCTACCGCCAGATCGGGCGAACGATCCCCGGGCACATGGTACCGCGTGAGAATGCGTTCATGCGCGGCGCGAGCCTCGCGCGCGAGGAACAGCACCGTCGCCCCACTCGACAGCCGCAGCACCACCTCGCCTTCGGCCTCGTCGATGCGCTTCACGAAATCGCGCAGATCGACCGGCATCACCCCATTGACCTCGACTACGACATCGTTGGTGAACGGCTCGTAACCGACGTTCACGGCGTCGGCGAGCACCTGCTGCAGCACGACGATCTCCTGCCGATCGGGTCGCCGTTCGCCACTGTGGTAGAGGTGCAGCAGCTCCTTCGGAGCCTTGTCCCACCACTGCTCGCCCCAGATGCGCAGGTACTCCGCGGTGAGCCGCTGGAACACGAGGCCGCCGAATAGGAACCACGACGGCATGCACTCGTACTCGGTGCGCGGCACGAGCAACGCCATCTTCGCCATCGTCAGCTTGACCACGCGCGGTTTGCCCTCGCGCAGGATCAACGCTTCGACGATGTCGCCCGCGTGATGATCGCCGACGACGACATCAAACTGGCACCGGAAGCGACCGCGGTACTGCACGGTGCCATTGTCCGCGATGCGCATGCCGTCGAGCCGCATCAACACGTCGCCGCGTTGCATGAGGCCCCACGCACTCGAACCAAACTGCACGGCGGTGACGAGCACGCCGGAATCCCGGTCGCGCATGCCGAGATGGCGCCGCAGGGCCGGATTCTCGAGTGGCTGCGTGGTGACGCCGATGCCCGGCACATCGGGAGCTCGCCCCGCGCGCACGCCCGCGAGAAACCGGCGCAGGATCGGGGCTGGCACCATCTCGCCAATGCTCTCGGCATCGGGCAGCGACTGGAACGCGATGCCGACCACCTTGCCGCGCGCGAACACCGGGCCACCGCTGTTGCCGTCGTTGATCGCCGCGTCGACGGTCACCGCGAGCAGATGGCGCTGGCTGTGTTCGTAGCGCTGCACTTCGATGCGCGAGACGACACCTTCGGTGATCGAGACCTCTTCGCCGCCGATCGGGAAACCGACCACCTGCACGGCATCGCGCAGGCGCGGCAATTCGCCGATCACGGCCGGACGGATGCCTTTGCTGAAACTGCGATTGTCGACGCGCAGGAGCGCGAGGTCGCTGTCGTGACTGATCGCGACAACGCGCGCCGTGACCTTCGCCGGATCACTCTGCTTCTGCACCTGCACGAACGTCGCGTTGGCGACCACGTGCGCGCCGGTCAGGATCTCCATCGGCCCCACCAGCACCCCCGAACCCGTGCTGCCGCGCGGCGCTACGCTCTGCCACGGCGATTCGTAATCGGGGTCCTGGTAGGTGCTGTAGACGCGAACGACCTGCGGGTGAGCCATCGGAGGCCCAATGCCTTACCGGCCCGGGGCGCTGTGCGCCTGCGAAAAACCGCGCGTATTGCCGGGCAGCGGCCTGTGCTTTGTGAACCAGTTCTACAGGAACCAGTCGCCGCGCTCCGCCCCGGGTGCTTCGTCCGGCAGCGGCGCGCTGGCCTTGATGAGCTCTTCGACCCACCAGTTGGTGCCGTGGTAGAGGCAGGTGACCTCCCGGCACTCGACGCTGGCATCGAAGCGACCGAGGATGCCAGCCGTCGCGTGCTGGGCCGCGGCGGGCACCGCCCACAGGTCCTTGCCGCCGACCTGCGCTTTCTCGACGCCGCGGTGCGCCGGGCAATTGAACGTGCCCAGCGGCGTCAGCACCTGGCGCAGCATCTGCATGTGGCAGGTCTTTGGCTGGTGCGTGAAATCGCGCCAGTTGCCCGCCATGAGCACGCGCAGGTTGGTGCTGGCCAGCACCCGGAAACCACCGGGCGCCGCGGCGCGAGCCTCTTCGAGGTTCTGCTGGATGCGGGCAATCACGGCCTGCAGTTCCTGCTCGGTCTTCGCCGGATCCATGACCTCCGAACCATCGGCCTGGCGCTCGAGGAACGGCTTGTAGGAAATGTAGTCAAACCCGGCTTCCTGGGCGCGCGCCGCCGCCGCCACCATCTCGTGGATGTTCTCGACGATCTTCACGTCGCCGCGGCTGCCACCGCGCCATGTGATCACAAACGAGAAGCCGAGCTGCAGGGCCGGGTTCACGGCCTTGATCTTGTGGATCCAGCCGCAGATCTCATCGAGCGTCAACGTCTTGCTCGACGGGTTGTGCATGCGCCGCCAGACGTCGTTGCTGCCCGCATCCAGCGACAAGCGCACCCAATCGCCCGCTGTGAAGAACGGCGCTGCCTGCAGGATGCGGTCGTTGCGGCTGCCATTACTGACGACGGCGACCTGCAACGCGAGCTGCTTGCAGAACTCGACGAACGAAACAAAGCCGGGGTACAACGTCGGTTCCCCACCGCCGATGAGGATCACGCTGCGCAGGCCGCGCGCGGCCATGCGTTCGATCGAGGCCCGCAGCTCGTCGTCTTCGTGCCGCACCTTGCTGTTGAGGATGTCCCAGTCGATGCAATGGTCACACGCGTAGTTGCACGCCGTCGTGAGGTCGAGGTTGATCGACAGTGGTGCCAGGTCCGGCAGGTCCGGCGCCTGCACACCCGCCGCTTCGGCCTCGCGAAGGGCGCGCTGCCAACGCACATAGTCGACGACGCGCGGCCACAAACTCGGCTGCTGGAGCTTCTGCGCGAAGTCATGCACGACTTCGACGCCCCGACTTGCGGCGTTGCCACCTGCGGCGGCGTTATCCCCCCCCGGCCCCGAATTCACGGGAACCGCGTTCGAGGCCGCGGAAGATGGCTTCCTGGCAGCGGAGTCGGACGGCAATGAGCTCGTGGAGTGCCGGGGAGGCGACGGTTGCTGGGCTTCGTTCACGATTCCTGGGTGTGAGGTGGGCGACAAAAGCATACACGAGTTGGTGCAGCGGATCCGACACTGGAACTGACTCGTTTGCAGCCACGAACGACTGTTCGTAGTTGGGCCCGATACGACGGTCGATGCGGGCGCCGTTCACGGCTAGCCACGCAGGCCGCGGCTGGACGGGGCAACGCCGCAGATGCAGCTCGACGGCGACCTCGCGGGCGCCCTCGACCATGCGGAAGGTGACCACGTTCTGTTCGGCCCGCTCCCCCGCATCGGTCTGCCGCACGCCTGCGACCGCGGTGTCCATGCCGAACGGGACCAGCGCCTGCACGACGCTGAGCACATGGGAGATCGAGTCTTCGATCATCGCGCGCCCCGCCTGCGATGGGCCCAGGCCCATTGCGACCGTCTGTACGGGCCGTTCCTGCAGGCCCGGATGCAGCTGCCAGAGGGCCGGCAGCACCTGGGGCCACTGGCAGTTCTCCGCGAGCAGGATGCCACGCCGCCGAAACGCTTCGCAGAGCGCCAGGCCGTCCGCGGTGCGGTCGACGGGCACGAGCGGCTTCTCGCACAAACACGGCACGCCAGTCGCCAACGCGGCAACCAGGCCTTCCGCATGCGCCTCGGCCGGCGAAGCGATGACGAGGGCATCCACATGCTGGGCCAGGAGACGGGCCGACGAATACGCCGCGACCGCATGCTGAAGCCGGCCCACCAGCTGCTCAGCCGCTTCGACCGCCCGCGCCGGATTCCGGCCCGACACGCCAACCACGCGCGCGCCCGCCGCTTCGCACGCCGCGGCCAGAAACGGGCCCAGTCCGTTCTTGCTGCGCCCAGCGCCAACGAGACCGATTCTCGGCGCCGACAGAACCGGCGACGCGGGGAGCCCGTTCCCATGGGCGTTTGCTGGCAACTCGGCGCGGTGAGCCACGATCTGGCACAGGCTAACGCAGCATTTCTCGGATTTCCTGACCAGAACGGCACCCTCGAAACGCTCTTCCTCATGCCCACCGGCACTCCGGACCTGCACCCCGGTTTGCCGCTCGCTCTCTCGCTCCGGCTCGCCCTCCCGCGGGCCAACGGCACCACAACATTCCTGGACTGCGGGCACCCTGTGTCCGCAGCCGAACTTCGATCGGAAAGGGGAACACCTCCCCGGCTTCCCCCGACAGTCGGTCGGTGGGAAGCCGGGGAGCTTTTTTTCGGAGGCGAGAAGCGCACCACGCCGGCTGGAGTCGCGCACGTGGCAATCGAATCGTGGGGAGAATCGGTGCCTTTGGCTGCCACATCGCCGCCGGCTTTCGGATGACTCTGGGCACTCCCATGAACCACCCGACCCTCAGTCCTTTCCTGCTCGTTGCATTCAGCCTGCACGGCCTGATTGCCCAGTCCGCTCCGGAACATCCGGTAGCCCAACTGACGGGTTCCCCGCTGCCAATGGCGATTTGCCCTGTGCACGAGCCCCTGACCGATGGCCGTGCCACCGGGGAACTCTGGGCCGCCGGCGCCAGCTACAAAGCCTCGTTCCATGACGGGGTGCGCTTCATCCCCTACCTCGGCGCCGAGTATCCGCGCATGCAGGAAGTGCGCTGGACGACCACGTCCGTGCGCATCGGCGAACACGAACTGCTCGATGGGCGTCCGCCGCGGCTTGCCACCTCGAACTACCGCGTCGAGTACGACCACGGCAACGTGGTCGAAGCCTATGACGTGCGCAGCGAAGGCCTCGAGCAGACCTTCGTCATCGCCCGCGCCCCCCAAACCGGCGATCTGACGGTGCGCGGTGAGTTGCACGGGCTTCGGTGCGAACCGCGGGTTCTCGGCCATGGCCCGCTCGTTTTGTCCGATGCGGAGGGCCACCCCGTGGTCACGTATGGCGCCGCCACGGCGATCGACGCCCGCGGTCGGCACTGGCCGATGACAACGTGGTGCGAAGGCAGTGAGGTCCGCCTGCAACTCGCCAGCGCCGACGTCGCGACGGCAGTGTTCCCGCTGCTGGTCGACCCCCTGCTGAGCACAGGTCACTCAGGTCCCAACGGCAGCAGCGTCGCCTCATCCGAGGTTGCGATGGCCACGCCCACGGCCATCGGCATTCAACCTGCCTACGCCTACACCCGCTGGGTGGCGTCAGGCGACAGCGACCTGTTCTTGGCCGGCAACAACACGAACGGCATCTGGTTTGCCGACCTCACCGTTGGCGCCTCTGCGGAGCAACCGGCCGTGGCGCCCATCTCGGCCAATGACAAGTATCTGCTGGTCTACCGGTCCCTCGCGGCTGGAGTGAGCCGCTTGCGCGCGCACTTGCGACTGCAGTCAGACGTCTCCCTGAGAACCACGAGCATCGGCCTGATCAACGCCAGCAACGTTCACGACTGGCGGCCGACGGTCGGCGGTATCATGGATGGCGCTAGCGGTGACAGCTTCCTGGTGGCCTTCCAGCGCGAAGTCACCCCGACGGCCAACTTTGCCGAGACGTCCGGCAGTTCGATCGTCGCCCGCAAGTTCAACACCGCAACGTCGCTTGGCCAGTGGAGTACCGAGGTGGTCGTGGCCCAAGGTGGAGCCAACGACTGCGAACGCCCAACGGTCAACCAGGTCGCCGAAGGCGGATCCGCCTTCTCGTGGATCTGCATCTGGCAGCAGTTCAACAACGGCATTGCCAACGACGACTGGGACCTGGTGGGCCGACGGATTGACGCGGCGGCGACCCTTGGCGCGGGGACGTGGACGAGCAGCGTCGGCATCCTCGGCCCCCGGCACCAACTCGGCCCCAAGGTTGCGGGCCACAATGGGCGGTATGCGGTGCTCTTCTCGACGAGCGACGCCACCGTGCCGGCCGTGGGCACTGCCGGGCAGGAGATTCGCATCGAGCGATTCGATTGGGAACACGCCGCCGCCAGCCCTTCGGTCGCTGGCAACTATCCCGCCGAGATCGTCTCCCAGGGCCAATCCGCCAGCAAGGAACCAAATGGCATATCGATGGACTCAGACACCCTATCGCACTGGGTCTATGTATTTCGACAAACCGGGTCGACCCAGTTTGGCTTCACGGGCCGTGTCGGCTTCCAAGGCAAGGCCCTGGAAGGCCCCGTGGTGGCGGTGGTAGCCTCAGGCGGCGGCTTGTCCAACCTGGCCTGTGCATTCTCTCGACCAATCAGTGTTGCGGGCGTTGCCGCTATCGCCTACGGCCAGGTCGCGAGTGGAACACTCACTGTCTACGACACCGGCCTGACACAGCCATCGACGTCGCCACTTTCTTGGCACGGTACGGTATGCAGGCCGAGCGCCGTGAATTGGCAGGGCACCACTTCCCATTTGGATGTTGCAGCCAATCACCTGATCGGCAGCGAGTTCACGGCTCTGACGATCACGACTCCGCCCTCCCAGAACACGAACCTGCACTTCCCGCTGCTATCATTCAATACGGCCAGCCTCCCTATCCTCGATCCGGCCGTCGCCCAAGGGTGCAGCCTCTTGGTCGATACTGCGGTCGGATACCTCGGCACCCTGCCGCTCGGCTTTGGCGCATCCACTTCCTGGAATATGCCGTTGCCCGAACACTTGCCAACGATGACCCTGCACTTCCAGGTGTGGTCGCTGGACACGTCGAATCTGCTGTTTCAAAGCTCCCAACGACTCACGGTGCCGCTGGTCAGGTAATCGTGGCTGCACGGCCAGGCGTCTTCGGGGTACGGAGGCTGGGCCAGCCAGTGCGGCGCCGAACCCGACCGACCCAACCGTTCGCGCAACCGGCCGGGCCCGACCCCGGGGAGCCCCATTCCGGGCTATTGCCAACCGGTCCGGTCGCCTAGACTGCGCCAAGGTCGCAATCCGGGGCCTGCCCCTCCCGCATGCCGTCTGCCGAAGATCTCCCGCCACCGCCGCCGGCCATGCGCACCGATGCGCTGTTTGCCGCCGTACACGCGGAACTGCACCTGATTGCCAGGCGCATCTCGCGCGGCTCGTGTGACCCTTCGCTGCGTGCAACGGTCCTCGTCAACGAAGCCTACCTCGCCATGGCGGGCCAATCCCCCGACCGGGTCTTCGAGCGACAACACTTCCTGCGCACGGCGGCACGCGTGATGCGCCACCTGCTCATCGACCACAAGCGCAGCCGCGCGCGGCGCGAAAGCCACATCGCCACCAGCCAGCCGTTGCTCGACCTCATCCTCGACCGCTACGAAGCGCGCGTCGGCGATCTGCTGCAGGTCTCAGACGCCATCGAGCGCATCGGTAGGGATGACCCGGACTCGGTGCGGCTCATCGACCTGCGCTTCTTCGCCGGGCTCAGCCTGCCCGAATGCGCGGAGGCGATGCAGGTTTCTCTGTCCACCGTGCAGCGCTGGTGGCAACTCGCGCGCGCCCGGCTCGCCAAGGAACTCGGGCCATGAATACGCGCGCACTCCTGGTTCGCGACCTGTTTGGCTCCGCGCTCGACCTGCCCGCTACGGAACGACCCGCATTCTTGCGCGAAGCCTGCGGCGAGGATGCGTCCCTCCTGTCCGAGGTGGCCGACCTGCTTGCCACCACTCCCACGGACGACTTCCTCGAACCGCCCGAACTCAGCGAGGTGCTGCCGCCCCGCCCGCCCTCCACCCTCGGCCCCTACCAGATCGACCAGCAGCTCGGCACCAACCTCTTTCTCGGCCGCGACCCGACGACGGGCCGCAGGGCGCGCATCGAACTGCTCCTGACCTCGGCAAACCACCACGACCTCGGCCTCATGCAGTTCGTGCGGCAAGCCCACGGCGCCAGCCACCTCGCCTCGCGCGTTCCGGTCCCGGTCCGTGAACACGGCCATTGCGGCGACCAGCTCTGGGTCGCGATGGAGCACGTGCTAGGCCCTTCGCTGGCCGAAGAACTGCAGCTGCAGGATCCGAGCCACCCAGGTCCGCGCGTATTGCCACCCTGCACCGACCCCGCCTGGCTGCCAAACCTCGCCGCCCTCACGACGCAGCTCGCAACCGCCCTCGGACAAGCCCATCGCCTCGGCCTCGCCCACGGCGAACTGTCCCCCACCTGCATCCTGCTCGAAGGCCCCGCCCAGCCGCGCCTGCTCGGTTTTGGTTTCGCCGCCCTACGCGGAACGGTCGCCACCGCCCACGACGACATCCGCGCCCTGGGTGCACTCGTGGCCACGATGCTCGCGCTCGCCCCGCCTTCACCAGGCAATGCCCTCTTGGACCAACTGCGCCAAATCGCCGAACGTAGCCAGCGCAAGGGCAACCAGGGCTACCCCTCGATGCACGACCTGTTGCTCGACCTGCAACCGGCAGCACCTTCGCCGCCCACCGCGGGACGTCTTCGCGGCTGGCCCAAGCGCCGATCCCCGCCCGCCAACTAGCGCAACCCGCAACACTGCCCCATCGACTGCACTGCATGGTGGAGTCACGCGCGCTCGTGCGCTAACACTTGCACAATGGCCGCACGCCAACCGAAATCGAAACGTCCCCAACCGAAGTCCCGCCCCCACCAGCAGGCCAAGAAGGCAAGGAAGGCCAGGAAGCCGGTCCTCACCTCGCGCAACGCCGATCGCCACGTGCTCTACCAGCGCGCAGTGCAAGCCCCCGAAATCGACGTGCGCTTCTACTCGCGTTGGTTCCTCAAATACACGAAGCGGCCGCTACGCATCCTGCGTGAAGACTTCTGCGGCACGGCGCTGATGGCCTGCCATCACGTGAAGTTGAACCCCGAGAACCGCGCCATCGGTGTCGACCTGCATTGGCCGACCCTCGCCTGGGGCCGCATTCACAATGTGCGTCCTCTTCTCAACGAAGAACAGCAGGGCCGCCTCCAACTGCTGCAGAAGAACGTGCTCGAGGTGTCTTCGCCCAAGGCCGATGCGATCCTCGCGCTCAATTTTAGTTACTCAGTATTCAAGACCCGCAAACAGCTCGGTGAGTACATCAAGAACTGTTATCGCTCCCTGAAACCCGGTGGGATCCTCTTCCTCGACGCCTGGGGCGGCCCCGACGTCATGCAGGAGAAGACCGACAAGACCAAACGCGGCGATTTCACCTACCTGTGGGAACAGCGCAGCTACGACCCGATCACCCACGACATCACGTGCGCGATCCACTTTGAATTCAAAGACGGCAGCCGCATGCGCGACGCCTTCATCTACGAATGGCGGCTATGGACGCTGGCGGAACTGCGCGAGCTGTTTGAGGAAGCTGGGTTCCTCGACACGCACGTGCTGTGGGAAGGCACGGATACGAAGACCGGCGGCGGGAATGGTGTGTTCCGCCGCAAGGAACGTGGGGACATGGACGAGGCGTGGATCAGCATCGTCGTCGGGCGGAAGCCGGGTTAGGGGTGGCTAGTCGTGGGTTGGCTCACGCGTATGGTCCAACCCGGATGCCTCGGGAAGCTCACGACTCACCCTCCTTCCCCTTCTTGCGCCCCTTCCGCTTCGGCAGCTTCTTCGCGACATCCTCCAACGCCCGCAGGGCATCCGCCGCACCCACCGCCTCGGCGTGCGCCCGCCGCCGTGCCGCGAACTGCTCGTACTCCTCCCCCGCCTTACGATCCGCATCCTCGCGGCTCACCTTGCCCGCGCCACCCAGCACGTTCCGTTCGTTGAACCGCAGGAACTCGTCGAGCTTCTGCTGCCAGTCGCGCAAGAACACCTGTTTCTTCCGCTGCGCCTGATCCTCCGCAAAGTCGAGGAACATGACCACGATGCGGTTCAGCTCGGTGACCTCGTTCTCGCACAGGTAGTTCTTCGCCACCGTCACGTCCTGCCGCCGCACCACACCCGCGCCCCACGTCGTGAGGCCCATGTTCGGCTGGTTCGCATCGGCTCGGCTCGCGATCAACTCCGGGGCCGTCATTCCCGTCACCGCATGGTGCAGCTTGTTCTGCACGATCTGGAACACCAGCTGCGTCTCCTCAGTGCTCGGCGCGTAGTCCGCCGCCAGCGCCAGGATGTCGCGAACCCGCGTGTACATGCGCCGCTCGCTGGCGCGGATGTCGCGGATCCTGGCCAGCAGTTCGTCGAAGTAGTCCGGCACACCGGGGCCGGGCGGGTTCTTCAGCCGCTCGTCGTCCATGGTGAACCCCCTCACCAGGAATTCGGCCAGACGCGCGGTCGCCCACTGCCGGAACTGCGTGCCGCGCGGGCTGCGGACCCGGTAGCCGACCGCCAGGATCCCCTCCAGGTTGTAGTGCTCGATCTCGCGCGAAACCTGGCGGGTGCCTTCGGTTCGAACTATTCGGAAACTCCGAATAGTTGCCTCCCGCGGCAGCTCGGCGTCCTCGTAGATGCCCTTCAGGTGCTCGTTCACGGTGGGCACTGTGACGGCGAACAGCTCGGCGATCAGAGCCTGGGACAGCCAGAGCGTCTCCCCCTCGAAGCGACACTGGATCCGAGTGCGGCCGTCTGGATCCTGGTAGAGCACAAGGCTCGATCGGGGCGATTCGTCAGCACTCACTGCGACAGCCCCCCGATCATCTTCAGAATCCGATCCGTCACCACCTTCGGCTCCTTGTCGATCTCCGCCAACGGTCGTGGCGGTTTGAACACGTAAAAGTGCCGGTTGAACGGAATCTCGTAGCCGACCTTCGTCCCCAGGACGACCTTGCCCTTCGCGTCGCGTTCGGGCCGCTCGACAGTGATCGTGCGGTAGCCGAACTTCTCGGCGACCAGGTAGAGCAGGTTGGCCTTCTGCAGCCGATCAATCTGGGTGTGGAAGTCGAAGTGCTCGAAGATGTCGCGAACGGCCGGCGAGAACGCCTGCAGGTAGGCGCGCAGGTTCTCGCCGATGTGGTCCTGGTCGCCGACCAGCTTCTTCAGGTCGAGCGGCGAGGTGTTGTAGAAGTGCTGGCCTGACTTGCGCAGCAGGTCGGCGACGGACCAGAGGAAGCTGGAGAGATTGGCGTCGGTCATCGGGCAGAGGGCGGCGAACGGTCCTTCAAGCCGGGCGTGCGATCCTACAGAACGTCTCGCCTGCGTCGACGCGCTGGAACACCAAAGCTGCCAGACCCGCCCACCGCCTCGGAACCGCTATGGGCTTGCCGCTTCGCGCTGCACGCGAAGCCGACACCCTCCGCGGATGCGTAGTGGGGATCGCCGCTTCGCGCTCCACACGAAGCCGACACCCTTCCGCGGATGCGTAGTGGGGATCGCCGTTTGCGAGCGCCGCGCACAGCGCGGCTCTCGCAACACCCGGGCCCTGTCGGGCTCGCCGCTTCGCGCTGCGCGCGAAGCTGGCGCGCCCGCCAGGGATCGAACCTGGGACCGCCGCTTTAGAAAAGCGATGCTCTATCCGACTGAGCTACGGGCGCCTGCTGCGCACCATAGCGCCGCGTCTGCCGGTCTCCAGATGGTGCCTGTTCCCTCATCGCCCCCCATGACACCGCGCCCATGAGGCCGCCCAAGGCAGAGAAACCAACCAATTCCGCAATTCCGCGAGATCCCACCCGCCCCCCCAT